>JAIBCD010000104.1 GCA_019694335.1 Rhodospirillaceae bacterium | reverse complement strand
TCCCATGTGCAGCGCAGCATACTGTTGCGCTCACATCGGGGGTCGGCATGAAGGCGATCATCGCGGCCGCGCTCGCGGCGGTGTTCGTGTTGCCCGCGGCGGCGGCCGAGCCGTTCAGGATGAACGACCAGGTGCGCGAGCAGGTGCGCGCGGTGCGCCAGGTGGCGCTCGCGCCCGACGGCAAGCGCATCGCCGCCATGATCACCGACAGCACCGCGAACGGCGGCCAGGCGCGGCTGTGGCTGCTGGCGCCGGGAGCGCCCGCGCGCCAGCTTACCTCCGACAAGGCCTTCACCGGCGCCGCCGGTCCGCAATGGACCGCGGACGGCGGCGCGATCCTGTACATGGCCAGCAACGACGGCCAGCGTACGATCTTTCGCCTACCGCTGGACGGCGGCGAGCCGGCGCGGCTGCAACTGTCCTTGAAGGACGGCGCGGTAACGGGCGCCTGGGGTGGCGCCAAGCCGGCATCGGCACCGTCGGTGCGCGGCTTCTCCCTGTCACCCGACGGTAAGAACATCGTGCTGTGGGCCGACGATCCCGAAACCTCCGCCGACAAGGCGCGCAAGGACCGCAAGGACGACGCCTATCTCCACCGCGACGACGACGATCACGACCGCACCAAGCTTTATATGGTGGACGCCGCCACCGGCGCCGCCCGCGCCCTGCCGCTCGGCGGCCGGTTCCTGAGCGTGCGGTGGGCGTTCGACGGCGCCGACATGATCGTCACCACCGACCCGCAGTCGGACGTCACTGGCCCCAACGCCACCTTCTGGCGGATGAAGACCGACGGCAGTTCCACCAGGATGGACATCCCCTCGACCGCCGGCACGGTTGCGCGCCTGCCGGGCGAGCGCATCGCCTTCATGGATCAATGCGCCGACGATGCGCCGCCGCGTTGCAACGACCTGCACGTGAAAGACCTGAAGACCGGCGCGGTGAAGAACCTCACGCGCGGCTTCGACGGTTCGATCCCCGGCGATTTCATCGTCGACCGCAACGGCGACCTGGTGATGACCATCCCCACCCACATGAAACAGCGTATCGCGCGGATCTCGACCCGGGACGGCACGCCCACCTGGTTCGATACCGAGCATCCCGTGGTCGCCGCGCTGGTCACCAACGCGGCGCAGAACGGCTTCGCCATGGTCGCCACCGGCCCCGACCAGCCGGCGGCCGTGTTCCACGCGGCCCGTCTGGGCGGCGCGGTGGTCAGGGTCGATGCGCCCGCCATGGCACCGGCCGACTGGCCGATCGTGCCGAGCAAGCTGGTGAAATGGCAGAACGACGGCCTGACGGTCGAGGGCCTGCTTTACATGCCGCCGAAAGCCGCCGGGAAGGTGCCGCTGGTCGTGGTTGTGCATGGCGGTCCCGCCGGGCGTTTCGCCGATACTTATTCCAACCTGGTGCAGATGCTGGCGGCGGAGGGCTGGGCGGTGTTCCAGACCAACCCGCGCGGCAGCACCGGATACGGCGCCACGTTCACCGGCGCCAACAAGAACGACCTGGGCGGCGCTGACTACCGCGACATCATGACCGGCGTCGACACCGTGCTGAAAGACTACCCCATCGACCCCGGCCGCATGGCCCTGATGGGCTACTCCTACGGCGGCGAGATGGCGGGTTTCGTCGCCGGCAAGACCACGCGCTTCAAGGCGCTGATCTCGGGCGCACCGGTCATCGACCAGTTCAGCGAGTACGGCACCGAGGACGGCTCCTGGTACGACCGCTGGTACTACGGCAAGCCGTGGGATCATTTCCAGGACGCGTGGCGTCAAAGCCCCTTGGCTTATGTCTCGTCCGCCAAGACGCCGTTCCTGTTGGTTCAAGGCGATGTGGACCGTACAGACCCGCTTGGCCAGTCCATCGAGATGTGGCGCGCGCTCAAGCAGAGCAATGTGCCGGTGGAACTCGTGGTCTATCCGCGCGAGGACCACGGACTCCTCGGTCAGAATTTCGCCGGCAACGTCTCGACCGAGCCATGGCACGGCGTCGACCTGCGCCGGCGCATGTTTGGGTTTCTACGTGCGGCCTTGGCCGGCGAGGCCGATCCTTTGGCCAAAGCGCGGGAGCCGGCGCCGTGATTGAACATGTAGTCAGACAAGTCTGTAACCGCCCTGTAACGGTCCGCCGTTCCCTTACAGGGTGTTGCCAAAATTAACCCGGGCTTTCTTGGAGATAGCGAACCGGACTCATAAAATTACCGCCCAGTTATCTCGTTATGAGGGCCATGCCGTTGTCCAGCGCCAGTGAAACTCCCAAGCCGCATATCCTGATCGTCGATGACGACGCCGAGATCCGCGACCTGTTGTCACGGTTTCTATCCAAGCACGATTTCCGCGTTACAACCGCGCGCGATGGCCGCGAGATGCGCCAGGCGTTACAGGACTGGGCCTTCGACCTCGTGGTCCTGGACCTGATGATGCCGGGCGAGGACGGCCTGACCCTGTGCAAGCAGATCCGCACCGAGTCCTCGATCCCGATCATCATGCTCACCGCCATGGGCGAGGAAGTGGACCGGATCATCGGCCTCGAAGTAGGCGCCGACGATTACATGGCCAAGCCTTTCAACCCGCGCGAACTGGCGGCCCGGATCAAGGCGGTCTTGCGCCGGGTGGGCGGACTCGGGGCCAACGACAGCCCGGAAACCCGTACCCAGAAGCTGTCCTTCGCCGCCTTCGAACTCGATCCCACGACCCGCACCCTGCAGCGCGAAACCGGGGAAATCTCTTTGACCGCAGGGGAGTATGACCTGCTGATCGCCTTCGTCGATCACCCCCGCCGGGTGCTCAACCGCGACCAATTGCTCGATATGGCCCGGGGCCGGGCGGCGATCCCGTTCGACCGCTCAATCGACGTGCAGGTGGGCCGTCTTCGGCGTAAAATCGAGGAAGACCCGAAGAACCCCGCCCTGATCAAGACCGTGCGCGGGGGCGGCTACATGTTCACAGCGGAAGTCAGGCCTGCATGAAGCGATTGATCCCGCAAAGCGTCAATGGGCGGGTTCTCCTTGCACTTTTTTCCGTCGTAGCTCTCATCAATATCGCGTCGCTCGGCTTCTATGTCGTATTCCGCGAGGAGGCCGCGGTCGCGGCCGCCGCATCCCAGGCCGCGGATCAGATCATCGTCATCAAGCGCATGGTCGAACGCGTGCCGCGCGACGAGCAGGTGGCGCTGATCACCCGCTTCTCCTCGCCGGTCATGAGCCTCGCCATCACGCGCGGGGCGCCAGTGGTGAAGGAATCCGAAAACCGCTTGGCCTCGCGTGTTGTGCTGAAGAAACTGGCCGCCGAATTCCCGCGCGGCACCGACATCAAGGTCGACGCCCATATCAATGGCGGCTTCCAGGCCGAAGCCGCGGCCATCGACGAAGAGGCCCGGTCCCGGTTCGAAGACGACTTCGACGCCGTTCCCAAGACCCAGCCGAGCGAGGCCGAGGTGTCGTCCGCGGGATCGGTCGCGCGCGCCTTCCGGCGCTTCTTTTCCCGTCAGGAGCAGGCGCGGCGCGAGGAGGGTTTGCTCCACGACGACGCTCCGACCGTGGACGAGGCGCTGTTCCGCGTTTCGATCAAGGCGGTGAGCGAAGGCGACCGTTTCAGCGACGGCAGCACCGCCAAGACCGACATCTGGCTCAATGCCCGCGTGCTGCTCAACGTCGGCGAGCCGCAAGGGCAATACCTGCCGTTCCTCTGGCTGACCGCGATTTCCGTGCTGGTGGGGTTGATCGCCTTCTGGGGCGTACGCAGCGCGACGTTCCCCCTGTCGACATTCGCGTCGGCGGCCGAGCGCCTGGGCGTGGACGTGAACGCCGCGCCGCTGGGCGAGGGCGGTCCGTCCGAGGTCAGCCGCGCGGCGCGCGCCTTCAACACCATGCAGACCCGCCTGCAGCGGTTCATCCAGGACCGTACCCAGATGCTGGCGGCGATCTCCCATGACTTGCGTACGCCGATCACAAGATTACGGCTGCGCGCCGAATTCATCGACGACGACACGCAGCGCCGCAAGATGCTGACCGACCTGGACGAGATGGAAGCGATGATCTCGGCGACCTTGGTGTTCGCCCGCGACGACGCCGCCAACGAAATGGCGACCGAGGTGGACGCCGCGGCCATCGTCGCGGTCGTGTGTTTCGATCATAAGGCGGCCGGCAAGGATGTGGTCTATACCGGGCCGGACAGTCTTGGCCTGTATGCGCGGCCACTTGCGTTCAAGCGCGCGATCACCAATTTCATCGACAACGCGGTGAAATACGGCAGCCGCGCCCGCGTCATCGTCGAGCCGCACGGCGCCGATGTCGCCATCCATATCGACGACGACGGACCCGGCATTCCCGTCGTCGATATGGAGCGGGTGTTCGCGCCGTTCACCAGGCTGGAACGTTCGCGCTCGCGCCAGACCGGCGGCACCGGCCTCGGCATGACCATCGGGCGCAACGCCATCCGCAGCATGGGCGGCGACGTCTATCTCACCAACCGCCCCGAAGGCGGCCTGCGCGTGACGATCTCGCTGCCGTTGGCCGAGCGCCAGCTACTCGCCGCCGAATAGCGAGGCCAAGGTATTCGCGGCGCTTTCATCCAATCTTGTTGTGGAACGGACATGATCGAAGCGCTTCGCTTCGCCGTCGCTTCCGGCCTCGTGGCCGTTCTCGCCGGTCAGGCGGCCGCGGGCGTTATTCCGCGCCTTTGCCACCGTGGGCGACCGACCATTTGAACGGGTCGTTCAGGAACGCGCGTACACCCGCGATCGCGGGGGCCGAGAAGTACTTGAGCTGCTCGGCGGCTTCCAGCACATCCCACCAGGTGCACAGGTAGTGCATGGAGATATTGGCCTTGGCCAGGCTTTCCAGGGCGCCCGGGAAGGCGCCGTAGAAGAACACCACGAAGCAGTGGTCACACGTCGCGCCGGCGTCGCGCAGCGCCTGGATGAACAAGAGCTTGGACCCGCCGTCGCTGGCCAGATCCTCCACCAGCACCACGCGCTGGCCTTCGTTGAGGTCACCCTCGATCTGGGCCATGCGGCCGAAGCCCTTGGGTTTCTTGCGCACATACTGCATGGGTAGCATCAGCGCGTCGGAGATCCAGGCGGCGTAAGGAATCCCGGCGGTCTCGCCGCCGGCGATGGCGTCGATGTTCTCGTGGCCGACGCTTTCCTCGATCTCGATGCGCGCGAGCTCGGTGATCTTGCGCCGCGCGCGCGGGAAGGAGATCAGCTTGCGGCAGTCGATATAGACCGGGCTGGCGATACCCGAAGTGAACTTATAGGGCTCCTCGGGCCGGAAATTGACCGCGCGGGTTTCCAACAGGATCTTGGCGACGGTATGGGCCGCCGCCTTCTGGCGGTCGGTGCGGCCGGTGATGGCGGTCATGAGGCGAGGAATCCCTTAGGGTGTTATGTCGGATTTTTTTAGCGGCATTGGCCTCGGGACCGCTAGGATATTCTCATGGCCGAGCCTGTGGATAACTCGATCTGGGTGCTGACCGACGACCGCGCCGGCAATGTCGCCCAGGCGCTGGGCGTGGCCGAGGCGCTGCGGGAGATGGCGGGCAGGCCTTTCAGCACAAAGCACATCCGCTACACACCCCTGGCCAAATTGCCCCTTCAGGGCCCGAGCCTCCTCGGCCTCACCGGCGAAAGCCGCATGGCGCTTGCACCGCCGTGGCCGCGCCTCGTGATCGGCGCCGGGCGCCGCACCGCGCCCGTCGCCCGCTGGATCAAACGCCAATCGGGCGGGCAAACCCGAATCGTCCAGATCATGTATCCGGGACGCCGCGCGGCCGGGGACTTCGACCTGATCGCCGTGCCCCGCCATGACTGTGAATTGCCGGGCGGCGATGCCACCAACATCCTGCGCATCACCGGCGCGCCGCACCGGCTCACGCATGCGATGCTGGCTGCCGCCGCGGAAACCTGGTCGCCGCGTTTCAACCACCTCAGGCGGCCGTTCGTCGCGGTGATGGTGGGCGGCGCCACCCACAGCCGTCCATTCCCGGCACAGGCCGCGGCCGACCTCGGCCGCCGCGCGGCGGCGCTGGCGGCGGAATTGGGCGGGTCGGTCTTGCTCACCACCTCGCGCCGCACCGGTGCGGACGCCGAGGCGGCTTTGCTCGAAAATATCCCCGAACCGCGTTACGCATTTTTGTGGAGCCGGGGCGGGGACAATCCATATTTGGGTTATCTGGCGCTGGCCGACCGCATCGTCGTCACCGGCGATTCGGTCTCCATGTGTTCGGAAGCCTCCGCCACCGGAAAGCCCGTGCATATCTATGCGCCGCCGGATCTGGTGGGCGCGAAGCACGCCCGGCTGCACCGCGAGCTCTACCGCCTCGGGCTTGCGACACCGTTGGAAACCGCGGGCGCCGTGTCGGGCGCGCCGCCGAACGCGGCGACCGAAATCGCCGCGGCTATCGAACGCCTATTGGGAGGCTGACGTGCAAAACGGGATCGATCTTGGGCTTGCCGGAAAGACGGCGATTGTCTGCGGCTCCAGCGCCGGGCTCGGCAAGGCGAGCGCGGCGGCTTTGGCGCGCGCAGGGGTGAAGGTCACCATGAACGGCCGCGACGCCGGCAAGCTGAAGGACGCCGCCGCCGAGATCGAGGCCGCCACCGGCGCCAAGGTCACCGCCGTGGCCGCCGATGTCACCACGGCCGAAGGCCGCGCTGCGCTGCTCAAGGTGACACCGTCGCCCGACATCCTGGTGAACAACGCCGGCGGCCCGCCGCCCGGGGACTTCCGCACCTGGACGCCAGCCGCCTGGGACAAGGTGATCAACGACAACATGCTGTCGGCGATCCATCTGACCACGGCGGTGGTCGACGGCATGATCGCGCGCAAATGGGGCCGCGTGATCAACATCACCTCGGGCGCCGTGAAAATGGTGATCCCGCTTTTAGGCCTGTCCACCGCCGCCCGTGCCGGACTCACGGGTTTCACCGCGGCGCTGGCGCGCGAAGTGGCGCCGCATGGCGTCACGGTCAACAACCTGCTGCCCGGATTGTTCGAGACCAAGCGCATGCAGCAATACTTCGGCCGCATGGCCGCCAGCCAGAACGTGCCGGAATCGGAAGTGAAAGCAGCGCGCGTGGCGGAAATCCCCGTGGGCCACGCCGGCGATCCCGACGACTTCGGCGCCTGGATTGCCTTCATCGCCAGCGCCCAGTCGCGCTACCTCACCGGCCAGAACATCCTGCTCGACGGCGGCGCGTTCAATGGGGTGATTTAGGCGGCGACGTTTTCCTGGCGTTGCGTTCCCGGGATCACCGTCACGGGAATGCCGATCTTGCCGGCGAACTTGCCGGTGACCGCGGCCACCAGCGGGCCGGGTTTGTTGCCGGGCGCGGAGCTCAGCACCAGCATGGAGATCTCCGGGTGTTCCTTCACCAGGGCGAACAGCTCGATGCGCTTGTCGCCCTCGCGCACGTAGGTGTCGGGCGTGCGGCCGGTCTCCTGCACCACGCGCAGGGCGTGGAGCTTGAGGATGTTCTCGGCCTCGGCGCGGGCTTCTGCGTCGGCCATGCGGTTCACGAATTTCCAGTGATGGAATTCCTTGTCGACATTGTAGACATAGAGCAGCGCCACGCGTCCGCCGGTGCGCTTGGCGCGGGCGCAGGCGTATTTGAGCGCGGCGGGGAACTCCTCCGACTGGTCGACGACCACCAGGAACAGGCGGTTGGCTTCCTGGCCGAAGATGGGTTGTTCGGCCACGACGGTATCAGCCCGGTTCCTGGTCGTGACCGAGCGCGGACCAGGCCAGGAAGCCGCCCTCCATGCGCTTGATCACGCCTTTATAGCCGGCGGCGACCGCAATCTCGGCGGCCATGCCGCAGCGGCGGCCGCTGCGGCAGTGGAACACCAGGTGCTTGGCGCCCGGGTCGGGGATGGCGGCGGGGTCGAAGCGCGACAGCGGCATCAGGATCGCGCCCGGGATATGAGCGTCCTGCCACTCGTTCTCCTCGCGCACGTCGACGATCACGGCTTGGTCCGCATCACGCCAGGCGGCGATCTCATCGGGGCTGACATAAAAAACCTGGTCGGGTGGCAGGGGCATCATCGTCTCCGGAACGCCAAAGGGGCATCTTAAGCCGCCAGAGAGTGGGAGAATAGCGGCGCGCGCGGGGTGCGATGTATACTGCCCGGGACGGAGAAAAACCTCATGGTCAAGAGCAAGAAACCCCTGATCGGTGCGCGTCTTCGGGTCTACTTCGGGACAAATGTTCCCCTGGGGCCGGGCAAGGCCGACCTGCTCCAGCATATCGCGGAGACCGGCTCGATCGCTGCCGCGGGCCGCGCCATGGCCATGAGCTACCGCCGCGCCTGGCTGCTGATCGAGGAACTCAACGTCATGTTCAAGCGCCCGGTGGTCACCACCTCAAAGGGTGGCAGCGGCGGCGGGGGCGGCGCGCGCCTGACGGCTTTGGGCAAGGACGTGCTGCGCCGCTACCGGAACATGGAAAAGGCCACCGGCCGCGCCATCGCCAAGGATCTGGCCGCCTTGCAGCGGGTCGTGGCGGCCAAAAAAGGTTAGTGCTTCAGAAGCTGCGTCACCGCGAGTTTGAGTCCGGGCCAGACGCCGCCGGCCTCGAAGGCGCGGATGCCCCACAGGCAGCCCAGGAACATCCCGAGGATAGCCACCGGCGCCGTGACCGACAGCATGGCGAGGCCCGAGAGGCCCTGACCGAAGGTGTCGCCCCAGGCCAGGATGCCGCCAGCGCCCATCAGGATGCCGCCGATGATATTGCGCGCGAACTCGCCGCGGTCGGTGAAGGTTTCGAAGCCCAGGTTGCGCGTCATAACCGCCGCCAGGAAGGCGCCCAGCGGCACGCCCGCGAGCAACGCGATCCCCAGCATCCGGCCCAGGCCCCTATCCAAACCCGCGTGTGGCGCGGCGAGCGCGAACAGATCGCCCGCGGATTGGGCGAAATTCACGGGGGTGGGGTCCGCGAGCCATGTGGTGGCGAGCCAGGCCAGCGCAATGCATAGGCCGATCACGATGCTGCCCAGCACATCGCGCCAGCCCTGGCGGAACCAGGAGTCCGCCAGCGCCAGGGCCGTCAGGCCGCCCCCGACGAGGATCGCGAGCACCCAGGTCACCACCTGCGGCGTGTCGGAGAGCGTGGCGGGGACGGACGCGCCGGCCGCCGCCTGCACTGCCGCCGCGGTCAGGCCGGCCACCGCCAGGATCACCAGGGATTTGAGCGAGCCCGCGCCGAGGCGCACCAGCGCACGGTTGAGGCAGCCGCCCGCCAGCGCCATGCCGTAGCCGAACATCACACCGCCGGCGAGGATCGCGCGCCAGGGGACGGCGGTATCCGGTTGCCCGGCAACGATCAAGCCGGCGGCGGATAAGCTTTGCGTGCCCAGGAGCGCGATCCCCGCCGCCAGCATCCAGGCCCGCATGCGCCGCCAGTCGGTGGCGAACAGGATGTCCGCCACGGCCCCCAGGACGCAGAAATTGATCAGGAAGGCGGCCGCGCCAATGATGGCGCCAAGGACAAGCCCGAAAAGAACGGCCGAGATCAGCATTGGGCTCCACTCATGCGGGACGCACAGTATAGTGCCGCAGCAATGACGCAAGGCGCGGCACATAAGACTATCGACGCCCGGGGGCTCAACTGCCCCTTGCCGGTCTTGCGCCTGCGCAAAGTGCTGCTGTTATCGCCTGTGGGCGCCGAGGTTGAGTTGCTGGCGACCGACCGGGCGGCGCTCAAGGACGTGCCCGCGTTCTGCGCCGCCCAGGGCCATGAGGTGGAGATCCTGCCCGCCGAGGGCAACACGCTGCGTTTCCGGGTAGTGCGTAAAATTTAATCGCACCTTGCGGCGGCTGGCGCGCATTTGGGCTCCACCCTGGCCGCCGTTCACTAAACATCTGAATTCGCACACAAAAATATCCGGCATGCTTTTTGAATAGCGGGCGGGAGGCGGCGACTCGCAAGCGACGGCGAGCCGCCTTTTTGCCCATGCATGGGGAGGCGCCGGACAAAACAGCCGCACGGACCTGGGCTTCATGGGGTCGGGAGGATCGGGAGCCATTTCATACACACACACAAGCGGGAGGGATCCGTGATCGGATTCGATGTCTTTTTCCTCATGATGGGCGCCGTCATGGTGCTCGCCATGCACGCCGGCTTCGCGTTCCTGGAAGTCGGCACCGTACGCAAGACCGCGCAAGTCAACGCGCTGGTCAAAATCCTCGCGGATTTCTCCGCATCCACCATCGCGTATTTCTTCGTCGGCTATCAGCTGGCCTACGGCGTCGGCTTCCTGGACAGCGCCCAGGCCATCGTCGGCCGTGACGGCGGCGACCAGGGCTATTCGCTGGTCAGGTTCTTCTTCCTGCTGACCTTCGCTGCCGCCGTGCCCGCGATCATCTCGGGCGGGATCGCGGAGCGCGCCAAGTTCTATCCGCAATTCGTGGCGACATTGGTGCTGGTGGCCCTGGTCTATCCGTTCTTCGAAGGCATGGCTTGGAACGGCAATTACGGCTTCCAGGCGTTCCTGCAGGATACGTTCGGCGTCCAGTTCCACGACTTCGCCGGTTCGGTGGTGGTCCACGCCATGGGCGGCTGGATCGCGCTCGGCGCCGTGATCACGCTCGGCAATCGCAAGGGCCGGTTCCGCGCCGACGGCAGGGCGGCGCCGATGGCGCCTTCCAATATCGTCTGGCTGGCGCTCGGGGCCTGGATCCTGTGCGTCGGCTGGTTCGGGTTCAACGTCATGAGCGCCCAGAAACTCGGCGCGGCCTCGGGCCTGGTGGCGGTGAACTCGTTGCTGGCCATGGTCGGCGGCACGCTGACGGCCCTGTTCGTCAGCCGCAACGACCCGGGCTTCGTGCATAACGGCGCGCTGGCGGGCCTGGTGGCGGTGTGCGCGGGGTCCGACGTGATGCACCCGCTGGGCGCGCTGGTGACGGGCGGCCTCGCGGGTATGTTGTTCGTGTTCGCCTTCAACCTTTGCCAGAACCGCCTCAAGCTCGACGACGTGCTCGGGGTCTGGGCGCTGCACGGCCTGTGCGGCACCCTGGGCGGCATCCTGTGCGGGGTGTTCGGCCTCGAGGCCTTGGGCGGCATGGGTGGCGTGAGCTTCGGTGCGCAGCTGGTGGGCACGCTCACCGGCATCCTCATCGCGGTGATCGCGGGCTTCGCGGTCTACGGCGTGCTCAAGGCCACGGTCGGGATCAGGCTCTCGGAAGAAGACGAGTTCTCCGGGCCGGACCTGGCTATCCACAAGATCAGTTCGACGCCGGACCAGGATCTGCGGGTGTAGCTACTGCCGGGGTCGGTTCACAGGAACCGATCCCGCTTTAACCTCGATCCTTTCTATCCACGCGCCTCGCCCTGCACCTGGCGTGCGGGCGCCGGCTGGCAAGCGCCTGCTGGGATTGGAAACGGTGACCTGCACGCGCACCGACACGAAGAACGACCGCTATTCAAATGCGTATGTCGCCTATAAGCCCGACGTGGAGGGGCGCGGATACACCGTTGGGGCCTACGTTCACATCAAGAACAAGG
>JAIBCD010000020.1 GCA_019694335.1 Rhodospirillaceae bacterium | reverse complement strand
GCTCCGGCGGCGCCCGAAGCGCCGAAGCAGGACAGCGGCAACACCGCCTGGATGCTCACTTCCACGGCATTGGTGCTGCTCATGACGGTTCCCGGCCTGGCCCTGTTCTACGGCGGCATGGTCCGCAAGAAGAACATCCTCGCCACCGCCATGCAGAGCTTCACCATCACCTGCCTGATCACGGTTTTGTGGGCGGTGATCGGATACTCAATCGCCTTTACGGATGGATCCCCGTACTTCGGGGGCATGTCGCGGCTGTTCCTGATGGGCCTCGAGGTCGATTCAGTCCATGGCCTGGCCCCGACCATCCCGGAAGCGGTGTTCATGTGCTTCCAGATGACCTTCGCCATCATCACCCCGGCCCTGATCTGCGGCGCCTTCGCGGACCGCATGAAGTTCTCGGCCATGGTGGTGTTCATGATCGCCTGGAGCCTCCTGGTGTACGCGCCGATCGCCCATTGGGTCTGGCATCCGTCGGGCTGGCTGTTCGGCATGGGCGTGCTTGACTACGCTGGCGGCACGGTCGTCCACGTCAACGCCGGGATCGCGGGCCTGGTCTGCGCCCTCGTCATGGGCAAGCGCCTCGGCTACGGCACCGAGCCGATGCCTCCGTACAACCTGCTCTACGCCCTGATCGGCGCCTCGCTGCTGTGGGTCGGCTGGTTCGGCTTCAACGCCGGTTCCGCCGTATCCGCCGGAGCCAACGCCGGCATGGCCATGGCCGTCACCCAGATCGCCACCGGCATGGCCGGCCTGACCTGGATGTTCATGGAGTGGATGCTGCGTGGCAAGCCGTCGGTGCTCGGCATCATCTCGGGCGCGGTGGCCGGCCTCGTCGCCATCACGCCGGCCTCGGGTTTCGTCGACCCGGTCGGCGCGCTGGTCATCGGCCTCGCCGCCGGCGTGTTCTGCTACTTCGGCGCCACCAGCGTGAAGCACATGTTCGGCTATGACGACAGCCTGGATGCCTTCGGCGTCCACGGCGTCGGCGGCATCATCGGCGCCATCCTGACCGGTGTGTTCGCCCGTGCCTCGATCATGACCGGCAGTTCCTCGGCTCCGGACATGGCCAAGGGCGGCCTGATCGACGGCCACCCGGGCCAGGTGATCACCCAGATCATCGGTATCGGCGCCACCGCCGGCTACTGCGCCATCGCCACCCTGATCATCCTCCTGGTCATCAACATGACCATCGGGTTGCGCGTCGATCAGGACTCCGAACGCGAAGGCCTGGACGTCACCCAGCATGGGGAAGTGCTCGGCTAACGGCGTGATTTGGGCGCGGGGCGGAATTCCGTCCCGCGCCCGAACCGCCCGCCCGAGCCCAGCCACTCGAAAAGGACATCACATGAAAAAGATTGAAGCCGTCATCCGGCCCTTCAAGTTGGACGAAGTGAAGAAGGCCCTCTCCGACATCGGCGTTCAGGGTCTGACCGTGCTCGAAGTCAAGGGCTTCGGCCGCCAGAAAGGCCACACCGAACTCTATCGCGGCGCCGAATACGTGGTCGATTTGGTGCCGAAAGTGAAGATCGACGTGGTCGTCGACGACGCCCAGGTCGAACCCGCCGTGGAAGCCATCCGCCAGGCCGCCCAGAGCGGCAAGATCGGCGACGGCAAGATCTTCGTCTCGGCCGTGAGCGAAGTGATCCGCATCCGTACGGGAGAACGCGGCCCCAGCGCGATCTAGAGAACGGGCTGCGGGCGGCCCCTTCCCGGGCACCCGCACCTACGAGTCTGGGGGTGAAGGGTGGTGGCGCTTGTGTGTGGGTGCCGCCACCTTTCTTTTTTCCGGGATAGCTTTCGCTCGCTACCCTCGCTCAGGTTTTTGCTCGCTTCCCTCGCTCAGGCTTTTGCTCGCTTCCCTCGCGGGCCATTTTTCAACGCATTGTTTCGCGCGCTCCCCGTGAGAATTTTTTTGACCGCAACCGGTTGCGGTCCATACCGCAATGCACCACGGAATGACGGATCAATTTTTCGACCAGAACCCGCCCGAAGCTTGTGGATAACTCGGGCCTGGCCCGGGTCAGGAAAGCTTTTGGTTTTGTCACGCATGCCTGCGCGGCAAAGGCCTTGCACCCCGTGCCCCCGGGTGCGAATACCAGCGTTCGCCGCCCCTTTTCCAGCGGCCAAACATCAGAGGAATCAAAGGTAGAAATGGTCCCCTCACCGTTGCGCTCACCGACCTCCCATTCCGCGATCAATGCCTTCGTGGCCGAAGTGGCCGCCCTGTGCGAACCGGCCCAGATTCACTGGTGCGACGGTTCCGAAGAAGAGAACGCCGCCCTTTGCAAGCAGCTCGTCGAAAGCGGCACCTTCATCCCGCTGAATCCTGAGAAGCGGCCGGGCTCTTACCTCGCCCGCTCGCATCCCGGCGACGTGGCGCGCGTCGAGGACCGCACCTTCATCTGCTCAAAGACCAAGGACGAGACTGGCCCCACCAACAACTGGGCCGACCCCGCCGAGATGAAGGAAACCCTGCGCGGCCTGTTCAAGGGCTGCATGCACGGCCGCACCATGTACGTGATTCCGTTCTCCATGGGCCCGCTCGGTTCCGACATCTCGCATATCGGCATCCAGATCACGGACTCCGCTTACGCGGTCGTGAACATGAAAATCATGACCCGCATGGGCAAGAAGGTGCTCGACGTGCTGGGCAATGACGGCGAGTTCGTGCCGTGCGTTCACTCGGTCGGCGCGCCGCTGAAGCCCGGCGAGAAGGACAGCACCTGGCCGTGCAATCCCGACCAGAAGTACATCGTCCACTTCCCCGAAGAGCGCGAAATCTGGTCTTACGGTTCGGGCTACGGCGGCAACGCCCTGCTCGGCAAGAAGTGCTTCGCGCTCCGCATCGCGTCGTCCATGGCGCGGGAAGAAGGCTGGCTCGCGGAGCACATGCTGATCCTGGGCCTGGAATCCCCGAAGGGCGAGAAGACCTATGTCGCCGCCGCCTTCCCGTCGGCCTGCGGCAAGACCAACCTGGCCATGATCATTCCGCCCAAGGGCTTCGAGGGCTGGAAGGCCTGGACCGTGGGCGACGACATCGCCTGGCTGAAGCCCGGCGCCGACGGACGCCTGCACGCCATCAACCCGGAAGCCGGCTACTTCGGCGTGGCGCCCGGTACGTCGGACAAGACCAATCCGAACGCCATGCAGCTCACCCTGAAGAATACCATCTTCACCAACTGCGCGCTGACCGACGACGGCGACGTGTGGTGGGAAGGCATGACCGATACGCCGCCCGCGCATCTGATCGACTGGCAGGGCAAGGACTGGACGCCGGAGGCCGGCCGCCCCGCCGCCCACCCGAATGCGCGCTTCACCGCACCCGCCTCCTCCTGCCCGACCCTCGATCCGTCGTGGGATGACCCCAAGGGCGTACCGGTGGAAGCCTTTATTTTCGGGGGGCGCCTCTCGCACACCTTCCCGCTGGTGTTCCAGTCCTACGACTGGAACCATGGCGTCTACCTCGCCGCCACCATGGGCTCGGAAGCCACTGCGGCCGCCGACAACCAGGCGGCGGTGCGCCGCGATCCGATGGCGATGCTGCCGTTCTGCGGCTACAACATGGCCGATTACTGGAGCCACTGGTTCGCTCTCGGCGCCCAGCTCAAGCACCCGCCGAAGATCTTCCGCGTCAACTGGTTCCGCCGCGACGAAAACAACAAATTCTATTGGCCGGGTTACGGCGAGAACATGCGCGCCTTGGCCTGGATCGTGGACCGGGTCCACGGACGCGGCGGCGCGAGTGAGAGCGCCTTCGGCTATATGCCGCGCCACGAGGATCTGACCTGGGAAGGCCTCGCCTATCCCAAGGCCAAGTTCGAGCAGCTCATGCATATCGACCGCGCCCGCGCGCTGCACGAGATCGACGACCAGAAGGAGTTCCTGGGCAAGTTCGGCGACAAGACGCCGGGCGCCATCCAGGAGCAGTGGGCCCAGGCCCGCGCCCGGGTCGAGAAGGTGAAGGCCGCCGCAGCCTAAGCCTTTGAATCTAAATAGCTATGCATACCTCAGAGGGCAGACTTGCGGGTCTGCCCTCTGTCATATCCGCTAAACGCTTGCGCCCGCGCGAGCGTGGGGTCACATAAGACAACGCATTTTCCAGGAGGGCTCTCCATGAACGCCTGCATGATCGGCTGGTACCACTCCAAGTTCGGCAAGCTCGCCGACGAGACCTTGGAAACCCTGATGGTCAAGGCTGCGCAGGAAGCCATCAAGGACGCCGGCATCGAAGCCAAGGACATCGACGACATCTACGTCGGTCATTTCAACTCCGGTTTCTCGCGGCAGGACTTCGCCTCCTCTCTCACCCTCGGCGCCCATCCGGACCTGCGGTTCAAGCGCGCCACCCGCATCGAGAACGCCTGCGCCACCGGCAGCGCGGCCATGCACGCCGCCGTCAATGCCATCCGCGGCCGCAACGCACGCGTGGTGCTGGTGGTCGGCGTCGAGAAGATGACCCATCTCGGCGCCGAGGAAGCCGGCAACAACCTGCTGCACGCCTCCTATGTCGCCGAAGAAGCCGACATCAAAGGCGGATTTGCCGGTGTGTTCGGCCGCATCGCCGACCTCTATTTCCAGAAGTACGGCGACCGTTCCGATACGCTCGCCAAGATCGCGGCCAAGAGCCACACCAACGCCATGCTCAACCCGCGCGCCCAGATGCAGAAGGAACTGTCTTACGAGTTCTGCCGCACGCCATCCGAGAAGAACCCGCTGGTGGCGGGACCGTTGCGGCGCACCGACTGCTCGCTGATCTCGGACGGCGTCGCCGCCGCGGTGCTGGTGGACGGCGAGATCGCGCTCGGCGCCCGGAAGGCCGTGGCGATCCGTTCCATCGCCCAGGTCAACGACTACATGCCCATGAGCAAGCGTGACATGACCCACCTGGAAGGCGCGGAGATCGCCTGGAAGAAGGCGCTCGGCGACGCCAGGCTCAACATCTTCGACCTCGACGCCGTGGAAACCCACGACTGCTTCACCATCGCCGAGCTGATGGAATACGAAGCCATGGGATTGACCAAGCCGGGCGAAGGCTTCAAGGCCGTGGAGGAAGGCTGGGTGTTCAAGGGCGGCAAACTGCCGGTGAACCTCTCCGGCGGTCTCAAGGCCAAGGGCCACCCCATCGGCGCCACCGGCGTCTCCATGCACGTGCTCCAGGCCATGCAGCTGGCGAACGAAGCCGGCGATATGCAAGTGAAGGACGCGGAATTGGCCGGCCTGTTCAACATGGGCGGGGCGGGCGTCGCCAACTACGTCAGCATCCTGCAAGCCGTGAAGTAAATCCGCGCCATACGCCGAGAGAAATGAAAAGGGCCGCCTTCCGGGCGGCCCTTTTCATTTGCGGTCAGCCGATTGGGCGATGGGTGTGAAGCCTCCCGAGCCCCGAAGCGGCAGGAAATCGCGGTAGCCGGCGGCACGCTTTAGGCAGCGCAGCTTCAAAAGCCCTGGTCTAGAACCGGTACACCCCCGCCCCTTGTGGCCCGAACGGCGCGTTCAGGGAGGCGCTGATGGCGATGCCAAGGGCGTTGCGGGTATCCGTCGGGTCGATGATGCCGTCGTCCCACAACTGCGAGGTCGAATAATAGGCGCTGGTCTGGGTGGCGAAGGCCTTGATGGTATCGTCGCGGATCTTGTCGAGCACCGCCTGATCCACCTTGGCGCCGGTGCGCTCCAACTGGGCGCGTTTCACGTCGACCAGCGTTCCGGCGGCCTGTTCGTTGCCCATGACCGCGATCTGGTGATTGGGCCAGGTGAACAGGAAGCGCCCGTCATAGGCGCGGCCGCACATGCCGTAGTTCCCCGCGCCGTAGGAGGCGTGGCACATGACCGTGATCTTGGGCACGTGACTCGCCACCTGGGCCATGATCATCTTGGCGCCGTCCTTGGTGATGCCGGCGATTTCGTAGTCGCGGCCCACCATGTAGCCGGTGATGTTCTGCAAGAACAGGATCGGCGTGTTGTTCTGGTTGCACAATTCGATGAAATGCGCCGCCTTCTTGGTGCTGTCGTTGAACAGGATGCCGTTGTTGGCGATGATTCCGACCTGAAAGCCCCAAATCTCGGCGTAGCCGGTGACCAAGGTGGTTCCATAGTCGGGCTTGTATTCGTGGAAGCGCGAGCCATCGACCACGCGGGCGATGACTTCGCGGATGTCGAAGCTCTTTTTGATGTCGTCCGGAATGATGCCGTAGAGTTCGTCCGGGTCGTAAAGCGGCGCCTGGCCGAGGCCGATCCTGGTGCGCGCCTTGGGTTTGTCCTGGAACTGGGCGATGATCTCGCGCCCCATGGCGATCGCTTCATCCTCGGTATTCGCCGCGTAGTCCACGGTGCCGCTGAGCTGGGTGTGCAGGTCCGCGCCGCCAATTTCATCGGCGGTCATCACCTGCCCCGTGGCCGCTTTCACCAGGGGCGGCCCCCCCAGGAACACACCGCCGGTGCCGCGCACGATCACGCTGTAGTCGCTCATGGCCGGGATATAGGCGCCGCCCGCCGTGCAGTGGCCCATCACCAGGGACACCTGCTTGATGCCCATTTTCGAAAGCACCGCCTGATTGCGGAAGATGCGCCCGGCCATGTATTTGTCGGGGAACACCTCGGACTGAAGCTGCAACTGCGCGCCGGCGGAATCGCAGACATGGACCACCGGCAGGTGGTTCTCGATGGCGATATCCAGGCAGCGCACGATCTTCTGCACGGTCAGCGGATACCAGGCCCCGCCCTTCACCGTGGAATCCCCGGCGTTGATCATCACTTCCCGGCCCGAGACGATGCCGATACCGGTGATCACCGAGGCCCCCGGCGCTTCGCCGTTGTAGGCCATATTGGCGGCGAGCGACGACAACTCCAGGAACGGCGTGCCGGGATCGATCAGTTTCTCGATGCGCTGGCGCGGTGTGAGCTTGCCTTGCTTGGCGAGCCGGTCGAGGTCGCGCTGCGGGCGCACATGGCGCACCTGGTGCAGCTTGTCCTTGAGGGCCGCGGCGAGACCCTTGTTATGCGCATAGCGGACGCGGAAATCCTCGGACGCGGTGTTGATCTTGGTCTTGAGCACTTGCATGGCGGGATTCCCGTTAGACTGGCTTCAGGGCGGCGAGCACCGCGCCCCGTTCGAAGGTGGTGTTGGCGGCCACCGGCAGCTTGGCGACCACGCCGTCGCGCGGCGCAACCATGCTGATCTGGAGTTTCATGCTCTCGATGGTCAGCAGCTTCTGGCCGGAGGTGACCTCATCGCCCTCCTTGCAGTGGAGGGAGACCACGGTGCCCGGCATATCGGCACGGATTTCGTTGTCCTGCTTGCCGCCGGCGCCGTGGCCGCCACCGAACCGCGGCAGTTCCACCACGAAGGTGCGACCGTCGAGGCGCACATGCACCTCTTCTGCCGTCGCATAACGAAAGCCTTTGTAGGTTTTGCCCGCGATCTGGATTTCAAACTCTTCCGGCGCATGAGCGGAATAGATCAAGGGATAGACCGCATCGCCCAGGGAGACCGTGAGGTCGGGCTTGCGGGCGAGGATGTCGGCCGTGCGTTCCTGGCCGTCGATGGCGATGTCAAATGCCATGATGATTTCTCCTAATTCCGCCTGCTTAATTTCGCCAAGCGCCGATGGAGGCGTAGGGCTCGGGCGTATGGAACGCCGAGGCCTGGAAATCGTCGGTGATGGTGAGCGCCGCCACCGCCACGGCCGCCTCGGTGGCCGCAGGAACCGGTGCGGGCATCAGGGATTCACCCTGCTCCTTGATGAACCCGGTGTGCAGCTTGCCGTCCTTGAATACCGGGTTGGCCATGATGCGGGACAGGAAGTCGATATTGGTGGGCACGCCCAGCAGCACGGTATCGCGCAACGCGCCCGCCAGGCGGCCGATGGCGGTGGCGCGGTCCGGGCCATAGGAGATCAGTTTGGCCAGCATGGAGTCGAAGGCCGGGGTTACGGCCTGGCCCTCGCGGATGCCGCCGTCCCAGCGCACCCCCTCGCCTTGGGGGACACGCAAGACACCGACACGGCCGGTCGCGGGCTGGAAGTCCTTCTCCGGCCGCTCGGCGCAGACGCGCACTTCCAGGGCGTGGCCATTTTGCCTGATGTCGGATTGCTTTAGCGCCAGCCCCTGCCCCGACGCGATCTTGAGCTGCTCCTCGACCAGATCGAGGCCGAGCACGATTTCCGTGACCGGGTGTTCCACCTGCAGCCGGGTGTTCATTTCCAGGAAGTAGTATTCGCCCTTGGAGCCCAGGATGAATTCCACCGTGCCGGCGTTCTTGTATTTGGCGGCGGCGCACAGCCGAACCGCCGAAGCGCAGATCTCGTCGCGCAACTTGGCCGGCAGGTTCGGCGCGGGAGATTCCTCGACCACCTTCTGATAACGCCGCTGAATCGAACACTCGCGCTCGAACAGATGCACCACGTTGCCTTTGCCGTCGCCCAGCACCTGCACTTCGATATGGCGCGGCATGTCCACCAGGCGTTCGGCGTAGACCCGGCCGTCGGAGAAATAACGCTGCGCCTCGCTGGCGGCGACCCGGATGTTCTCTTCCAGTTCCTCGGTCTTGCGCACGATCTTCATGCCCTTGCCGCCGCCGCCGGCCGACGCCTTGATCAGCAAGGGAAAGCCGATGGCGGCGGCTTCCTTGATGAAAGCCTCGATAGTGCCGGTCTGTTTGGCGCTGGGCGCCACCGGAATGCCATGCTTGGCGGCGAATTCGCGGCTGATGATCTTGTCGCCCATCAGGGTGATCACTTCGGGATCGGGGCCGATGAACGTGATCCCCGCTTCGGTGATGCGCTTGGCGAACCCCGCGTTCTCCGACAGGAATCCATACCCCGGGTGCACGGCTTCCGCGCCGGTGGCCTTGCAGGCGGCGACGATCTGTTCCTGGTCGAGATAGGCCTGGGTCGGCACCTGGCCGGTGAGCTGCACCTTCTCGTCGGCCATGGCGACGTGCGGCGCGTTGCGGTCCTCGTGATGGTAGACCGCGACCGAGGCGATCCCCAGCCGCTTGCAGGTGCGCATGACCCGGCAGGCGATTTCGCCGCGGTTGGCGATCAGGACTTTCTTGAGCATGTGTGTTCTCAGGTTGCCGTGTGGGTTTGGGTGAAACGTTCCAGGCGTTTGGCGACGTCCTCGAGGCGGGCGAGCGCGCCGGATTCCTCGGGCGCAGCGATACCGCGATAGACGATGGCGACAATGTCATCGGCCGCCTGCTCGGGCGAGAACTTACCCTCGCCGCGCAGGTAGGCCCAGCAGTGATGCTCGATCCCGCCGTAGATCATGTCGCGCACCATGGTCAGCGGCACATCGGCGCGCAACTCGCCCGAGGCGATGCCCTCCCTGACGATACCGAGGGTGCGCTGGGTGTATAGACGATTGAGCTGATAGATCGTGGTTTCACGGTAACCGGCGTCGGCGCGGAGTTCATCCAGCACCAGGCGGCACATCGCGGGCTCGTCGTGCATCACCGTGAGATGGCGCCAGATCATGAACCGCAGCCGCGCCCTGGTCCCGCTGATCCCGGCGAGTTCGCGGTCGTAATCCGCCAACATGCCTTCATACCAGTCCTCCGCCACCTGGATGATCAGGTCGCGTTTGGTTGGGAAGTAGCGGTAGACGGTGCCTTCGACGATGCCCAGGTTTTGGGCGATTGCCGCGACGATCCCGTCGCGGTCGTCGCTGGCGCGCAGGAGCGCGCCCGCGCAGCGCATGATGTCGGTTTTACGCGCGGCAGGGCTCAGACGTTCTCGGCGACGGGCTTGCGGTGCGGCCATGGACCCCTAAATGAGTTAAACTCATTTATACTCCGCCACAGCGCGAGCGACAAGAAATACCGTCGCCATACCAACGTTATTTTATAATGACTTATCCTTATTACGGGCGGAATTCGGCCCCCGGATCCTCGGCCCCTGGATCCTCGGACCGAGCC
Organism: Rhodospirillaceae bacterium; assembly: GCA_019694335.1. GTDB lineage: Bacteria > Pseudomonadota > Alphaproteobacteria > Rhodospirillales > Rhodospirillaceae > SHVO01. Next base: position 41,597 of record JAIBCD010000020.1, on the reverse strand, counting down.
CGAGGATGACTTTAGGATTGGCGCAGCGCGCCAAACCTAAAGTCACTTGCGCGTGCTGCCGTAAGCCATGCCGGCCAGGAGCGCCGAGAGCAACACAGAGCCCTTGCTCTGGCTGACGGCGCGGGCAATTTCGCCGCCGATATTGTCGAAAAACTCGGACGATGTAGACGCGCCGCCGCCGTTGTCCTTGTTCTTGATCACGAGGTAGGAGCCGGTGCCGAGCCCGAGCGTGAGCCCGAACAGGAGGAGCGCCGACCACAGAGCCGCTTCCGCGTTACCGACGCGCGGCGCGAGGGTGAGCCACAATGACGCCACGCCGCATCCGAGCATGCCCAGGGTGGTGAAGAAGGCGAACACCGACAGCATGGCGGCGGTGGAAATCCTCCCGGTCATGCGCTGCGCCTGGCGCATCTCGCTGAACGCCACGATCAGGATCTTGATGAGCTTTTCCATGGCGCCTCTGCCCGTCCTTTGACGAATAAATCCGTTAGCGGGAAATCAGGCGGCTGATGATGAAGCCGACGCCGAAGGCGATCAGCAGTGCCGCCACCGGCTGGTCCTCGACTTTGCGGCCGACGGACTTCATGGTGCGGCTGCCGCGCTTGCTGGCGTCCTTCACGATGCCGGCGAGTTCGTTACTGATTTCTTCCACGAAATCCTGGGCGTCTTCGGCGGTGTCCGCCGTGCTGTCCTTGAAACGGGAAATGGCTTTGGCGAGATCGCGCTTAAGGGCGGCGACATCGGCGATGACGGCGTCGATGTCTTTCTTGCTGATGTCCATGGTCGTGCTCCTATCACCGACAGAGAGCGGGACGTCCCTCTGGAAGGGTCTCCGGCCGCCCAAGCGATACCGTCTCTACACGGTCATCCTTGGGCAAGCCGGGACACTTGCAAACCTCAAAAATGCGATTCGCGCGGAGAATGTTCCCCGCACGGATCACGCCTTAAGGCCATAACACCCGGTCCCGCCTAAGGAACAATTAACGCTGGCAACATGTTGCCATATCGAGACATTTTCGCCAGAAAATCGGCGTCAGAAAAAGCCCGCCGCCTTAAGCTGTGAGATTACGGAGGCGCGCGGCGACCGCCGACCAGGTAGATCACCAGCGCGATCAGGAACCCGACCAGGAAGATGAAGAACAGCGCCTGGGCGATCCCCATGGAGGCCGACGCGACACCGCCGAAGCCGAAGATCCCGGCGAGCAGCGCAACCACCAGAAATGTCAGAGCCCATCCAAGCATGGCCACCTCCTTTTGTATCGCGGTTGCCGTCACGGGCGCGGGCGCCGTTAGCCCTGTGTTCAATGCGCGGCCACGAGGCCTCAACTGCCGTCCCTGCCCTAAGGTTCCATCGCCGGTGCAATCGTGAGCCGGAACTGCAACGCTCTGGCCAGGATCCCGTAGGAGGACGTGGGCGCCGCGGCCGACAAAATCGCCGCGCGCATCCGTGCGTTAGGTTGCCCCGCGCCGTGGAGCTTCCCTCCGCTCCCGAAATCGTCCGCGGCCGGCTTTTTGACCGCGCGCCGGCGCTTACGCGCCGGGTCGATCCTCGGCCAGCAGCAGCGCCTGAGCGATGGTGACTTTGACGCTTTCGGTGGCGAAGGGTTTGGACACCAGGAACGTCGGCTCGGGACGTTCGCCGGTGAGCAGGCGCTCGGGGTAGGCCGTGACGAAAATCACAGGCACGGACAGGTCGGCCAGGATATCCCTGACCGCATCGATGCCGGAGCTGTTGTCAGCGAGTTGTATATCCGCGACGATCAGGCCGGGCGCCGATTTGGCGGCGGCTTCCACCGCCTCGCGGCGCGTGCGGACCACGTTGGCGACGGTGTGTCCCATCTCCTCGACGATATTGGAGAGATCCATCGAGATAATCGGTTCGTCCTCGATGATCAGCACCGAGATCGGGGTCTGCGCCACCAGGCCATAGAGCGCTTCCGCGACCATCTTGCTGATCTCCTCGGGGGCGCGGTCGAGGATCTGCGCGACTTCCGGCGGCGAGAAATTCTCCATTGCGGTCAACAGCAGCGCCTGGCGCCGCGCGGCCGACAGGGCGTCGAGCCGCGTGCGGAAACGGTCATCGCTTTCACTATCGGGAACGTCGCGCGCCGGCCGTGTGCCGGACCAGATCACATGAAAGAGGCGGTACAACGCCACGCGCGGGTGCATCGTCCGGTGATAGCGGTCCGGGTTCTCGCTGATCGCCTCCAGCGTGGCGCGCACATAGGCGTCGCCGCTGGCCTGCGAACCCGTCAAGGCGCGGGCATAGCGGCGCAGGAACGGAAGATGTTGAGCGATCTCGTGGGATAACGTCATGAGGCGTTCCGATCTCTACTGAGCCGATTGATCCGCGGGCGGATGGTGACGGCCGTCATGTTGCGGTCGGAGCCTTCCGCTGCTTGAGCCTTGGATTCTGGATGACCTTTCCAAAATCGAACCCCGCCGACGGAAGCGCTCCGATCCTCGGCGGATACGATCATAGCCAAACGTCCCGTGGTTTCATGAACAAATAATCACGGCGCATGTCGCGGCGCCGGAGGCGCGGACCCGACGAGGGGAGGAGTCGTCCACAAGAGACTGGGTGAATCCGCCGCGTGTCCGCCCCAACACATCTCTCCGGGCCAGCACGGATACCGCGGCTGTCGGAGGAACGCGATCCGCAACGGGGGAGTTAAGGCATTGATGCTACTTGCCGTAGGCAGAATGCAGCTTGGGGTAGCTGGAAGTCGGGGTTGAGAAATCGCGGTGAACGACCCATTTTCAATCAGCGAGAATATTTCCGGATTCCTTCCGGTCGCCTGTAACACTTTTGAGAGTGGTGCGTTTTGTCTAACGCTCGCCGCCTCCTGGAACTCACGGGCCAAGGCGCGCCGCCACGCGCGGCGCCGGACAAAAACGGGGCATAATCAGGTCCATGTCTCAAGCTTCCTTGTCGCAAACTTTCCAAGACATCCTGCTCGCGCACCTGCCGCGCTTGCGGGCCTATGCCATCATGCTCACCCGCGACCGGGCGTTGGCGGAGGATCTTTTGCAGGAAACCGCGTTGCGCGCGCTGCGCGCTCAGTCCCAGTTCACCATGGGCACCAATTTCACGGCCTGGATTTATAAGATCCTGCGCAACGAATACATCGGCGCGCTCCGGCGCAAAAAGCGTCAACCGGTTCCGATCGAGGATATGCCGCCGGAACTCCTGTCACGCAATGGCGGGCAAGAAACCGACGTGTTGTTGCACGAGATCATCCAGGCCATGGACCAACTGCCGCATGGCCAGCGTGAAGTGCTGATCCTGATTTGCGCCAGCGGCCTGAGCTACGAAGAGGCCGCCGATGCCCTGGGATGCTCGGTGGGCACCATCAAGAGCCGCCTGTGGCGGGCCCGCGCGCGCATGGCGTCCCTGATCCTCGGCGAAGGGGACGTCAAGGGCGGCGGAAGCGATACCGCGCCAGCCCCGCGCCGCGCGGCGGCGGAGGGGGTGCCGTGACCGCCCGCGTCATGATCCCCCTAGCCTTGCTCTCCCTAACCCGCTGCCTGATACTCCAAGGCAGCCGCGCATGAATCACGGCCCACAGAAGCGCTTCATGAAAGATAAACCAGGCAAAACGTCGAAAGACCGCACCGAGGCCGCGCCCGAAGAGGTCGCCGCCATCGAGAAGGCCGCCTTGACCCGTGTCGCCGCCGGACGCACCGGCAAACGCGACGCCGCCACGTTGAAGCTGAATCCCGCCTTCGATTCCTGGCTGGAAGGTAAATTGCACAAGATCTTCGACACGGCCTCCACCGAGCCCCTGCCCCAGGATCTCATCAACCTGCTCGACCGCATCGACCAGGCGGAAGCCGCGCGCACGCGCAAGAAGAAGGACTAAGCCCTCCTCCCGGCCCGGGGTATGTCGGCGGATGGGCTCCGCTGCGGGCCGCCGGGGAGAGAGCCGCCCCAGGGCCCTGAATCCGCTGACCCGTCGATCGCCGTGGGGGACTGGGAAAGCGCCCGCACCAGTCCGCTCTCGACATTGTCCAGGCCGAACGGCTTCCGAATCACCGCGCAGACCTTCAGGGTTCCCGGCAAATCGCGGGGGTCGATGCCCGTGGTCAACACCACCTTGATGCCGCGGGCGAGGAAGCTGTGGGCGGCGGGCTCGCTGAGCTCACCCTTGAGCCGGTAATCCAGCAGCACCGCGTCGGCCTCGATATCCCCGGACAGCGCCATTGCTTCGCTCAGTGTCCTGGCGGTGCCGGCCTGAACGCACCCCAGCTCATCGAGCATGATGCGAAGCAACAGGCCGATCGCCGGCTCGTCCTCGACCACGGCGATGCGCTTGCCGCGCAAGATAGGATTGGGTGTGTCGTCAACGGTTGTCACGCCGCAGGTTTCCTTCGCGCCACTGTCGAAGGGATAACGCCGCAAAAAAGACTAAGTTCCGCTGCGTTTACGTCAGTTCGCCGGCTTTCCGTCGCCGGTGGATGCCAGAATGGCGTCGGAGATACGCTTGGCGAACGGCTTGATATTGCCGTGGGAGAGATTGATCAGTACCGCGACGGCGTAATGCTTCTCCGGAATGCGCAGGAGATAGGTGCTGACGCCGGTGCCGCTGCCGTACTTGTCGACATAGTGGTTGCCGCGATCGTCCGACAGCTCCCAACCCAAGCTGTATTCGGTCACCGTCCCGTCGTTCAGCTTGTTGGCGGTATTCATGAGCTTAAGGGCTTCCGCGCTCACCAGCTTGCCCTGGTTGAGCGCTATGTTGTAGCGGATCAGGTCTTCCGCCGACGAAATCAACCCGCCGCCCAGCCACTTGATGCTGTTATCGACGTAGGGGGAATTCTGCAGCGTGCCGTCCTTGGCACGGTCATAGGCGCGCGCCCGGTGCGGTACGATCCGCTCGCCGTATTCCAGCGAAGTGCCGGTAAGACCCGCCGGCTTGAAGATGTTCTCGATCAGATAGGTTTCGAGCGGCTGGCCGGAAAGTTTCTCGATCGGCCCCTGCAACAGGTTGAAGGCGTAGCTGGAATACTGGTTCTTGGTGTTGGGCGGGAACAACAGGGGATCGTCCTTGAAGATCTTGATGGCGTCTTCAAGGGTGTCGAAACGGGTCATGGAGCCGCTCTCGCCCGGCTTGTAGTGCCGGATGCCGGAACTGTGGGCCATGATCTGGCGCAAGGTCACCCGATGCGGAAAGCTGGGCACCGTTGCCGAGATCAGATCGTCGACCTTGAGCTTCTTCCTGTCGGCGAGCTGGAGGATCGCGGTGGCGCCGAAGGTCTTGGAGATCGATGCGATGCGGTAGACCGTGTCGCCCCGCGCCGGCACTTCATTTTCGACGTCCGCCAAGCCGAAGCCCGCCGCATAGACCATCTTGTCGTTGAGCGCGACCGCGATCGACAGGCCAGGCGTCCCCAATTCCTGGCGGATCCCTTCGACCACCTTGGGCAGGCCGCTCAGCCGGTCGTCCGCCGACGCCGGCAGCGTGAAAACCGCGATGACCGCCGCAAGAAACACATTCCGTAGCATCGATCCCCTCCCCCGTGGCCCCGGCCAAACAATACGGTCGGAGCTATCCGGTTGCCACACCCTGAAATCGCGGTTGCCGCCGTAGGCGGTGGCGCGGTCATTCCAACACGAGGCCCGCAACGGTCAGCCCTGCCATCCCATGCCTTTCCCCGAACGCACGGCCCCATGACGACCCCCTCGGCACCCGCCATCGAATATTGCCGCGCACATGACGCAAAGGAACTCGTCGCGTTATGCCATAGGCCTACTTCTGCGCCCGGGTCGCTGGAAATTGCACCACCGACCGCCCCGCGCCCAGAGGCGCCGCGCGCGTATACAGGTGCACAAACAAGTGGCCTGCCGCGAGATCGTCACGGTCCTTGCTCTGCAGAAGAAGGTCACCCGCGCCGGCGGTCTGCCCCTCCAGGAGCAAGTTGGCGAGAACCGGACCGGACTTCTCGGCCGTGCCGCGCTGAAGCGTGAGCGCGACCACGTCCTTGTCGGCGGACGCTTCATAGCGCAGACCGCTGGTGACCTGGTCGTAAGTGAATTTCACGCGGCCGCCCGCGACGGCGACATCGGCGGTCACCGCGCTTGGCGCGCGGCCGTTCACGAGCGCGGGCGTGCTGAACGGCGCCTTGCGCGGATGCGCGGACTGCTCCCAGCCGTACGCGATCTTGAGCAAAGTCGCTTCCGCGAACGGCGCGCCCAACAGCTCCAACCCGACCGGCATCCCCGAAGTTCCGAAGCCCACCGCGACCGACATCGCGGGCAAACCCGTCGTGGCGCTGAGCTGGCCGGTGGAACCGCCGTTGGGCTCTTCGCCGACCAGGTTGGGTTTGCGTTGGGCCGTGGGATAGGCGAGCGCGCCGAGTTTGTTCTCTTCGAGGACGGCCTTTACAGCCTCGAGCGTGGCTTTGCGCTTCACGATTGCCTTACGGTAGGCCTCCTCGTCGCGCCTGTCGGGGTTACGGCTGATCAGGCGCTCCTGCAGCTGATCGTGCGCGAGCCCCTTGTCGATGATCTCCCCCAAGGTCTTGACCGGCGCCCCCGGGCGCTTGTCCAGGAACGCGGCGAGATCCCAACGGAACTCATGAAGGATGACGCTGGAATCCTTGAGCAGGTCATCGAGACCGGGGATGGATACTTCCATCACCTCGGCGCCCTGCTCTTTCATTTTCTTGAGAGCGTCATCGACCACCTTGCCGTATTCCCGGTCCTCGCCGCCGGTGCCGAACAGCGTCCGCACCACGCCGATGCGCGCGCCCTTGAGCCCGTCAGGAGTCAGCGCGTCGCGATATGACTTGGGGATATGGCCCTTTGACTCGGCGGTGATGGCGTCATTGGGGTCCGCGCCCACAGTCGCGTCGAGCATGATGGCGAGGTCGGTGACCGAACGCGCGAGCGGACCGCCGATGTCCTGGGTGGATGACAACGGCACGATGCCGTCGCGGCTCGAGAGCCCGCGCGTGCCGCGCATGCCCATGAGATTCTGGTAGGCCGACGGAATGCGGATCGAGCCGCAGGTGTCCGAGCCCATGCCGGCGGCCGCGAAACTGGCGCCGATGGACGCGCCGGTGCCGCCCGAGGAACCACCCGGCGAACGCGTGGGGTCATAAGGATTGCGCGTGAAGCCGGTGACCGAGGACACCGTGGTCACGCCCGCCGCCAGCTCGTGCATGGTGGTTTTGCCGAGGATGATGGCGCCCGCGGCCCTGAGGCGCTTCACGGCGAACGAGTCCGCGGCCGATTGGTAGGTGGCGAGCGCGAGCGTCCCCGCCGAGGTCGGCATATCGAGGGTCTCGTAATTGTCCTTCACCAGCACCGGGATGCCGTGCAAGGGCCCGCGCAGCTTTTTGCGCGTGCGTTCCCTGTCGAGGGCATCGGCCTGTTCCAGCGCCTTGGGATTGATCGTGACGATTGCGTTCAATTTCGGACCCGCGTGATCATAGGCCTGGATGCGGGCGAGATAGCCTTCGACCAACTGGTGCGAAGTCACTTCGCCCGACGCCAGCGCGGCCTGGAGATCGGTGATGGACTTCTCGAATACGTCATAGGCCTGGGCCGGCGCCGCCCCCAGCACCGAAGCGAGAAGAACGGCCTTGAGTGAAATGCGCATGGGCTATTTCGCCTTCGCGGCGGCGCGGAATTTGGCCATGACCGGCGCCGCGACGCGGCTGCCGTAGTCGTTGGAGCGCGCGAGGCGTCCGTAATAGTCGAACGCCAATTGCGACGCCCCGCGCACGGTGGCGGACGGATCGCGCGGCCCGTAGCTGGTCATGATGATGAAGATGTAGGGCCGATCCGGCAGGTTGACGATGCCCCAGCCGTTGGAAACGCCTTCAAGGCCGCCCCACTTGAATGCCACCGGCACATTGGCGGGGATCGGATCCTTGGCCGGATGATCGGGCTGCGGGATCTCCATGATCTGGCGAATGCGCGCGCAGGAGTCCCTGCTCACCGGCAGGTCGCAGGTGGCGATCTTGTACATGAGGGCAGCGCCATCGGCGGCAGAGGACACGTTCTCGTCGCCGCGCGCCTGGGAATCCGAGTCCAGCATCTTACGGCGCAGCTTCATGGTCTTGAGGCCCATGGCCGCGTTGTTCTTGTTCACGTTCTCCATCCCCACTTCGTCGATCAGCAGGTTGGTCGCGGTGTTCTCGGAGAGATTGATCATCATCTTGGCGATGTCCTCCACCGACACCGCCGAATCAGCCGACAGTAAGCGGCCCATGCCGCTGCGGCTGGTGGCGTCGTTGGACTTGAAGGGGCGCTGCTGCCTCAGCAGGCCGGGCTTCTGCTCCGCCTGGCGGAATAGTTCCACGAGGATCGACACCTTGATCGTGCTGGCGGTGGCCATGACCACGTCGGGGTTGATCATCACCCGCTGGCCATCGGTCAGGTCGATGAACGCGGCCGCGAAGGCGCCTTCAAAATCATCGTTGAACTTCTTGAGGCTGGCCTCGAACTTGGCGCGCAGGTCTTTGCGCAAATCGGGGCGCATATCCGGCGCCTGGGCGGAAGAAGGCGCGGCCATGCCCAGGACGGCGCCAAGGGCCGCGGTTGCGGCGAGCGCGCGGAAAACCGATTTCATGCGAAACCTCCTGGTTGAAAGTCTCATGGGATAAAGCCGGAAGAGCTTCCCCTTCGCCCGATCCCGCTGAAACCTTAGCATGCTGCAGGTGCGAGGCCAGCCGCCTCCGCAACGCCCGGACGATGGCGGCGGGCGCCGCCCGGCGTTACCTATAGAGATGGAACAATGCCGGGCTGGGGCCATTGGACCCAAGAGGAGAACCCGCGATGACCCTGTGGAAAAGCATTTCACCAAAGGCGCTCGCGATAGCCATGGCGCTGTCGGGCGCGAGCTTGGTTCAGACGGGTTTGCTTCAGGCCGCTTGGGCGCAGGCGGTTCCCGATACCGGGATCGGTCCCGCACCGACTGGCGTGGTTCCGGGCGGCGTCGTGCCCGTGCCCGCTCCCGCGGCGACGCCAACGCCCGACCTCATCCCGCCCAATCCGATTGCGCCGCCGGTTATCCCCGCGCCATCCGCGACGGTTCCCGGGCAGCGCCTCGGAACGTCCACCGGCGTCACCATCGGCGGGTTCACCGAACAGCAGGTGCGGTCGAACCTCATGGCACAAGGTTACAGCAGCATTTCCGGCCTGACACGGGACGGCAGCGGCGTGTGGCACGGCACGGCTTTGCGGAACGGCGCGAATACCACCGTCACCGTGGATTCCAATGGAATGGTAAGCCCCCGCTGAGCGGGCCGAATTCAAACTTCACAAGACGATAGGGCGCAATCGCAACGGGAAAAACCTGCTGCGGTTTGGCCAGGTGCGCGGGTATGATCCTCCCGGCCCGGCAAGCGCGTGCCCGGGCGCTATCCCGGGGACGGTGTTTCATGAAGCGTTTTGCGTTGCGGCTGCTGGCTTGGCTCGTGCCGGCCCTGTTCCTGGCCCTCCCGGCGGCGGCCGGCACCGTCGGCAGCATCGGCACGGTGACCATCCCCGCCGCGATCTTTACCGGGGCCGATGCCGCGGCCAAGAACGCGGCGACCATCGGGCCGCAAGCGTTCACGGTTTCCTTCGCCAACAGCTTCACCGCGACTTCGCGATTCTCGTTGACCATCACCCTGGGCAACGCCACCTTCGCCAACCAGTCCTTCACCATGACCACCACCGGCACGGCGACCAGTTCGCTGTCGTCGCGGTGCGGATCGATGACCATCCTCTCCAGCAGCGTCTTCCTGGATAACTGCCAGGCGGCGTCGGGCCAGACCATCACCGGCGTCGCCTTCGCCGCCGTCAGCTACAAGGACGCGGCGGGCCTCGCCTCCATCGGCACGTCGATCACCGTTGGCGGCACGATCAACAACGCCACCAATACTTCGCAGGTGTTCGAGACGATTCCCGCCACCGCCGTGGTCACCAGCAAGTCGTCGGACGACCCGAACGTCGGCAGCGGCGCCACCTTGTCGGTGCCCGCCACTACCTCGACCTCCGAGGGCGCCGGCAGCGTCAGCATCACGGTTACCCGCGGCGGCGCGCTCGCCACCGCCGTGACGGTCAACTATGCCACCGCCAGCGGCACCGCGACGGCCGGCTCGGACTTCACGCAGACCAGCGGAACGCTGTCGTTCGCCGCCAATGAGACCACGAAAACCATAGCGATTCCGATCCTCGCGGATTCCGTCGCGGAAAGCGCCGAAACCTTCACCTTGACGCTTTCCGGCCCGTCCGCCGGAGCCAGCATCACCACCGCCACCACCACCATCACCATCGGCGCCGATCTGGTGAGCGGCAAGGCCACCATCCTGAACATATCGTCGGTGACCATCCCCCCGGTGATTTTCACCGGCGATACCGCATCCAAGAACGCCGCCAATATCGGGCCGCAATCCTTCACCGTCCAATTCCTGAACACCTACCAGGGCGGAACCAAATTCACGCTCGAGCTGAACGTCAGCAACGCCAGCCTCACCGGTTCTGTCAGCGGTGCTGCGACCGGCTCGATCACCACCTCCGCCGCGACACTGTGCAACGCGATCACGGTCCTCCAGACCAAAGTGATCCTGGACACCTGCACGGTGCCCGCGGGCCAGACCGTCACCGGCATGACGCTCTCGGGCGTGACCTACCGCGACGCCGCGGCCCTTTCGACGGTCGGCAACTCGATCTATCTCGAAGGCACCGTCTACAACGCGGCCAACGGCTCGCAGGTGTTCGAAACCGTCGCCAAGTCCGCGATCGTCACCAGCAAATCCTCCGACGATCCGAACGCGCCGACCTCGGCCACCCTGGCGATCGCAACCTCCGCCACCACCAGCGCGGCGGCGAGCCCGGTCAGCCTCACGGTCACCCGCGCGGGCGTCCTGTCCAGCGCCGTGACGGTGAACTACGCCACCGCGGACGGCAACGCCAAGGCCGGAACCGACTACACGAACACCTCGGGCACCTTGTCGTTCGCGGCCAACGAGGTCACCAAGACCGTCAGCGTGCCGATCCTGCTCAACGCCGCCCAGGCCAACGCCTCCACATTCACGGTCACGCTTTCCAGTGCCTCGACCGGCGCATCCATCAGCAACGCCACCGCGACCGTGACCATCGCGCCGAGCCGCACGTCGTTGACCCTGGACAACTACTATGTGATCGCGCCGACCTTCAGCGGCACTGACTCCTCGTTCGTCAGGTTCGCGAACAGCAACGCCAATGCGCATAACATCACGGTCAAGGTGGTCGGTTCACCGGGCGGCACCCTATACGGGACCGCGGACTACTCAATTCCGAGCAATGCCTCGCCGCAGTACTCCCTCGGCGATATCCTCACCAAGGCCAACGCCGGGGCGCTCAAATCCGGCGACACGTCCTATGCGCTCTACCTCAGCCAGGAAGCCGGTATGTCGTTCCAGCATGTGGTGTGGAGCAGCGCGACCGGGTTCTTCGAGAACATGACGTCGTGCACCGCGCCCAACCTCTCGGTCAACGCATCGTCGCAAAACCGCCAGGCCCTCAATGTCCACACGTCGATCCTCGCGGACTACCCGGCCTATATTTCGATCCACAATGCCTACACCTCACCGCAGACCTATGTCGCGACGCTCTATGACGCCGCCAGCGGCACGCGCCTGGGCACGGCATCCCTGACGGTCGCGGCCAACGCCACCGTCACGCAGCCAATGACATATTTCCAGAGCGCGGCCGGTTTCACGCCCAGCGCCAGCCAGTTCCACGTCAATATGTATTTCTCGACCTCGGACGTGGGGACGCTGGGATCGTTCTACGGCGTAATCAGCCATTACATCCTGAACAAGCGCACCAACAACTATTCCAATATGACCACTTGGTGCGCGGCCACGCCGCACTGATCGCGCATACCCCTGGGCTAGATCGCCCCTAAATCCGCGCCAGGGACACCCGGTACATGGGCGCCAGGATTTCAGGCTCCTCGCCTTCCAGGGCGGACCAGGCGGCGAGGTCGGTGTCGGGGTCGGCGTCCGGAAAGCGCGCCGCGAAACGCGCCAGGGGCGCGGCGCCCGCATACACCCGCGCGATCCTGAACCCGGCGGTCGCGCACATGTCGGCGAGGCGTGGCAGCGTGTAGCGGTGCTCCTTCACGTGGAACACGAGGTCGCGGCATTCAGACGTGGCGTGGAAATCCTCGAAGGCGGTCAGCCGCGCGGCCGGGTGGCCGCCGGGCAAAGCACACACAAGTTCGCGGAAACCGCGGATACCCTCCGGTGTCGGAGGAAGGCCGTGTTCCCGGCGCAAGGCAATGCCCGCGTCGACCGCCACGGACTGGGTATAAACCTCAATCTTCAGGCTGCCGCCGGGAGCAAGCGCCGTGCCCAGGGCCGCCAGTCCGCGTGCAGGATCGTCCAGGTGATGCAGCACACCCGACGACACGACGGCGTCGAAGGTTGCGTCGAACTTCGCCAGTTCCAGGATATCACCCTGAACAAAGGTGATATTGCCCACACCCGCTTCCTCGGCCTTGCGCATGGCGTAGGCCAGGCTGGCGGCGCTCAAGTCGAGCGCCCAAAAGGAATCCTCCGGCGCCGCCAGTGCCATGGTCAGGGGCTGTTTGCCGGTTCCACAGCCCGCGATCAGCACGCGCCGGCCGGGAGCGCCGGTCCGTGCCGGCATCCGCGCCCGGTCCACGTCCAGCCGCTGCCAGCGCGGGTACGGGTTTTGTTCGTACTGGCGCTGCACATCCAGTGAAATGGCGTCCGCGACCGGCGTGACGCGCGCGACCGACCGGCGCAAAACCGCCTCCCGCGCGGGTTCTTCGATGTGAATCCGGTGCAATACTTCCAAGCTCTCGGCAAACCGCGTCGCCCAAGCTTCGCCGGCCAGAGGACGATAAGCGGCGAACACGGCCGCCTCGGTCACGGTCCCCTCACCCGCGTTCAAACGCCCGCGCAGCGGGTCGACCAGCATGGTCTCGGCCGCGGATTCCGTGAAAACATACTCATTGTTGAAGCAGTGGACCGCCAATGCCGTCACGAGCGCCGCCGGGGCGTCGGCCACGGCCAGGAGGTGAGCACGCCACCGGGTCAGAGCGGCCTCGAGCGCCGGCTTCATCGTGCGCCCATGGATGAGAAAAAGTTCCAGCAGGTCGCGCAACTCCTCACGCCCCAGGAGGGGCTGGATCGCGCCGGCGGCTTGTACTTCTTGCGCCAGGATCCGCTGGGCCGCGCTCAGAGCCGGCCGCAGGTCGCAATCGCGCTGGCGCAAGGCCAGGACGACTTTACGGACCAGCGTGGGCGAAGCGGTGTCGGACAAACGATAACCTCGGCTCCCCCTGTCTTAAGGGGTTGGCGCGGTTCACTCCAGATACGAAAAACCGCCGTCGCCAGGAATCAGCCGCGGCTTTCTCTTGAGCGCGCCAGACGGTTCAGGCGGTGCTGGCTTCCACGTCGAGGCTCAATTGCGGGCGGCGCCGCCGTCCAGGGCGGCCAGTGAGCGAACCGGACGGGCTGTTCCGTCACTCTCGGGCTTGACCCGAGAGTCCGGAGCAGGAAAGTAGGGTGGCTGCAGGGAATGCAAATGCCGCCAATGGTGGGTTCTTTACCGTTCCGCGCTTCGCACCCTGGATCCTCGGGTCGCGCCGAAGGCGCGCCTTTTAAATGGCGGCTTACAGCCGCCGGCGCGAGAATGACAGCGGGAGTTATGGCGAACTTGGGGGGACAACATGATCGACTGGGACAAGGCCTATGCCGCGCGCATGGAGCGCGTGCTGACGTCGGAAATCCGCGAGCTGCAGAAATTCATGCGCCAGCCGGACATGATCCTGTTCGGCGGCGGCCTGCCGGAGCCCGCGCTATTCCCCACGGAGGCGCTCACCAAGGCCTACGCCAGGATCCTCGGCGATCCGGCCAAGGCAAAGCAGGCCCTCCAGTATTCCGACACCGCCGGCTATATGCCGCTGCGCGAGTACATCGCGCGCTACATGGCCAAGCTGCAGGTCGACTGCAAGCCGGAGAACATCATCATCACCGCCGGCTCGCAACAGGCGATCGATTTCCTCGGCAAGCTGTTCCTGTCGGCCGGGGATACGGTGCTGGTGGAAGCGCCCACCTATCTGGGGGCTTTGCGCGCCTTCGATAGCTATGAAGCCCGCTATGCCCTGCTGCCCTCCCCCTTTGCCAACGCGGTCGATGTCAAAGGCGAGGATGGCGCCAAGCCGCGCCTTGGCTACGTCATGTGCGATTTCAAGAACCCCACCGGCACCAGCTTCACCCTGGCCGAGCGCAACCGCATGCTCGACCTGGCCGCCGAGATCGACATCCCGCTGATCGAGGACAACGCCTACGAGCAACTGCGTTATTCCGGCACGCCGGTGCGGCCGCTGCTGTCGCTCGATGCCGAGCGCATGGGCGGCATCGAGAACAGCCGGGTGATCTACACCAGCACCTTCTCCAAGATCGTGGCGCCGTCCTTGCGCCTGGGCTGGGTGGCCGCCGCGACCGCCATCGTCCGCAAGCTGGAGTTGATCAAACAGGCCTCGGATCTCGCGCCGGCGTTCCTCAATCAGATGGTGCTGCTGGACGTACTTGAAGAAGCCTTCGGCCCGGCGCATGTGGAGAAGGTCTGCGCGCTTTATCGCGGCCGCCGCGACGCCATGCTGTCGGCGCTGGAAAAATACATGCCGGCGGGCGTCACATGGTCCAAGCCGGAAGGCGGGCTCTTCATATGGGTGACATTACCCAAGCATATGGATGCCCCCGCCCTGGTGAAGCGCGCGCTGATGGATTTCAAGGTCGGCGCGATTTCGGGGAAATCCTGCTACGGCACGCCGCCGGAGATGAATACCTTGCGGTTGTCCTTTTCGATGGTGCCAGAGCTGCGTATCGAGGAAGGAATTCGCCGTTTAGGCGAAGCAATCCGCGCGTCCTAGAGCGTGTTTCCGATTCTTTGAATCGGAAACACACTCTAGGTTCTTGCATGGTCGCATATTTAGCGGCCGAACCGGTTTCCACTTCGGCCTAACATGCTCTAGGGGAACCGGCCAAGGCGCGCGGATCGCGACGGCGCACCCTGATTTTCTTGAGCTTTTTATCCTGGTGCCGCTCCAAATATCGGGGTTCTCAAACCCAGGTATCGGCGGGCCCGTTGTTTGAGAGAAATATGCTTACTTTGTAGAGCTTTACTCAACCCCGGGTCTTGACCGGCACTCCCGGTCGTTTATTGATACCTCGAATTGGCCGCCAAAGAGCCGCCGCCCCATTCGCGCGCAGTGCCGAAGTTTGCGCCGCTTTAATTCAGCGGACGGGAACGCGTCCGCGAAGCAGGGATCGGTGAATCTTTGATGGCAAGCACAGGGACCAGGAATTTTTTCGATGACGCTGCCCACGATCGATAATGTGCAGCAAGGCCTTTACGACCCGGCGCGCGAGCACGATGCCTGCGGCATCGGCTTCGTCGCCCATGTCAAAGGCCGGAAGTCCCATGACATCGTGCGCCAGGGCCTGCAGATCCTGGTGAACCTGGAACATCGCGGCGCGGTCGGCGCCGATCCCATGGCCGGCGACGGCGCGGGCATCATGATCCAGATCCCCGACGCGTTCCTGCGCGAGGAATTCGCCAAGCTCAAGGTCACCCTGCCCCCGCCCGGCGACTACGGCATCGGCATGGTGTTCCTGCCGAAGGCGCCCTTGGCGGCGCGCGATGCGATTGCCTTGATCGAGCGCATCGCCGGCGACGAAGGCCAGAAGGTGCTGGGCTGGCGCGACGTGGACGTGAACTCCGATTGCCTGGGCGAGACCGTGCGCAATTGCGAACCCTGGATCCGCCAGGTGGTGATCGCGCGCGGCGCCAAGACCGCACCGGAACAATTTGAGCGCAAGCTCTACCTGATCCGCAAGGTGATCCAGAACTACGTGCGCGCCCATGGCGGCGAGACCCGCAACGAATTCTATATCCCGAGCCTGTCGTCGCGCACCCTGGTCTACAAGGGCATCATGCTCGGCACCCAGGTCGGCACCTATTACCGCGACCTGCTGGATCACCGCCTGGTTTCGGCGCTGGCGCTGGTGCATCAGCGGTTCTCGACCAACACCTTCCCGTCCTGGCGTCTCGCGCATCCCTACCGCATGGTCTGCCACAACGGCGAGATCAACACCCTGCGCGGCAATCTCAACTGGATGGAAGCGCGCCGCCACGCCATGAAGTCGCCCCTGTTCGGCGCCGACATGGAGAAGCTGTGGCCGCTGATTCCGCCCGGCCAATCGGACACCGCCTGCCTCGATAACGCGCTCGAACTGCTGGTTCAGGGCGGCTATAGCCTCGCGCATGCGGTGATGATGCTGATCCCCGAGGCCTGGGCCGGCAATCCGCTGATGGATGAGAAGCGCCGCGCCTTCTACGAATACCACGCCGCGCTCATGGAGCCGTGGGACGGACCGGCGGCGCTGGCCTTCACCGACGGACGCCAGATCGGCGCGACCCTGGACCGCAACGGCCTGCGCCCCGCCCGCTACGTGATCACCAACGACGATATCGTGGTGCTGTCCTCGGAAGCCGGGGTGCTGGACATCCCCGAGGAAAAGATCGTCAAGAAGTGGCGCTTGCAGCCGGGCAAGATGTTCCTGATCGACCTGGAACAGGGCCGCATCATCGACGACGCCGAGCTGAAAGAGACTCTGGCGGCCGCCAAGCCCTACAAGGCGTGGCTGGAAAAAACCCAGATCATGCTCGAAGACCTCGCCGCCGAACCCAGCGCCGAGCGCGGGCCGTCCAATGAGTCCCTGCTCGATCGCCAGCAAGCCTTCGGCTACACCCAGGAAGACCTCAACTTCTTCCTGGAGCCGATCGCGCGCACCGGCGACGACCCGATCGGCTCCATGGGCACGGACACCGCGCTGTCGGTGCTCTCCCGCAAACCCAAACTGCTCTACACCTACTTCAAGCAGTGCTTTGCCCAGGTCACCAATCCGCCCATCGACGCCATCCGCGAGGAGCTGGTGATGTCGCTGGTGTCGCTGGTCGGGCCGAAACCCAACCTGCTGGGATTGGACTCCGGCGACTCACACCTGCGTCTGGAAGTGCGCCAACCGATCCTGACCGACGCCGACCTCGACAAGATCCGCCACCTGCACAAGAACGTGGGCGAGTCCTTCAAGGCCATCACGCTCGACCTAACCTATCCGGTGGAACGCGGCGACGAAGGCATGGAGCCGGCGGTGGACGCCATCTGCGCCGCGGCGCATAAGGCGGTGCTGGACGGCTACAACATCCTGATCCTGTCCGATAAGCGCGTCAGCCGCTCGCGCATCGCCATCCCGGCCCTGCTCGCGACCGCCGCCGTGCATCACCACCTGATCCGCAAGGGTCTGCGCACCGAGACCGGCCTGGTGCTGGAGACCGGCGAGGCGCGCGAGGTGCATCACTTCTGCACATTGGCGGGTTACGGCGCGGAAGCCATCAACCCCTATCTCGCGTTCGAAACGCTCTCCTCCATGCGCGGGCGGGAACTTCCCGCCGACTGGAGCGACGAGAAACTTCAGAAGCAATTCATCAAGGCCGTGGACAAAGGCCTGATGAAGGTGATGTCCAAGATGGGCATCTCCACCTTCCAGTCCTATTGCGGCGCGCAGATCTTCGACGCAGTCGGGCTGTCGAGCGGATTCATCGAACGCTATTTCACCGGCACCGCCTCGCAGATCGAAGGTATCGGCCTCTCCGAAGTCGCGAAGGAAACCGTGGAGCGGCACCGCCTCGCCTTCGGCAATGTGTTCCATCTGAAAGACGCGCTCGATCCGGGCGGCGAATATCGATACCGCCTCCGCGGCGAAGACCATATGTGGACCCCGGACACCATCGCCAAGCTGCAGCACGCGGCGCGCAGCGGCAACCGGGATACCTACAAGGAATACGCCAGACTGATGAACGATCAGTCCGAGCGGCTGATGACCCTGCGCGGCCTGTTCGAGTTCAAGGCCGCAGCGGAGCCAGTGCCTCTGGACGAAGTCGAGCCGGCCGCCGAGATCGTCAAGCGTTTCGCCACCGGCGCCATGTCGTTCGGGTCGATCTCGCGCGAGGCTCATACCACGCTCGCGGTCGCCATGAACCGCATCGGCGCACGCTCCAACACCGGCGAAGGCGGCGAGGAACCGGACCGCTTCAAGAAGCTGCCCAACGGCGATTCCATGCGCTCGGCCATCAAGCAGGTGGCCTCGGGCCGGTTCGGCGTCACCGCCGAATATCTGGTCAACGCCGACGACATCCAGATCAAGATGGCCCAGGGCGCCAAGCCCGGCGAAGGCGGCCAGTTGCCGGGCCACAAGGTCAACGGCCCGATCGCCAAGGTGCGCCATTCCACGCCGGGCGTCGGCCTGATCTCGCCGCCACCGCACCACGACATTTATTCCATCGAAGACCTCGCGCAGCTGATCCACGACCTGAAGAACGTGAATCCGGCGGCGCGTATCTCGGTGAAACTCGTCTCGGAGATCGGCGTCGGCACCGTGGCCGCGGGTGTGTCCAAGGCCCGCGCGGACCATGTCACCATCTCCGGCTTCGAAGGCGGCACGGGCGCTTCGCCGCTCACCTCCCTCACCCATGCCGGCAGTCCCTGGGAGATCGGCCTCGCCGAAACCCACCAGACCCTGGTGCTGAACAATCTGCGCGGCCGTATCGCCGTGCAGGTGGACGGCGGTTTGCGTACGGGCCGCGATGTGGTCGTGGGCGCGCTGCTTGGCGCCGACGAGTTCGGCTTCGCCACCGCGCCTTTGATCACGCTCGGCTGCGTGATGATGCGTAAATGCCACCTCAACACCTGCCCGGTCGGCGTGGCCACCCAAGATCCGGTGCTGCGTCGCAAGTTCTCCGGCCAGCCGGAGCATGTGATCAACTTCCTGTTCATGCTGGCGGAAGAAGCCCGCGAGATCATGGCCATGCTCGGCATCCGCAAGTTCGACGACCTGATCGGCCGCGTCGATTTGATCGACACCCGCCGCGCCATCACGCACTTCAAAGCCAAGGGCCTGGATTTCTCCAAGCTGCTGTACAAGCCGCGCGTGGGCAAGGACATCAAGGTCAGCAACAAGGACAAGCAGGATCACGGCCTGGATCAGGCCCTCGACCATCGCCTGATCGCGCTGGCCAAGGACGCCATCGCTTCGGGCAAACCCGTGATGATCGACACCCGCATCCGCAACATCAACCGCACCGTGGGGGCGATGCTCTCGGGCCGCGTGGCGGAAAAATACGGCCACGCCGGGCTGCCGGAAGATACCATCGCCATCAAGTTCGACGGCATCGCCGGCCAAAGCTTCGGTGCATTCCTGGCCAGAGGCATTTCCATCGAACTCAGCGGTTCGGGAAATGACTATGTCGGCAAGGGTCTGTCGGGCGGGCGGATCTCGGTGTTCCCGCCCAAGGAATGTCCGGCCGAGCCATCCGACAACATCGTCGTCGGCAACACCGTGCTTTACGGCGCCATCGACGGCGAATGCTATTTCGCGGGCGTGGCGGGCGAACGCTTCGCCGTGCGCAACTCCGGCGCGGTCGCGGTCGTGGAAGGCGTGGGCGACCACGGCTGCGAATACATGACTGGCGGAACGGTCGTGGTCATTGGCCAGACCGGGCGCAATTTCGCCGCCGGCATGTCGGGCGGCATCGCCTATGTGCTGGACGAGGACGGGACCTTCGCCAAGCGCTGCAACACCGCGATGGTGGAACTGGAACGCATCACGGCCGAGCCGGTGGCGGTGGCCGAGGACGGTTCCTGGCGCAACCTGCTGTCCAATCACCTCGCCCAGGACGCCGCGCGCCTGCACATGCTGATCGCGCGCCACCACCGCTTCACCAATAGCGCCCGGGCCAAGGCGATCCTGGACAACTGGGATGCCTATTTGCCCAAGTTCGTGAAAGTCATGCCGAGCGACTACAGCAAATCCCTGAAGACCCTCGCCGCCTCGCGTGTACGCGAGGCCGGCGATTCCGAAACCAGCTTCAAACTGACTGCACACAAGGTTGGGACTCATGGGTAAGCCCACCGGTTTCATGGAGATCGCGCGCGCCGACCGCACCTACGACAAGGTGGCGGAGCGCATCACGCACTATAAGGAATTCGTGCACCAGCCCGAGAGCGCCGCGCTGGCCAGCCAGGGCGCCCGCTGCATGGATTGCGGCATCCCGTTCTGCCACAACGGCTGCCCGGTCAATAACATCATCCCGGACTGGAACCACCTGGTGTTCAAGGACCGCTGGCGCGATGCGCTGACGGTGCTCCACTCCACCAACAACTTTCCGGAATTCACCGGCCGCATCTGCCCGGCGCCCTGCGAGGCCGCCTGCACGCTCAACTTCAACGACGACCCGGTCACCATCAAATCGATCGAATGCGCCATCGTCGATAAGGGCTGGGCCGAGGGCTGGATCCAGCCCCAACCGCCGGCCGCCAGGACCGGCAAGCGCATCGCCGTGGTAGGCTCCGGCCCCGCCGGGCTCGCCGCCGCGCAGCAACTGGCGCGCACCGGCCACGCCGTGACGGTGTTCGAGAAGGACGACCGTGCCGGCGGCTTGCTCCGTTACGGCATCCCCGACTTCAAGATGGAAAAGCACCTGATCGACCGCCGCATCGCGCAGATGCAGGCCGAAGGCGTGCAGTTCCGCACATCCTGCCATGTCGGCGTGGACGTAACCGCGGCGCAGCTCGTGAAGGACTTCGACGCCGTGCTGCTGACCGGCGGCGCCCAGATGCCGCGCGATTTGCCGGTGCCGGGGCGCGAACTCAAGGGCGTCCATTTCGCCATGGACTTCCTCAGCCAGAACAACAAGCGCCAGGCCGGCGACAAAATCGATGCGGCCACGGCCATCACCGCCAAGGACAAGCATGTGGTGGTGATCGGCGGCGGCGATACCGGGTCCGACTGCATCGGCACATCGATCCGCATGGGTGCCAAGTCGATCCGCCAGCTCGAGATCATGCCCCGCCCGCCGGAGCAGGAGAACAAGCCGCTGGTGTGGCCGTACTGGCCGCTCAAGTTCCGGGTCTCCTCGTCCCAGGAAGAGGGCTGCGACCGCGAATTCGCGGTGGCGACAAAATCCTTCGGCGACGACGGCAAAGGTAACGTGAAAAGCCAGAGCATCGTGCGCCTGGAGAACGGCAAGGAAGTGCCGGGTTCGGAAATCGTGCTCGACGCCGATCTGGTGCTGCTGGCGATGGGTTTCGTGCATCCCATCCAGACCGGCTTGCTCAAGGATTTGGGTGTCGCGCTCGATCAGCGCGGCAACGTGCTGGCGGATACCGTCAAATACCAAAGCTCGACCGCCAAGGTGTTCGCCGCCGGCGACATGCGGCGCGGCCAGAGCCTGGTGGTCTGGGCGATCCGCGAAGGCCGCCAGGCCGCGCGCGCGGTTGACGAATTCCTGATGGGCCGCTCAGACCTGCCGCGTTAGTTCATTCTCGCGCGTCATTGCCCACTTCATGCGGGGAAATCCACCCCCACCCGCGCGCTCATTGGCACATGGATCATCCGGTCAAGCCGGAGTAATTCCTCGGCAGTGCCCCCTCAGGGCCGGATGTAAGTCCAGCCTTGCTCCTGCAGTTCGATCAGCCGCACGATCCCGGCGGGCACGACCTTGACGCCGGGCAGCGGCGTGATCGGGTGGCCTTCGCGCTTCTCGGCGGCGGTCTTGGCGTTGTTGCACATGCTGAGCGCGAGGTTGGGCACCGCCTTCTTGGCTTCGGCGATGCGGTCCTTCACCGGCGATTTGTCGTCGCGCAGCATGGTGATGCCGGGGCCATACGCCACCACCTCGACCTCGAGCGGCTCGCCGATATCATCGTAGTACTTCTTGGCGTTCATGGCGTTGCCAAGCACCATATTCATGGTCTGCACGTCCTCGGAATCGATGTGCAGCGCCAGTTTGTGGGTCTTCGGCGTGGCTTGCGCGGCCATGACCACCGGCGCCGCGAGCACCGATACCGCGATCGCGCCAATGGCAAATCTGCGCGTAAACAACATGGAAGTCCTCCCCAGGATTAGTTGGTTACAACCGGCTTCTTCAGCGCCGCGGTCGCCTTGTCCAAGGTCGCGGCGTAGTTCTCGAGCGCCGTGGCGGTGATGCCCGTATACTGGTTGGCCTCATCCCAGCGCTTGCCTTCCAAGGCCTCGCGCACGCCGGGCAGAGTCTTCACGCCGTATCCGGTTTCGAGTCCGGGGGCGTAGATCACGTTCTTGTACCAGGGGCGGCCGGGCAGCCCCTTCTCGATCAACAGCGTGCGGTCGGCCGCCGCCAGGATCGCGTTGGCCTGGGCCAGCTGTTGCGGCGACGCGGCATTCTGGCCGGCAACCCGCGCGGCATCGAAGTCGGCCGCGCTCTTCTTGAGCTTGGCGATGGCCGCATCGAGCTTGGCGAGATCGATGGCCGGCATCGGCGCGGGCGGCGCGGGCGGGATCGTGGTCTTGGTGGGATCGCCCGCCACCTTGAAGGCATTGTTCCTGGTCAGGCGCTCCAGGGCTTCCTGGCGCTTCTTGCTGTCGTCCACCAGCTTGTGCAGCTCCTTGCCGTACTTATCCATGGTGTCGGCGAAGTCGCCGGCCTGGAGCGGCAGCACGTCGGCGTTCGCGGTCCGCAGCGCGAGCCGTCCCGCGGTTTTGGCGAGCATCACGCCATAGGCGAAATCGGGATCGCCATAGCGGATGTAGTGATCGAAGGAATCATAGGCCGAGTGATAGACCCCGCCGCTGTCGCCCTCGCCGCCGTAACCGACGTTGAGGGACGCGAGGCCCAGGTGCTGGAGGAACGGCGTGTAGTCGGAGCCCGAGCCGAGGGCGCCGATGGGCATGTCGCCTTCCTTCGCGGCCGCTTCGGCCATGCCCGCCGCGTCTTCACCGCCGCCGCGCTTGTCATAGGCGTTGGTATCGGCGCGCGCGCGCAGGCGCTCGAGCACCGATACGCCGGTCTGGGGATCCTTGAGTTCGCCGGCGATCTGGTTCACCACCTTCTGATAGGAGTGGGTGCCGCCGGCGTTCAGGAAGCCCCGGCCGTTGCCGTCGGAGTTGATGTAGAGCACGCCCTTCTTGGCGAGATCGGCCGCGTGATTCTCGGCCCATTCAGTCGACCCCAGCAGCGCCGGCTCCTCGCCGTCCCAGCTGGTGTAAACCAGAGTCCGTTTGGGTTTCCAACCGCCCTTCACCAGCTTGCCGATGGCCTGGGCCTCGGCGAGCATGGCGACATCGCCCGAGAGCGGATCCTGCGCGCCGAACACCCAACCGTCGTGATGGTTGCCGCGGATCACCCATTGGTCGGGAAACTCCGAGCCCTGGATGGTCGCGATGACGTTGTAGAGCGGCTTCAGGCTCCAGTCGGACTGCTCGACCATATGCACCTTGACCAGGCCGGTGCCGCCCATGTGATAGGTGATCGGCAAGCCGCCGCGCCAATTCCCCGGCGCCACCGGCCCGGCCAGGGCCGCCAGGATCGGCTGGGCGTCGCCGTAGGAGATCGGCAGCACGGGAATCTTGAGCACGTTGTCGGCGGCCTCCCTGGTGAGCCGCTTGGCGTCCTTGGTGGCGCCGATATTGGGCGTGAGCGGATCGCCCGGGCGCACCGGAAGATCGAGCACCGACCCACGCTGCACGCCTTGCGGCGGACGGGCGGCGCCCTTGGGCCAGGTGTCGTCAGTGCCGTAACCATCGTCGGCCGGGTCGGAGTATATGATGCAGCCGACCGCGCCGTGCTCCTGCGCCAGCTTCGGCTTCAGCCCGCGCCAGCCGCCGCCGTAACGGGCCACCACGATCTTGCCCTTCACGTCGATGCCGTTGCGCGCCAGCTGTTCGTAATCCGCCGGCATGCCCTGGTTGACGTAAACCACGTCAGCGGTGATGTCGCCGTCGCCGCCGAAGGCGGTATAGGCCGGCAGTTCGTCGGCCACCTGGGTCGAGGTGCGGTCACCGGCGACCGGTCCTTCGGTCATCGTGGCCTTGTGGGTGGTGGGCGCCACCATCTCCACCGACACGGTCTTGGGTGTCGGATAAGCCACGTAATAGGTCTCGATACGCGCGTCCCAGCCGAACTCCTTGAACTTCGCGAGGATGAAGTCGGCGTTCACTTTGTCATGGGGCGAGCCCAGGTGATTGGGCGCCGAGGACATGCGCTCCATCCAGGTGCGCAGGTCGTTCGCGTTCAAACTCGCGTCGAATTTCGCTTCCAGGGCGCGCTCGGCCTGTTCGCTGGCCGGCTTGAACCCGATCATTGTCGGAGCTTGGCCCGCGCGCGGCGCTTCCGCGGCCGACGCGACCAGCGGGATCGCCGCGGTCGCCAGCAAGACCTTCATGGTGGATGCGAATACAGCCCGGCGGCTCATGGCATACCCCTCAAATGGAAAAATCCCGAGGCGATACTGTGGCCCGCCGGGAGGGGGCGGCTCAAGGCTATTTCGGGGCGGGCAAGCCCGTTGACAGGCTGGTTGTCACCTCCACGAACACCAGGCCGTCGTGGCCAAAAGCTTGCGCCAGGACCGGCGCGATATCGGCTTCGCGCGCAATCTTGAGAACTTTGGCGCCATAAGCTTGCCCGATCAGGCCGAAGTCTGGATTGACCAAGTCGGTGGCCGTGCGCCGTCCCGGGAACGCCTTCTCCAGGTTTACCCGGATCGCGCCGTAGCTGTTGTTGTTGGCGAGGATGATCTTCAGCGGCAGTTTGCGTTCCGCCGCCACGGCGAGCTCATTGCCGCCCATCAGGAACCCGCCGTCGCCGATCAGGCAAACAATCTGCCGCCCGGGAAATTGCAGGCCGGCCGCCGTGGCCGCCGGAATGCCGAAGCCCATGGAGCCGGTGACCAAGCACAAGACGCGGTGATCGGGGCCTATGGGAAAATGCCGGTAGAGCATGGCGGGACTAATCCCCGCGTCCATGGCGAACAGGCAGTCTTTGGCTACATGCGACACCAGCCCGGCGATGACATTGCCGAACACCACGCCGTCATCTGCGGTGCGCGGCGTCCAGGTGTGGCGGGCGATGAAAAGATCGTGCAGTCGTTTCGCCCAGGCGCCGTCGTGCGGTTTGGCTTCACGCGCGAGGGCTTCAAGGAACAGCGCGCCATCACAAGCGGCACCGACCGTGGGCGCGAAGTTGCGCCCCAACTGCCCCGCATCGCGATTCACATGAATGAGCGTCTGGCCTGGTGCGGGGAATTCATAACCGAAGGTCGAGAGATCGCCGAGGCGCGTTCCCACCGCCAGCACCAAGTCGCTCCCGGCATAAGCCGCGCGCTGCGCATCGGTGGTGAAGAAGCCGAGTTCCCCGGCGAACAAGGGATGCGCGGACGGGAGAAGATCGAAACGCCGGAAGGTTCCCGCGACCGGAATGTTGAGCGCTTCCACGGCGCGGCGAAGCCGGTCGCGGCCATCGCCATAGCTGAATTCGCCGCCCACCAACAGCAGCGGCGCCTTGGCCTTGGCGAGCAGACGCGCGGCCTCGGCCACCGCCTTCGGCGGCGGCGCGACGGCGGGCGCCACCCACGGCGGCGGAATGGCGATATCCGCAATCTCGTCCAGCACATCCTCGGGCAACGCCACCACCACGGGTCCGGGCGTGCCGCCGCAAGCCGTCGCGATGGCCTGCGCCATGATCTCGCCGATGCGCGCGGGATCGGTGATCTCGGCGCTCCACTTGGCGGTGCCGGTGAAGAACTTACCGTAGTCCAGCTCCTGAAAGGCGCCGCGCCGCAGATGCGCCTTGGGTACCTGCCCTACCAGCAGCAGGAACGGCACCGCGTCCTCGGCGGCGGTCACCATCGCCAGCGCGGCGTTGGCCGATCCGGGGCCGCGGCTGACGGTGCAGACGGTAAGCTTGCCGGTCAGGCGCGACTCCGCCACGGCCATCAGGCCCGCGCCGCCCTCGTGGCGGCAGGTGACCACATCGATGGAACTGCGCCCGAGGGAGTCCAGGAGCGGCAGGTAGCTCTCGCCCGAAACGCCATAGGCCCTGGCAACGCCTTGGGCCTCAAGCATGGCGACGATCACGTCGGCGACGGACTGACGGTTGGGCGTCAAGGCATCCCCTTCCCCTCACACGCTTTTCTATCGACTTCGGCCCGGATTTCCTATCTCGTTGTGCGACACCTGGGAGAACGGACATGCATCGCATCCTCGCCGTTTCAGCGCTCGCCGGCCTTTTGTGCGGCACTGCTTTCGCGGCCGAAGAAGCACTCATGCGCGACTCCCGCCCCGGCCATCCCGCCATCGGCGCCTGGGGCGTCGACCTCGCGCATATGGATACGAGCGTCAAACCCGGCGACAATTTTTTCCAGTACGTGAACGGCACCTGGCTCAAGACCGCCGAGATCAAGCCCGACCGGTCCCGTGCCGGCAGCTTCGACGATCTCCTGCTGCTCAGCGAATACCGGATGCGGGAAATCGCCGACAGCCTGCTGCAAAAATCCGGTGTCTCCGGCGAAGAACGCAAGTTGCGCGACTTCTACGCCTCGTTCCTCGACGAGCGCGGCATCGACCGCAAGGGCTTGTCGCCCGCGAAACCCGACCTGGATCTGATCGCCGGCCTCAAGACGCGCGAGGATCTGGCCCGGGCCTTCGGCACGGCGGGCCTGCCGCTCGATGGACCGTTCGGCATTTACATCGACGTCAACGACAAGGATCCCGCGCACTACCTGGTGTGGATCCGCCAGTGGGGCCTGGGAATGCCCGACCGGGATTATTACCTGAAGGACGACAAGGAGATCGTCACCACCCGCGAGGCCTATCGGAAACACCTCGCGACCATGCTCGGCCTGTCCGGCGTCGCCGACCCGGCTGCGCGTGCCGCCAAGATCTACGACGTCGAACGCCGCATCGCCGAAGCGCAGTGGCCCAACGCCGACCGGCGCGACCAGGACAAGATATTCAACCTGATGACGCCGTCGGAACTGAAGGCTTTCGCGCCCGGCTTCCCGTGGTCGGCGTTCCTGGCCGGGGCGCAGATCCCCGAGATGAGCGGCGGCCCAGGAAAACAAGAGGAACGCCAGGTGGCGATCGCGGAGAAATCCGCCTTCCCATTACTGGCCAAGATCTTCGCCGAAACCCCGCCGGAGGTGTGGCGCGACTATATGACGGTGCATTACCTGCACGGCTACGCCGCCTACCTGCCCAGCACCATCGACAAGGCCAATTTCGATTTCCACGGCACCGTGCTCTCGGGGGCGCCGCAACAGCAGCCGCGCAAGACCCGCGCCGTGCAGATGATCGACAACCTGATGGGCGAGGCCCTCAGCAAGATTTATGTCGCCAAGTACTTCCCGCCGGAGGCCAAGGAGAAGGCGCTGGCGCTGGTGAAAAACCTCGAGCAGGTATTCGATTCCAATATCCGCACCCTGCCGTGGATGGGCAAGGAGACGCGCGAGAAGGCGCTGGTGAAACTCCATAAGTTCACCGCCCATATCGGTTACCCGGAAAAGTGGCGCGACTATACGGCCCTGGAGATCCAAGCCGGCGACATCCTGGGCAACGTGAAGCGCGCGACCGTGTTCGACTGGCAGCGGCGTGTCGCGCGCCTGGACGCGCCGGTGGACCGGGGCGAGTGGTACATGACGCCTTCGACCGTGAACGCCTATTACGTGCCCAACTTCAACTCCATCACTTTCCCGGCCGCCATCCTGCAGCCGCCGTTCTTCGACCCCAATGCCGACGACGCGGTCAACTACGGCGGCATCGGCGCGGTGATAGGCCATGAAATGAGCCACGGCTTCGACGATCAGGGCTCCAAGTTCGACGGCGACGGCGCCTATGCCAACTGGTGGACGCGGGAAGACCGCGCGGAATTCGACGCCTCGACCGGGGTGCTTGGGAAACAATACGACGCTTACACCCCCCTGCCCGGCCTGCATGTGAACGGCGCCTTCACCATGGGCGAGAACATCGCCGACCTGTCGGGGCTGTCGATCGCCTTCAAGGCCTACCACCTCGCGCTCGGCAACCGGCAGGCGCCGGTGTTGGATGGCTTCACCGGCGACCAGCGGTTCTTTCTGTCCTTCGGCCAGATCTGGCGCACCAAGATGCGCGAGGGGTCGCTGCGCCGTCAGGTGCTGTCGAACCCGCACTCGCCTCCCGAGTTCAGAGCCATCGGCGCGGTGCGCAATATCGATGCCTGGTACGACGCTTTCGGCATCAAGGACGGCGCCTACGCCCTGCCCCGCGAGGCGCGCGTCCGACTGTGGTAGCTCATTTTTTGGCGGGTTTTCAAAAGGCTTTCGTGGCGCCGACACGCTAGGTCTCGCCCATCTAAAATGTTAGGCTCCCGGGCATGAGTTTTCTCGCAGCCCAGATGCTGTGGTTTCTCGCGGCGGTGCCGGTCCTGCTGGCCGGCTATGTGTTCGTGCTGCGTTACCGGACCAGGGTGGCGTTGCGCTATGCCAACCTCGGCCTGGTGAAACAGGCGCAAGGGCCCGGCAACCGGCTGCGCCGCCATATCCCACCCGCGCTATTCCTGTTGGGATTGACGTTCCTGATCGCGGCCCTTGCCCGCCCGGCCGCTCTGGTCACCCTGCCGTCGCAACGCGAGACCATCATTCTCTCCATGGATGTTTCGGGCTCCATGCGCGCCAGCGACGTTTCGCCCAAGCGCATCACCGCCGCCCAGGTCGCCGCGCGCGATTTCATCGCCGAGCAGCCTCCCGGCGCGCGCATTGGCCTGGTGGCGTTCTCCACGTCCGCGATGGAAATGCAGGCGCCGACCCTCAACCGCGAAGACCTGCTCGCCGCCGTCGACCGGCTGGAGCCGCAGCGTTTCACCGCGGTGGGCAGCGGCATCCTGGTGGCGCTGAAGTCCATCTTCCCCGACGCCGACATCGATGTCGGCGGATTCCGGGGCGACATGCGGGGCGATGCCGGACGCCAAGGCCGCAACCTGGGCGGCGCGCCCCTGGGCCAGGCGCCCAAGGCCGCGCCGGAAGCACCGCTGCCGGTGGCGCCGGGATCCTATAAGAACGCCATCATCATTCTGATGTCCGACGGATCGACCAATGCCGGCGCCGACCCGGTCGAGGCCGCGCGCATCGCCGCCAACAAGGGCGTACGCGTCTTCACCGTCGGTTTCGGCACCGAAGGCGGCGGCGTGGTGGAATTCGAGGGCCGCACCATGCAGGTGCGCCTGGACGAAGACACATTGAAACAGGTGGCCGACATCACCCGCGGCGCCTACTTCCGCGCCAGTTCCGGCGCCGACCTGAAGCAGATCTACAAGACCCTGACCACCAAGCTGGTGATGGAAACCCAGAAGACCGAGATAACCGCGCTGTTCGCCGGCGTCGCCGTGGTCCTGACGGCGGTGGCGGCGCTCCTGTCGATGTTGTGGTTCGGACGTCTGGCGTAGCACGCGGCCACCCTCGGGCTTGACCCAAGGGGTGCAGAACCAAAAACTCACATTCTCAACTACTATCTATGCTCCGGGCCCTGGATCCTCTTGGCGCCATGCGCCAAGTCGCGGCCTCATGTCACTCCATGGCCCAGCCGTGGCTGACGATGATCGATTGACCCGTCAGCGCGTTTGAATCGAACGATGCGAAGAACACGGCGGCCGCGGCCACATCGGCGGTGGTTGTGAACTCGCCGTCCACGGTATCCCGCAGCATCACGTCCTTGATGACCTGCTCCTCGGTGATGCCACGCGCCTTGGCGGTTTCGGGAATTTGCTTTTCCACCAGCGG
The DNA here is from genome assembly GCA_019694335.1 of Rhodospirillaceae bacterium. Lineage (GTDB taxonomy): Bacteria > Pseudomonadota > Alphaproteobacteria > Rhodospirillales > Rhodospirillaceae > SHVO01. The sequence continues at coordinate 11,958 of JAIBCD010000020.1, read as the reverse complement.
CGTCCAGACATACCCCGGACAGATGACATTGGCGCGCACCTTATGGGCGGCGCCTTCCTTGGCGACAACGCGGGCAAGGCCCAGGAGTCCGTGCTTGGCGGTGACATAGGGCCCCTTCAGGGGCGAGGCGAGCTTGGAATGCACCGAGCCCATGTAGATGATGCTGCCGCCGTCGCCTTGTTTGTACATGGCCTTCAGCGCCGCCCGGGTGGTGAGGAAGGCGCCGTCCAGGTGCACGGCCATGAGTTTCTTCCAGGCGGAGAACTCCAGTTCGTCGATGGCGGCGATATGCTGGATGCCGGCATTGCTCACCAGCACGTCGATGCGCCCTAAAGTCTTGAGCACCTCGCCCATGCCAGCGTCCACCGCCGCTTCGTTGCCGACATCCATGGCGACGCCAACCGCCCGCTTGCCGCTGGGGTCCATTTCCTTTGCGGTGGCCGCGGCCTGCGCGCCGTTCAGATCGGCGATGACGACCTTGGCGCCCTCCTTGAAGAAGGCATGCGCGATTTCCTTGCCGATGCCGCCGGCGGCGCCGGTGACGACCGCGACTTTGTCCTGCAACTTTCCCACGGAACGTGCTCCTGATGTCCTGATGAGGCCGGATTGCATCATAAATTGCCTGGAAGCGCCACCAGGACCGCCCTATCGTTTGCGCGCACGACATATTCCGGAATGCCATATGCCCTCCACCTTCACCGACAACATCGCCCGCGGCCGCTTTGAGCTGACCGAGGACGGCCACACCTCCTTCGCCGCCTACCGCAGGGCCGGCGACGTCGTGACAATCCCGCATGTGGAAACCCCGGTCGAAGCCCGGGGCACCGGCGCCGCGGGGCGGCTCATGACCGAGGTGGTGCGCCACGCCCGCGCTCAGAATCTGAAGATCGCGCCGGTGTGCTCCTATGCCGTGGCTTGGTTTCGCCGGCATCCCGACTCCCACGACGTACTGGAGTAGCCCGTGGCGAAATCCGCCCTGATCATCGGCGCCTCGCGCGGCCTCGGCCTCGGGCTCGTCAAGGAGTTCATATCCCGAGGCTGGCGGGTGACCGGCACGGTGCGCACGCCGGCACAGGAATTGGAGCAAATCGCCGGTGCGGCGGTCGAGCGCCTGGACATCGACCTGCCGGATCAAATCGCCGCCTTGCGTGAGCGATTGGACGGCCAGCGCTTCGACCTTCTGTTCGTCAATGCCGGCGTGATGATGCGCGACCGTTCCGAAACCATAGGGATGGTCACGACCGCCGAGTTCACCCGCGTGATGACCACCAATGCCTTGAGCCCCATGCGGGTCTTGGAGGGGCTGGGCGACCTGGTTGATGCCACGGGCACCATCGCGGTGATGACATCGGTGCTCGGCAGCGTGTCGCGGAATACCGGCGGCGACGCCGAGGTCTATCGCGCCAGCAAGGCCGCGCTGAACAGTCTGTTCAAGGGGTTCGCCGCGCGGCAAAGGAAGCCGCTCACTTTCCTGGCGGTGCATCCCGGCTGGGTGCAGACCGAGATCGGCGGTTCCAACGCCGTCCTGGATGTGGCCACCAGCGTTCGCGGCGTCGCGGATGTGGTTGAGAAACGCGCCGGCAAACGCGGCGTCGCTTTCGTCGACAACAACGATATGGAAATCCCCTGGTAGGGCCCCAGCGCGCCTAAGGCGCGCGACAAATTTCGCGGCAAATGTAACCGGGCGGAAAGGCGCAGAGCTATTCCGCTACGCGGTGATGTCCAACTTGCCGCCGCGCAACGGCGAGCGGCCGGTGTTGATGACATTGGCCTGCTTCTGGGCCGCCGGCGTGAACGGCGCGGCGGTGATGGTCTTGGCAGGCTTAGGCCCCTTCGGCCCGTGGTTCGACTGAACCGGGGTCATGGCGGCCTGGGAAGCGATCGAGGTCACGGGCATGGGCGGGAGTATAACCCAATCCGGAATTAATTGTACCAGGTACAATCTTACAGGCCACGCGGCCCCGCCTCGCGCCACCCTGCGTTCGGCCTTGCGGCTGAAGGTCGACTCGATGGCCTCGCGTCATGCCATCAGGTAAATCGGGCAGCACATCGCGATGCGCCAACACGAAAGTGCCCCAGGCGATCCGCACCACCGAAGCGAGGCACGGCGGCAGACGATCAATTGTGGCCCCAAAATGGCAAACGCGGCCTCCCCTTCAAACGCGCGTTGCCTCCGTCATGTTTCGCCGTGTTTGAAAAATATCCGACTGATCGGCGTGAATTTTTTCCCGCGCGCCGCGTTCGCGCGAAGCCGCCGCGCGCCGCGCCATCTTCCGCGCGTGCAACAAAGTGCAACAATTCAAGCGTGATTACGTCGCTGTAAAATGCATTACGTCGCTGTTACGGGGGATTGTCTCGTGTCAGGTCGAGGAACAGATTTATCCGCGAGATCGAGAGCGCGGATGAAAACCCGCTCCCGTCGAACTGAACACCAAGGCCACAGGAAAACATGTCCATGACAGCCCGTATGCTCCGTTGGTTCCCGGCCGCAGCAGCCGGCGCCGCCCTCGCTTTCGCCGTTCCGCAAGTCATCGAAAAGAATTTCGTGCCGCATCTCATGCCGCAGGCCGCCGCCGAGACCTCCATGGCCGCGCTGCAGGCGGCCGGCGTACCGTCGCTGGCGCCGATCATCGATCGTGTGACGCCCGCGGTGGTCAATGTCGCCGTCAAGGAAAAGGCGTCGAGCGACGATGACGACAACAACGGCGGCGCCGCGCAGCAGATCCCCGAGGAGTTCCGCAAGTTCTTCAACCTGCCGGAAGGCCAGAACGGACAGCGCCCGAAACCCCGCGCCCGCATGGCGTCGGGTTCCGGCGTCATCATCGACGCCAAGAAGGGCTACATCATCACCAATCACCATGTGGTCGCGCACGCGGGCGAGATCACCGTCACCCTCAAGGACCGCCGCGAATTCACCGCCAAGGTCATCGGCAGCGATGAAGGGACCGACATCGCCCTCCTGAAGATCGACGCCGACAATCTCTCGGAATTGCCGATTGGCGATTCCAGCGCCATGAAGGTCGGCGATTTCGTGATCGCGGTCGGCAATCCCTTCGGCCTGGGCCAGACCGTCACCTCGGGCATCGTCTCGGCGATGGGCCGCTCGGGCCTCGCCATCGAGGGCTACGAGGACTTCATCCAGACCGACGCCTCGATCAACCCCGGCAACTCGGGCGGCGCGCTGGTCAACATGAAGGGCCAACTGATCGGCATCAACACCGCCATCATGGGCCCCTCCGGCGGCAACGTCGGCATTGGCTTCGCGGTGCCCACTTCAATGGCCGAGTCGGTGGTCGCGCAGATCACGAAGTACGGCGAAGTGAAACGCGGCCGCATCGGCGTGCAGATCCAGGATCTGACCCCGGAACTCGCCAAAAGCCTGGGCGTCGACCAGACCGGCGGCGCGGTGATCGAACGGGTCGAGAAGGACACTCCGGCCGATCGTGGCGGCATCAAGACCGGCGACGTCGTGGTCGCCATCGATGGTACGCCGATCACCGGTGCGTCCGCGCTGCGTAATCGCGTCGGTCTCTCGCCGGTCGGCACCGACCTCAAGTTCACGGTGCTGCGCGGCGGGTCGAAGAAGGATCTGTCGCTCACCGTCGAGAAGGAGGCTAAGGCCGTCGTCACCGCGGCGGTGAACGAGCGTCCCACCCTTCAGGGCGCCAAGTTCGCCGGCGACGGCGCGGTGCCGAGCAAGGCATCCGCGGGGGGCGGCGTGGAGATCGTCGAGGTCGAGCGCGGCAGCCCGGCCTGGCAGGTTGGCTTGCGGCCGAAAGACCTGGTGGTCGCCGTCAACCGCACCGCCGTGAAGAACATCCAGGAATTGGATGAAGCCTTGAAGACCGGGCGTCAGGCCGCCCTGTTCATCAAGCGCGGCGGCGAGGACGTGCTGGTCGTCGTCTAAGCCGAGCGTCGGTTAAAACACCAACGGCGCCGTTCCGAAAGGACGGCGCCGTTTTGGTTTTAGGGGATGGTGCTAGGGATTAAATGTACCAGGTACAATTTTCCATGCGCGGCGCTTCGGCTGAAAGGCCCTGCCCGAAAATTATACCTGGTGAATTTAATTCGCTGGCGACTGCGCTTGAGGCTAGAGCGACTTGCCGGCGGCTTCGCTGGGTTTTTTCGCGCTGCGGGCGTCCAGGGTCAGGCGGATGTTCTGCAACAGCACGCCCGAACTCGAGCGGAAGCTCAGCGCCTTGTAGTACTGGGCCAGCGCCCGGTCGTATTGATTCAGGTAGAAATAGATATTGGCCAGGTTGTTGTAGGACTGCCACTGGCGCGGCGATATCTCGATCGCCTGCAGGCAGGCCTCCATGGCGTCGGAGTACTGGGTCAGTCCGGTCAGGCCGATGCACAGGTTGTTGAGCGCGGCGGCGTGATTCTCGGCGGTCAGTTCACCCGTGCGCAGGGCGGCGCGGGTGCGTTCGGTGCCCTTCTGCCATTCCTTGGCGTCGAGCATCATGGCGGCCTCGTTGACCCAGCCATTGGCGGGCCGGAACGACTGCGCCTCGGCGCGATATGCGGTGGTTGCGATCGCGGCCACGGCCGCGGCGATAAGAAGCTTGTGCTTCATGGCCCGTCCCTCGCTCATGACCCGGAGTGTTGCGCCGAGAATACCGCCAAAGGGCCCCCTCTCTCAACGGTTCCCCGGCCAGCGACGTATAAAATTACCGGGTGACCGCTGAAATCTTATATTATTTTCCCGCCTGCCCGCGAAAATAGGATCAAATTCGCTTCTGGGTGTCCGTATCTTGCGCCCCCCCGAAAGCCTCCGCCGTAAGAGAGTTCCCTTCATGACCGCCGACCTCGACATCCTCGCCGACCTCGAGCGCAAAGTGCTCTGGCTGGCGAGCTGGACCATCCACAACGCCAACCACATCCGTCCCAACAAGGACGGGGTCAAGGTCGGCGGGCACCAGGCGTCATCGGCGTCGCTCAACACCATCCTGACCGCGCTCTATTTCAATGTGCTGCGGCCGCAGGATCGCGTGGCGGTGAAGCCCCACGCCAGCCCCTCGTTCCACGCCATCCACTACCTGATGGGCCTGCAGACCCGGGAAAAACTGGAAGCGTTCCGCGGCTACAAGGGCGCACAGAGCTATCCTTCGCGCACCAAGGATGTGGACGACGTGGATTTCTCCACCGGATCGGTCGGCCTGGGCGTGGCCCAGACCTTGTTCTCGTCGCTGGTGCAGGACTATGTGCGCGCCCACGGCTGGCTGAAGGACAACGCCAATGAACGATTGGGGCGCATGATCGCCCTGATCGGCGACGCCGAGATGGACGAAGGCAATATCTTCGAAGCGTTGCTGGAGGGCTGGAAGCACGGCCTGCGCAACACCTGGTGGATCATCGACTACAACCGCCAGAGCCTGGATTCCGTGATCCGCGAAGGGCTGTGGCAGCGCTTCGAGAACATGTTCAAGGATTTCGGCTGGGAAGTCGTGATCCTGAAATACGGCTCGCTGCTGCGCGCGGCAAGCAAGGAACCCGGCGGCGAGAAACTGCTGGACTGGATCGACAAGTGCCCCAACCAGCTCTACTCGGCGCTCACCTTCCAGGGCGGCGCCGCCTGGCGCAAGCGCCTGCTCGACGAGATCGGTGACCAGGGGCCGGTCACCAGGCTGATCGAGAAGCGCAGCGACGCGGAGCTGGCACGGCTGATGACCAACCTCGCCGGCCACGACCTGCCGACCTTGGTGGAAGCCTTCAACGCCATCAAGCACGACAAGCCGGTGTGTTTCATCGCCTATACCGTGAAGGGCTTTGGCCTGCCGCTCGCCGGCCACAAGGACAACCACTCCGGCCTCACCACGCCGGCGCAAATGGACGCGTTCAAGGCCGCCATGAACGTGCGCCCCGGCCATGAGTGGGAGCCGTTCGAAGGCATGAAGACGCCGCGCGCGGAACTGGAGAAGTTCCTGGCCCGGGTGCCGTTCTTCGCCAAGGGCCGCCGCCGCTTCGAGGCGCCCTATGTTGAACCGCCCGCCGAGATCACGATCCAGGTGGCGCCGTCCATGTCGACCCAGCAGGGCTTCGGCCTGCTGCTGAACGAGATCGGCCGCCAGACCACGGAATTCGCCAACCGCGTGGTGACCACCGCGCCCGACGTGACCGTGTCCACCAACCTCGGCGCCTGGGTGAACCGGCGCGGGCTGTTCGCCAAGGAAGAGCTCGCCGACACCTTCAAGGCCGAGCGCGTGCCCTCGACCTACAACTGGTCGTTCTCGCCCAAGGGCCAGCACCTGGAACTGGGCATCGCGGAATCCAACCTGTTCATCGCCCTGTCGGCGTTCGGGTTGTCGTATTCGATCCACGGCGAGCGCCTGTTTCCGATCGGCACGCTCTACGATCCGTTCATCGCCCGTGGATTGGATTCGATGAATTACGCCTGCTACCAGGACGCCCGCTTCATCCTGGCGGCGACGCCGTCAGGCATCACCCTGGCCCCCGAGGGCGGCGCCCACCAGTCCATCGGCACGCCACTGATCGGCCTGGCTCAGCCCGGCCTGACCTCTTTCGAGCCCGCCTTCATCGACGAGCTGTCGGCGATCCTGTGCTGGTCGTTCGACCACCTGCAGAAGCATGAAAAGCCCCACGAAAAGGATGACGACCAGGGCGCCAACTGGTTGGCCGACGATCAAGGCGGCTCGGTCTACCTGCGCCTCTCGACCCGCCCGGTCGAGCAGGTCAAACGCAGGCTGACCGGAGAGCTGAAGCAAGGCATCATCGACGGCGCCTATTGGATGCGCGAACCCGGCCCGAACTGCGAGGTGGTGGTGGCCTATTGCGGCGTGATCGCGCCCGAGGCCATCGACGCCGTGGGCCTGATGGCCGAGGACCGGCGCGATATCGGCCTCTTGGCGATCACCTCGCCCGACCGGCTGCACGCCGGCTGGATGGCGGCGACCCGGGCCCGCGAGGCCGGCCTGGTGCATGCCCGCTCCCATATCGAGCGGCTCCTCGCGGGTCTGAACCGCGACTGCGGCCTGGTCACGGTGATCGACGGCCACCCCGCCAGCCTGTCCTGGCTGGGCGCCGTGGGCGGGCACCGGGTGCGGGCCTTGGGCGTCGAGCAGTTCGGCCAGACCGGCACCTTGGCCGACCTGTACCGGCACTACGGCATCGACACCAACGCGATCATCGCCGCCGCCCAGGGGCTTGCCGCCGGCCGGCCGATCCGAAATCTCAAGTTATCCGCATAAACGACTGTTCTAAATATATATTTTATTAGCGCAAGAATCCTTGCCCAGCGCCGTCTCTATTATAGGGAACGCATAGTCCCCAGGGGCCAAAGTTGTGGCCATAAACGGGCTATACTGCCGGACGCAGAGCGCCGTTCGCGGGGTTAGGATCAGGTATGCACGCTAAGTTTCTGGCAGGACTCCTGGCGGTGCTGCCCCTTCCCGCCCTGGCCGCCGCCGAGGATCCGCGCGCGCCGGTCCCGGTCACCCCCGCCGATGTTTCGCACTACGACTGCGCCGCCGCCGCCGGGCCGGCCGCCAAGGGATCGGTCCATATCGGCCAGGTCATCCTCGGCCGCTATTACGAATGGAACGAAATTTACGGAGGCGATGCCGGCGACCAGCTCCTGTGCATCGGCATGCGCGTGCCGGAAGCACGGTCCCTGACCGCCGCCGAAGCCAAGACCTTCCTCGCCCAGTCCGCGGCCATCGGCGCACCGACGCCGGCGGCCGCATCCACCCCAGGCCTCGAGACCCAGGCCAGCGACTTGAATGCCGTCCCCGAGCCGCCCAAGCGCGTCCGCAAGGACTCACCTCAAACGCCGGCCACCGACCTGCCGCCGGTGCCGGCCGAACATCGTCCTGGCGACCCCAATATCCCCAATGCCGTGGCCCCCGTGCCGGAGAAGCCCGCCGTGACGCCGCCACAGCCGAATGCCTGGGAGAAAAGCACCGCCGGCGATCCGCGCAGCGAGATCGCCGGCGATTCCATCCTGAGCTATCCCTACAACACCATCGGCTACTTCACGGTCACCTATCCCAACAACGGCAGCTTCCGCTGCACCGGCACCCTGGTCAGCGCCTATGTGGTATTGACGGCCGGGCATTGCGTCCACAACAACAGCCGCGGCGGCTGGGTGACGGCGGTGCGCTTCTACCCCGCCCAATACATTTCAACCTTGGGCAACCTGACCCGCCCCTACGGCAGCAACACCGCGCTCGCCAATCTCAAGACCACGCAGAACTGGACCGAGATCTCGGGGCCCGACGAATTCGCGGTGCGCGATTACCGCTACGACTACGCCGCCATCCAGTTCTCCCAGGCCTTCACCCATACCTCGACCTTCATGCCGGTGGTTTACGGCTCGACCATCGGTACCGCCAACAACGCCGGCTATCCGGGCAACCTCAAGGATTCCACCGCTACCGAATACGGCATGTTCTTCGCCTCCGGCACCGAGACCCAGGACTCCCTTCTTAGTCTTCGGTCGTCGCATGTGCGCGAATTCAGCGTCTATTCCAGCGGCGGGGATTCCGGCGGGCCGTTCTGGTACCTCGACAGCCAGAACCGCCGCGGCCTGATGGGATCCCTGTCCTACAGCAGCGACGACGGCACGTCGTCGGGCGGTCCCTGGTACGATTCCAACAGCCAAAACCTGATCTCCAGCTGGGTGTCCTGGACGCCCACGAGTTCGGTCGCCACCCTGCCCACCACCGGCCTCAAGGTAGGATCGGTCATCTCGACCGCGTCGACAGCGTCGCAGTCGTTCCTGCGGTTCTATAATTCCAGCACCGTCGCGGCGACCGTGTCGGTGACCTTGTCGGATTACGCGACCGGGACGCCGCTGGCCCAATGGACCAGCCCCCAGATCGCGCCCGGATCCTCGCCCCAATTCGCCATCAGCACCATCGAGGCCGCGGCGACACCGTCATTCAACAAGCCGGCCTACTATTCGCTCGCGATCCAGAGCGGCTTCACCGGGTCGTTCCAGCACGTCCTGTGGCGCATCACGGATGGATCGCTTACAAATCTTTCAACGTGCGACGCCCTGCCCACGACGCGCACCACGCTCATCAATGTGCACTCGTCGCTGCTGCAATCGGGCTATCCCAGCCAGGTCGTGGTGTTCAACACCGGCACGGTGACCGCCAACGCCTCTCTGGGTATCTATGACGCCGCCACCGGCACGCGCATCGGCAGCTACGCCGCCAACGGTGTCCCCGCCAATGGCCAGGTGATGATCACGATCACGAACCTGGAGAACAGCGCCGGCATCAGTCCGAACGGCCGCTACCACTACAACATCAAGATCGAGAACGCTTTCCCCGGTTACCTGCAGCACCTGGTCAACAATCAGCAGGCGGGGGTGACCACCGACATGACCACGGTCTGCCCCCTCGTGCGGAGCACGGGTTAACGGATTACGATCAAGGTCGATTGTTACGTACCGAAACGCGCCATTCGTAGTTACCGTCAGGCGCATGAGTTAGATTACCGAAAGCATCCTTCCCGCCTTCAGGGCGGTGGGGATGCGCAGCCTCGAAAGATGAAATTCAAAAGATGAAATTCAGATGAGCGACTTCGACACCAAGAACAGCCCGCGCAAAGGATGGCGGCAGAAGATCACCGGCCTCGTTGGTGGTTCCAAATGGCGCTGGATGCTGCCGTGGGGCCTGGCCGCCATGGGTGTCGCGGTCACCATCGCCTGGATCCTGGAGCCCTCGCCCCAGCCGCAGTTCGGCATGCGCCAGCGCGTCGCCATGCGCGGTGGACCCGGCGGGGCTCCCGGGTTCGGCCCCGGCGGCTTCAAAGCCGGCGGCGGCGGCAAGGCCGGCATGGCGGCGGACGCGACCAAGGCGCGGCGCCAGCCGGGCGAGGACAACGGCACCGCCGTGGGCGCGGCCGTGGCGGCCACCGGCGACATCGACATCATCCTCAATGCCCTCGGCACCGTCACGCCGGCGGCGATAGTGACCGTGCGGCCGCAGATCGGCGGCCAGCTCCTGGAAGTCGCCTTCAAGGAAGGCCAGGTGGTGCACCAGGGCGATTTCCTCGCCCAGATCGACCCCCGCCCTTACGAGCTGACCCTGCGCACCGGCCAAGCGAGTCTCGCGCGCGACAAGGTGCTCTTGGAAAACGCCCAGCGCGACCTGGTGCGCTACCAGACTCTGCTCGACCAGAACGCCGCCTCGCAGCAGCAGGTGGACACCACCAAGGCGGCCGTGGCCCAGTACACCGCCGCGGTTTCCAACGATCAGGTGCAGATCGACACCGCCAGGCTCAACCTCACCTATGCGCGAATCGTCGCGCCGCTGAACGGGCGCATCGGCCTGCGGCAGGTGGACCCGGGTAACTATGTCACCGCCGGTGAGTCGGGCGGCATCGCCGTCATCACCCAGCTCAGCCCGATCACAGCGTTGTTCACCATCCCGCAGGACGACCTGCCCGACATCCAGGCGCGTATCCGCCAAGGCGCGACCCTGGAAGTGAGCGCCTATGACCGCACCAATACCACCAAGCTCGCGACCGGACGCCTGGCCTCCCTCGACAACGTGATCGATGTCTCGACCGGCACGATCAAGCTGCGCGGACTCTTCACCAACGAAGACGGCTCGCTGTTCCCCAACCAGTTCGTCAACATCCGCCTCTTGGTGAACACGGTGCATGACGCGGTGGTGCTGCCGCCCTCGGCCGTGCAGCACGGCGCGCCCGGGGCCTATGTGTTCCTGATCAAATCGGACAACACAGTGGCGATCCAGCCGGTGAAGACCGGCGCCCAGAACGCCAACATGGTGCAGATACTTTCCGGCGTGAAACCCGGCGAGCAAGTGGTGATCGACGGCATCGACCGCATGCGCGAGGGCACAGAAGTTTATGTACCCAACCCGCCCGTGGACGCCACCAAGGTCGCGGTCGAAGCTCCCAAAGAAGCAGGCGCCAGCGAAATCGCTCCGGCCGCCGCGCCTGGAGAGAAACGCGGACCCGGTACACGCCGCCGTCCGGATGGCGCGGCCGCGGGAGACGACAAAGCCCCGGGCGAAAAAGCCGGGCCGCGCCGCCAGCGCCCAGGAACACTGCCCGCCGCCGCGCCCTAGGGGCTCCCGATGAATCCCTCACGCATTTTCATCCTGCGGCCGGTGGCGACCACCCTATTCATGATCGCCATCCTGCTGGTAGGCGCGGTGTCGTTCCGCTACCTGCCGCTGTCGGCGCTGCCGGATATCGACTACCCCACCATTCAGGTGCAGACCTTCATGCCGGGCGCCTCGCCCGAAGTGATGGCCACGGCCGTCACCGCGCCGCTGGAACGCCAGCTTGGCCAGATGCCGGGGCTGACCCAGATGCTGTCGGTGAGTTCCGCCGGCGCCTCGGTGATCACGCTCGAATTCTCCCTCGATGTCAGCCTGGATTCCGCCGAGCAGGAGGTGCTGGCCAAGATGAACGCGGCCGGCAACCTGCTACCCCAGGATCTGCCCGCGCCGCCGATCTTCCATAAATACAATCCGGCCGACGCGCCGGTGCTGACGCTCGGCGTCACCTCGCCCACCTTGCCGCTCACCACCCTCTCCGATATCGCCGACAGCCGCATCGCCACCAAGCTGGCGCAGCTGCCCGGCGTGGGCGTGGTGAATCTCTCGGGCGGCAACCGTCCGGCGGTGCGCATCCGCGCCAATCCCCGGCAGCTGGCAGCCTACGGCCTCAACCTCGACGACCTGCGCACCACCATCAGCAACGCCAATGTCAACACGCCCAAGGGAACCTTCGACGGCGCGACCCGGGCCTACACCATCAACGCCAACGATCAGATCCGCGACCCGTCCGAATACCGCGAGCTGATCATCGCCTACCGCAACGGGGCGCCGGTACGCCTGTCGGATGTAGCCTCGGTCGACACCGCCGCCGAGATCGACAAGCTCGGCGCCTGGGTGGGCACCACGCCCGCCATGATCGTCAATGTCCAGCGCCAGCCCGGCGCCAACGTCATCGCCG
>JAIBCD010000103.1 GCA_019694335.1 Rhodospirillaceae bacterium | reverse complement strand
GGTGATGACGGCGACGTTGCCGGTCACGGTGTAGGTCGTGCTGCTCATGCGGGCTCCTTTAGAAAGGATCGGGGTAATCGGAAAGGCGTTGCGTGGCGGTCGGGGGATTCTCGCTCGGGCGGGCGGCAGGCTTTGGGGCGCGGCGCCTAGACTTCGAGCCACTCCTTGCGTATGGCGGAATTGCGTTTGAGTTCGGCGGGTGTGCCCTCGTACACGATGTGGCCGTGGCCCATGACATACACGCGGTCGGAAATGTCCAGCGCGATGGCCAGCTTCTGCTCGATCAGCAGGATCGAGATGCCACGGTTCTTGACCTCTTCGAGGAACTGGCCCACCAGTTCGACGATTTTCGGCGCCAGGCCTTCGGTCGGTTCATCGATCATGATCAGGTCGGGGTCGCCCATCAGCGTGCGGCACAACGTCAGCATCTGCTGCTCGCCGCCGGAGAGCACGCCGCCGGGGGTGTTCTCGCGCTCCTTCAAGCGGGGGAACAAGGCGTACATGTCGTCCAGCGTCCACCGCCCGACATGCCTGGGATCCTTGATCCCCAACTGCATGTTTTGCTTGACGGTCAGGTCGGGGAAGATGTCGCGGTTCTCCGGCACTAGGCCGATGCCCAGTCGCGCCACTTCGTAGGCTTTCTTGCCGAGGATGTCGCGGCCCTTGTAACGGACGTGGCCGCGCGCCACCACCTGGCCCATCACCGCCTTGGCGGTGGTCGAGCGGCCGACGCCGTTGCGGCCGAGCAGGCAGACGATCTCGCCCTTCTTCACGTTGAGGTCGACGCCGTGCAGCACATGGCTCTTGCCGTAGTAGGCGTGCAGACCGGCGATCTCGAGCAGGGTTTCGTGGTCAGTCATGGTCGACGCTGGTTCCCAGATAGGCTTCCTTGACCGCCACGCTGGCGCGGATCTCCTCCGGCGTGCCGGTGGCGATGATCTCGCCGTAAACCAGCACCGAGATGCGGTCGGCAAGGCCGAACACCACGCCCATGTCATGCTCGACCATGACCAGCGTCTTGCCTTCGGTGACGCGACGGATCAGCGCGACGGCATCCTCGGTTTCCGACTTGCTCATGCCGGCGGTGGGTTCGTCGAGCAGGATCACGTCCGCGCCGCTGGCGATGGTGATGCCGATTTCCAGCGCGCGCTGCTCGGCATAGGAAAGGATTCCGGCCGGCGTCTCGTGGCGGCGCGAGAGGCCGATGTCCTCCATCACCTGCTCGGCGCGGTGGTGCGCGTCCTTGAGCCCCGCCAGCCGGTGCCAGAAGGAATACTTGTAGCCCAGCGACCAGAGCACGGCGCAGCGCAGGTTTTCGAATACCGACAGATTGTGGAAGATGTTGGTGACCTGGAAACTGCGCGAAAGCCCCTTGCGGTTGATTTCGAACGGCCGCAGTCCGGTGACTTCCTCGCCCTTGAGGAAGATCTGCCCGGCGGTGACCGGGAAGCGCGAACTGATCAAATGGAACAGCGTCGACTTGCCGGCGCCATTGGGGCCGATGATGGCGTGGCGCTCGCCGCGGTCTATGGTCAGGTTCACGCCCTTGATGATTTCGGTGCGACCGAAGTTCTTGGTCACGCCCTGGAGTTGGATGGCGGCGGTCATCAGTCGTTGTCGCCTTGAAGCGTGGCGAGCGCGCCGTTCCATTCGCGGAACAGGCGCCGGTTGGCCAGTTGAAGCAATGCGTAGCCGGCGAGGGTAACGGCGGCGGCGGCGAGCCAGGGACCGAAGGTGTTCAGCGCGTAGTCCTCGCCGAGCAGCTTGATAGTGGCGATCGCGCCTTCGCCTTCCTCGTCGGACAGCGCGGCATAGGTCATTTCGATCAGCCCGATCAGGCCGACCAGCATCAATGCTCCCGGGATGCCGCTGACCAGGTACCACGGAGCGACGCGGCCGAAAAGGCCGGCGGCGTACAGACGGCGCTGGATCGCGATCAGGCTGGCAAAGCCCCCGGGCGCGCGCAGCACCATGAACAGGAAAAGCAGGCCGAAATAGAGCTGCCACGCGTGGGTGATGCCGCCGACCAGAATCTGCATGATCACGATCAGGATGGCGCCGATCATCGGACCGTAGAAGAACCCGATGCCGCCGACGAAGGTCATCAACAGGACCGCGCCCGAGGTGTAGGCGTTCAGCGTTTCCGCGGTGACGATCTCGTAGGTCAGGGCGGTCAGTCCGCCGGCGATGCCGGCGAAAAAGCCGGACAGCACCAGCATGATGTAGCGTACCCACTGCGTGTTGTAGCCGACGAACTCGGCGCGCTCCGGGTTGTCGCGCACCGCGTTGGCCATGCGCCCGAGCGGCGTCTGGGTCAGCGCGAACATGCCCATCGCGGCGACGAAGACCCAGGCCACGATCAGGTAATACACCTGCACTTGCGGACCGAAGGTGACGCCGAACAGCCCGATCTTGTCGATTACCCGGTTGCCCGAAACGCCGGCTTCGCCGCCAAACACGACGGGAAACATCAGCGAACTGGCGGCCACCATCTCGCCGATCCCGAGCGAGATCATGGCGAAGGTGGTGCCGGCCTTCTTGGTGGTGACCCAGCCGAGCAGGATGCCCAGCAGCAGCGCCGCGACGCCGCCGCCCAGCGGCAGCAGGGCGACATGAACGACGCTGCCTTCCTTGCCAATGGCATTGAGCAGGTGCATGGTGGCGAAAGCGCCGGCGCCGTAATAGATCGCGTGGCCGAAGGAAAGCAAGCCGGTCTGGCCAAGCAGGACGTTGTAGGAAAGGGCGAAGATCATCATGATGCCGATCTGGCACAACAGCGAGATCATCAGGCCCGACGAGGAAAAGCGCGGCAGCAGGATGCCGACCAGCAGCATCCCGCCCCAGAGCAGCAGCCGGTCGCGACGGAAGAACGTGGAAATCACGATTCGCGCGCCCCCATCAGTCCGCGCGGACGGAAGATCAGGATCGCGACCATCAGCAGGTAAGGCAGGATGGGGGCGAGTTGGGTGATCGTGAGCCGGGAAATCGAGGGCGTCTTGTCCAGCGATATGCCAACCAGCGCGAAGATGTCGGACAGCGACACCGTCATCGCGATGGAGAAGGTCTGGATGCAGCCGAGCAGGATGGATGCGACGAAGGCGCCTCCCAGCGAACCGAGGCCGCCGACCACCACCACCACGAAGACGATGCTGCCCACCGCGGCGGCCATCCCCGGTTCGGTGACGAAGGCATTGCCGCCGATCACGCCGGCCAACCCGGCCAGCGCGCTGCCGCCACCGAAGACCAGCATGAAGATGCGCGGCACGTTGTGGCCCAGCGCCTCGACCATGTCGGGCTTGGTCAGCGCGGCCTGGATGATGAGGCCGACCCGCGTGCGCGTCAGCATCACGTACAACGCGACGAGCATCGCGACCGAGATGCCCATCATGAATCCCTTGTAGATCGGAAAGTCGGTCGAGAACAAGGTGAACAGGGTGCCGTCCAATTCGTCCGGGATGCGATAGTCGACCGAGTTGCGGCCCCAGATCAGGTGCACGATCTCCTCCATGAAGAACGCCAGGCCGAAGGTGAACAACAGTTCGGCGACGTGGCCGTAGCGGTGGGCGGCGCGCAGGCCGTAGCGTTCCACCAGCGCGCCGATGGCGCCGACGAGCAGCGGGGCGACGAGGAGTCCGGGCCAGAAGCCAACCCAGGTGCTGATCTGGTAGGCAAAGTAGGCGCCCAGCATGTAGAAGCTGGCGTGGGCGAAATTGAGCACGCCCATCATGCTGAAGATCAGCGTCAGGCCGGAGGACAGCATGAACAGCAGCAGTCCGTAGGTGACGCCGTTGAGCAGGGTCACCAGGATGAATTCGAGATTGCTCAAACCGGCTCCCGGTTCAGGTGGCGAAACGAATGAGAAAAAGGTGGCGGCGGCAGCCCGGGGCTGTCGCCGCCACGTGTGCGGCGAACTTGCTGCTTACGGGCGTTCCATGATGCAGGTGGTCGGCAGTTGCGAGTCGCGCTGCGTGATCGACGCCACGGTCTTCCATCCGTAGCCGGTGCCTTCAGAGTCGTGCTTGACGGTCTTGCCGTCGGCCTTGGTGAAGATCGAGATGTACAGCGGCTGCATCGCCTGGTGATCGGACTTGCGCATCCATACCTCGCCGGTCTCGTTCGGGAAGCGCATGTCTTCGAGCGCCAGCGCCACCGCCTTGGGATCGGTGCTCTTGGCGGTGTTCATCGCCTTGGCGATCATCTCAACCATGTTGTTCACGCGGTAGTAGTAGAAGTAGACCCCCGGGTATTTCTTGTTGAAATCGAGGGCGAATTTCTCGGTGTTCTTGGTCGGCACGTTCATGTGCCATTCGGTGAGTTGGAGCACCTTGCCTTCGCCCGCCGCGCCCATCGCCTGCGGCGTGCCCAGGCCGCCGGCATAGTAGGTGTAGAACTTGGCCTTGAGCCCGGCGTCCTTGGCCGCCTTGACCAGCAACGAGAGGTCGTTGCCCCAGTTGCCGGTGACCACGGTGTCGGCGCCGGAGGCCTTGATCTTGGCGACATAGGGCGCGAAATCCTTGACCTTGCCGATTGGGTGCAGGTCGTCGCCGACGATCTTGATGTCCGGCCGTTTTTTCGCCAGCATCGCCTTCGTCGCCTTGGCGACTTGATGGCCATGCGCATAATCCTGGCCGATGATGAAAACTTTCTTGATCTTCTTGTCATCAGTCATGTAGTTGGTGATGGCTTCCATCTTCATGTCGCTGTTGGCGTCGAAGCGGAAATGCCAGAAGCTGCACTTGCCGTTGGTCAGGTCGGGGTCGACGGCGGCGTAGTTGAAAAACAGGACGGTCTTGTCCGGGTTGCGCGCGTTCCATTTGTTGACCGCGTCGATCAGGGCGCCAGCGGCGCCCGAACCATTGCCCTGGGTGATGAAGCGGATTCCCTGGTCGGTTGCCGCCTTCAGCTGGATCAAGGATTCCTGCGGGCTGCCCTTGTTGTCGAAGCCGACGAATTCGAGTTTCTGGCCCATGATGCCGCCCTTCTGGTTGACCAGCACCTCGGCCGCCTCGTTCATGCCCTTGAGGCCGCCGGAGCCGACGTTGGCGAAGAAGCCGGACAGCGGATCGATGTAGGCGATCTTGACCTGGGCCATCGCGGTGCTGGCAACAAGCACGGCGCTGGCGGCGAGGGTGAGACGGAACGCGGCTTTTTTCACTGGTTTCTCCTCGGAAGTTTGCGCGGGCACAAGGGCCTGCTGTTGTTGGTTCCGCACAGCGGAATCAAATTCTGAATTACATGATAGATGTTAGTGATAACGATAAGCCGTGTAAACCCAAAAAAGTGCTGCGACGCACAACTTGCTTCTGCCCGGTCCGGCGGGTGGCGCACGCGCCCTGTGACATGCCATGTCCGCGCCGTCGCGAGCCTTGTCGGCTGGCGAAAGTCAGCCTTGGCGGGACGGCGCCGGATGCCGGGCAGGATCGTCGCCGAATATAACCAAAGGATTAGACTGGCAGGATCGCAAGGCTTCGGAGTTGGTTTCAGGTGCTGCAATTCGACATCCGCACGCTTTCGCTGATCACGATGGTCAGCGCGCTGGCCTTCGCCGCGTCGAACTTCACCGTCTGGCGACTGGTGCCCAGGGAAACCTACCTGCGCGACTGGTTCATCGGCGCGGCGGTGATCGCGGGCGGGCTGCTGGTCGGCGGCCTGCGCGGCATCCTGCCCGAAGCGTTCGCCGTGCTCGTCGGCAACCCCGTGCTGGTGCTCGGCGCGGCATACCTCGCGCTGGGCGCGGCAGGCCTGCAGGGCGTGAAGGTCGATCCACGCTGGCACTATGCGCCGTGGGTCGCCGCCGGCGTGACCGCGGTGGGCATAGGTTTGTTCCTGTTCCCAATACCGAATCTGCCCGCCAGGGTGATGTTCGTCTCGCTGATCCTGGGCGGCTTCTTCCTGGTCGCGGCCTGGTTGTTCTGGATGAGGGGCGACGACCAGATGCGCGGCACCCAGCGGGTCACCGCGGTGATCCTCGCGGTCGCCGTGGTTATGTTCCTGCTGCGCGCGATCAGCGCGCCCGGCGCGAAGATGGCGCCGGACTATTCGGCGACGACCAACTGGCTGCAGGCGGCGCCCTTCCTTTACATCGTCGCCTTCAACGTCTGGATGGCCATTACCTTGGCATTGCGTGTCAGCGGGCGTTTGCAGCGCCAGCTCAGCGATGCACTGGACCGGGCGAACGCGGCCAACCTGGCGAAAAGCCAGTTCCTGGCGAACATGTCGCACGAGATCCGCACGCCGATGAACGGCGTGATCGGCATGACCTCGCTGCTGCTCGACGGCAGGCTCGATCCACAGCAACGGCGCCACGCGGAAGTGGTGGCGTCGAGCGCCAACCTGCTGCTCCGCCTGATCAACGACATCCTCGACTTTTCCAAGATCGAGGCCGGCAAGCTGGAGATCGAAGCCGTGGATTTCGACTTGCGTCTGCTGTTCGACGAACTGACCGAACTGTATCGTTTGCGCGCGGGGGAACGTCACCTGGCGTTCGAGAGCGCATTCGGGAGCGACATCCCGCCAAGGGTGAATGGCGACCCGGTGAGGCTGCGTCAGATTCTCAACAACTTCCTCGACAATGCGCTCAAATTCACCATCGAGGGCCGCGTGCGGCTCGAGGTGGAGCGCCTCCCGGACGCCTCATCGAGAACCACGCTGAAGTTCTCCGTCAAGGACAGTGGCATCGGCATTCCGCGCGAGGCGCGTCGCCGCCTGTTCGAGCCGTTCGCCCAGGCCGATAGTTCCACCACTCGCCGCTACGGCGGCACCGGGCTCGGGCTGGCGATCGCAAGACAGTTGGCGCAGTTGATGGGGGGCGACATCATCGTCGACAGCGAGCCTGGCAAGGGCAGCACGTTCTCGACGACCCTGTCGTTCGCGGCGCCGAATTTGCCCGCGCCGGCGCCCTCGGGGACGGACGGGCAGCCCGGGCGGAAGATTGCCCGCGATGCGCGGCTCTTGCTGGTGGAAGACAACCCGACCAACCAGATGGTGGCGCTGGGCATGCTCAAGCAATTCGGCTATCCGCGGGTGGATCTCGCCGGCAACGGCCAGGAAGCCCTCGACGCGGTGTCCCGCCAGCCTTTCGACCTGATCCTGATGGACATCCAGATGCCCGTGATGGATGGGATCGCGGCCACCCGGGCCTTGCGCGAGCGGGGTTACACGGGGATGATCGTGGCGATGACGGCGAACGCGATGAAGGGCGACCGCGAGACCTGCCTCGCGGCGGGAATGAACGACTACCTGGCCAAGCCGATCGGGCGCGGCGAACTGGAGGCGATGTGCCTGCGCTGGCTGCCGGGAGCGCCGCCCGGATCCCCGCACGGCCATGCGAAAACCACCGAGCCGCCGCCGCAAGTCGCGGTGCCGGAATCGGATTCGATGGTTTTCGACCACGCCGGCGCCCTGGCGCGGCTGGGGAATGATGGCGATTTGCTGGCCGAGATTGTCGCCATGCTGCCCGGCGATATCCGCGGCGATCGGCAGCGGCTGGTGGTGGCGATGGACGAAGGTCGCGCCCCGGACGCGCGGCGCCACGCGCACAGCATCAAGGGGGCGGCGGCCGGGGGCGGCGCCGAAGCGGTGCGCGCGATCGCGGCGCGCATGGAACAGTTCGCGGGGGAAGGGCAGTTCGACGCCGTGCGTGCCGAGTTGCCCCGGCTCGACGCCGCGCTCGAGGCCTATGTCGCCGCGGCGCGTGCGCGCCTCGAGGAATCGGCGGCGGACGCCTGATCAGGCCTTGGGGCCCGGCTTGCGACCCGGGGAGCCGACGGGCACCGAGCCCGCGACGCGGCACAGCACGCCGGTGAAGGGTTCGCCGTCGTTATAGCGGGTGACGCTGCATTTGGAGACCTCGCCGCGGGCGGCAAGCTCCTCGATCGCCGCGCGCACCTTATCGATGTGCAGCCCGGTGCCAGCGGCGATCTCCGCGTCGAGGCGCTGGCCGTGCCGTTTCAGGTATTCGAGTACGGGTGATGCGGACATTGGTAAGGCTCCAACGGTCTGTCGAGGGGGATTCTCCGCTGATTTTCCTTTTGGTGCACGGATCGCTGCGAGATAATTTCCCGCCGGTCGCCCGGGCAAGTCGTGGAAAGGGCGGCGGAGCGGGCTTTCACGGAGCGGAGAAAATGGTTACGGGATACGAAAAAAGCGAGCCGGCACGCGCGGAGGTGGACGCCATGCCGGGGGCCACCCTGATCGAGTTCGGCACGCCGTGGTGCGGCCATTGCATGGCGGCGCAACCACTGCTGGCCGCCGCGATGGCCGGTCGCAAGGGCGTTCGCCACCTGAAGATCGAGGACGGCCGCGGGCGCAGGCTCGGGCGCACGTTCACGGTCAAGCTGTGGCCCACGCTGGTTCTTCTGCGCGATGGCGCGGAAGTCGGCCGCCTCGTGCGTCCCGAAAGCGAACAGGAAATCGCCAGGCTGCTCGACCTCGTCGGCTGAGCCGCGAACGGCCTTCGCGGTCGCGGTGGCTCACTCCGCCGGCTTGCGTATCCAGGCCGCGATCAGGTCGACCGCCTGTTGCTCCATGCCGATGTAGCCGTGGAAATGGAACGGACCGCACGGGTCCCCGCGTTCTCCATCGCCTCCCTCGAGCATCGCGGTCCGCCGGATCGGCGCAGCGGTCAATTTCGCCGCGATGTCGCGCGCCTCGTGGGGCGTGCATACGTGGCAGGCGTCCCGGGCATGGTGCACCACCAAGGTGGGTACCCGGATCCGCGCCAGATCCTGCGTCGGGACCGCGCCGCGGATGCGGTAGCCGGTGACGGACGAGGTGAGGACCACGCCGGCCACTTTCCGGGCATCGTCGGCGATCGCCGTGGCCGCCGCCGATATCGTGCCCATGCTGGTGCCCAACAGCCACACCGGCGCCGCGCTGCGCGCCCGCACCGCGTCGATGATCGCGGCGTTGTCGGCCAGATGGGCGGCGCCGACGCGCACCGCGCCATCCCCGAGGTCGATGCCGTCGCTGGGCCGGCCGACCATGACCACGTTGAGGGGATGCGCCGCCCATAGCTTACCGGTGCGGATGAGAAAGTTGCCGCTGGCGGGCCAGCCGTCGTCGCCGATCTTGCCGTAGCCCCCGGCGCCGCCCGAGAACAATACGACGGTGGCCGCCGCGTCAGGGCGCCAGACCGCGTACACCGGCACGCTGACGCCGGGGCGCGTATCGACGCGCAGCACTTCGCCGCCGGCCGCGCGCGCGAGCAGGCAGCATGCGAACGCCAGGACAGCGATGGTCCCGCGCGCGGTCGGTCGGCCGGCGCCGCGGCGAGCGGAAGTTGAGGATTGCTGGCCCGCGCCGCCACGCGCGCGCGGCGCGACGGGCATCAGAGTGCCGCGGCGCGGATCAGCGCCAGGTAGAAGTTGATGATCTCGCCATAGTTCGCGATGGCGATGCGCTCGTCGGAGGCGTGGATGCGCCGGATGTCTTCCGGCCGCAGGCGCATGGGCAGGAAGCGGTAGGCCGCCGCGCTGACCCGGCTGTAGTGCTTGCTGTCCGTGCCGGTGACCACCAGCCCCGGCGAAACGATGGCGTCCGGCGCCACGGCGCGCGCCGCATCGCCGATCAACGCAAAGCCCGGCCCGGCGCGATCGGCGACCGGCGTGGCTTCGTTGCCCTCGCCGCGGTAGTCGGCGATCGAGACGTCGGGGTCGTCGATGACGGCGGCAACGTGCGCCTTGACCTGGGCGACGGTATCGCCGGGGGCAATGCGGAAATTGACCACCGCGGTGGCCTCGGTGGGCAGCACGTTTTCCTTGACGCCGCCCTGGACGATCGTCGGCGCCGTGGTGGTGCGGATCATCGCATTGGTGGTCGGCGCGGCGCCAAGCTGGCGAATCAGCAAGGGGCCGAACAGCCAGTCGTTGGCGATCACCGCGCGCGCGGCGCGGCCCATCGCCGGCGCCAGCGCGCGCAGGCCGTCGCCGCCCGGACCGGCCGGCGCGGCCGGCATCTGGCGTTCTTCCAGCCGCGCCACGGCGCGCCCGAGCTTGCCGACCGCCGTGTGGGGCGGCGGCATCGACGAATGCCCGCCCTTGGCGCGTGCCGTCAGTTGCAGGGTCAGAAAGCCCTTCTCGGCGACGCCGATCTGCGCCACCGGCCGGTCGATGCCGGGCACCACGCCCTCGAGAATGGCCGAACCCTCGTCGAGCGAAAACAGCGCCCGCACGTTCCGCTGGGCGAGCAGGTCGGCGATCGCCCGCGCGCCCAGCGGGCCGCCGAGTTCCTCGTCGTGGCCGAAGGCCAGCAGCACCGTGCGTTTCGGCTTCGCGCCGGCGGCGAGCAGCCGCTCGACGCCTTCCAGGGTTGCCATCAGCATCTGCTTGTTGTCCAGCGTGCCGCGCCCCCAGACGTAGCCGTCGGCGATGTCGCCGGAAAACGGGGGATGCGTCCAGCCGGATTCCGTGCCCGGTTCGACCGGAACGACATCCTGGTGCGCGGTGAGCAGCAGCGGTGGCAGCGCCGGGTCGGAGCCTTCCCAGGTATAGAGCAGGCTGCCGGAGCCGATCTTTTCGCGCTTCAAGCCGGCATGCACGCGCGGAAAGTCGCGTTCCAGCAGCGCATGCAGGTCGGCGAAGCGATCGCCGCCGGCGGGCCTGGCGAATCCGTGCGACACGGTGGGAATGCGGATCGCCTCGGCCAGGCGCTGCGCCGCGCGGTCGAGTTCGGCGGGCGGGGGCATCGGCGTGCCAGTGGCGGGCGGCATGGCAGGCAGGCGCAGGGTGTTCCAGGCGATGACCAGCAACAGCAGGCCGACGGCGGCCAGCAGCACGCCGGCAATCTTCAGCAATCCGCGCATTCCGGTTCCCCTTGCTTGCTTATCCGCGTCGCGCGCCCTCGCGCGGCGGTTGCGGCATCATAGCGGTACTTCGCTTCCACCCGCCGCCGCCTGCCATGCGTCATATCCTTGCCGGTGCCTTGTTGCTGCTCGCCGCGTGTGCCGCGCCGGCGCAGGATCTGGCGAACGGGCGCGAAATCCACGAAATCTGCGCCGGTTGCCACGGCAAGCATGCCCAGGGCGGCAAGGGCGGCGAATACCCGCGTCTGGCCGGCCAGCGCGCCGCCTACATCGAGGAGCAGTTGCTGGCCTTCCGCGTCCGCAGGCGGCTCAACATCCCGATGCTGCCCTACACCTCGGAACGCGAACTGCCGGACGGCGATGTCGCCGATATTGCGGCCTACCTGGCATCCTTGCGCCTCTACACCCGGCCGCCGCCGTTCAGCGATGCGGCCGATGCCCGCCGCCGGCGGGAAGAACTGGACAAGGTGCTGGTGGTCGATCAGGTCGAGGGCGACATCACCCAGGGACGTGGCCTATACGACGCCGAATGCGCCAACTGCCACGCGAAGAACGGACGCGGACGCAGCAGTTTCCCCATGCTGGTCGGCCAATATCCGCGCTACCTGCTGCGCCAGCTGGCGGCCTACCGCCGCGGCGACCGCCCGCACGACGAGTCCGATCCCGGCAAGGGCGTGCTGATGCCGCTGTCGGACACCGACCTGCGCAATATCCTCGCCTATCTCACCTCGATCCAGGACAGGG
>JAIBCD010000102.1 GCA_019694335.1 Rhodospirillaceae bacterium | reverse complement strand
GTGACCACGCTCTGGGCCACGACCTGGCCGTCGCCGTCGAGCGCGCGCACGGTCTCGGAGGCCTGCGGCTGGCCCTGGCCGATGCGGCCCAGCTTGACCTCGATGTCGTTGCCCGAGGCTTCGGTCTTGCTGGTGAAGCTGCGGTTGGGCGGGTATTGGACGATAGGCTGGGTCATGCCCTTGGCGTCGATCACCGTGAGCGGGCCGACCGCCTGCAGTGCGCTGGTGAGTTCGCCCGCGCCGGCATCGTCCACGCCATCGGCGATCCAGACCGTGCTTGCCCCCGAAGGGATGCCGGCTTTGATCAGCCCCCGCACGCGCTCGGCGGCCTTGGCACGATCGACCGACCAGGGCGCCGGCGCGAGGCGCACGGAGGTTTCCAGGGCTTCGCGCCCGGTCTGCAATTTGAGCGGCGCGCTCTGCGTCGTCGGCGCGGTCATGACAACGGCCACGGGCTGCCCGCGCCGGTCGGCGGTCTCGAGGATGTCGCGCAGCGCCTTGACGCGGCTGTCCCAATGCGTGGCCGCGGCCCAGCCGTCGTCGAAGGCGACGATCACGGGGCCCGAACGCTCGGTGGTGCGGGCGAAATTGAGAATCGGATCGGCGAGCCCGAGCAGCGCGAGGATCAGGATCGCGAGCCGCAGGATGATCAGCCAGGGCGGCGTCTGCGCGGTGGTGCGTTGGGTGGGATCGAGGTTGAACAGCAGGCGGATGGCCGGGAAGTTGACCTGCTTGACCGTCGGCGGCGTCAGGCGCAGCAGCAGCCACACCAGCGGCAGCGCGGCGGCGCCGGCGAGAATCCACGGCGAGGCGAAGGAAATGAAACCCAGGCTCAACATGCTTAGCGCCTGTGCCCCGTAATGACGTTATGGAGCGCCGCGACCGCCAGCTGCGGCGAGTTGCCGGTGTGATGCATGGCGAAGGTCCAGCCGACGCTGGCGGCCAGGGCTTTCAGCGCGGCCCGGTGTTCGGCCAGGCGCTCCAAATATTGCGCGCGCGCGTCCTCGGTGCGGTCGATGACCGTGGCGCCTTCGTGTTCCAGGCCGACAAAGCGCACGCGGCCCTCGAACGGCAACGACTCTTCCGCCGGGTCCATGACCTGCACCATATGGCCGACGATGCCCTGGTGGGCCACGGCGCGCACCATGCCGCCGATCTCGTCGAGCGGTCCTAAAAAATCGCTGAACATCACCATGGCGGCGTTGCGCGGCAGGTTCTCGAAGCGCGGCACTTCCGGCACCTTGGCCGGCTTCTCGTCCAGGAGTTCGATGGCGAGGGCGTCAGCCATGTGCGCGACCGCGAGGCGTCCGGAGCTGGCGCCGCGCTGCAGGCGGCCGTCGCCGGTGACGCGCACGATGCGCTCGCCGGCCTCGATCAGCAGTTCGGCGGTGGCCAGCATCATCACCGCGGCGCGCTCGGCCTTGGCTGGGAAGTTCGGGTCGGAGCGGTAGCGCATCGACGGCGAGGTGTCGCACCACAGGATCGCGGTCTGGCTGGTGACCCACTCGCGCTCGCGCACATAGATATGGTCGACCTTGCCGGACTGGCGCCAGTCGATGGATTGGGGCGTGTCGTCGGTGGAGTAGGGGCGGAACTGCCAGAAGGAATCGCCGAGCCCCGCGCGCCGGCGGCCGTGGCTGCCCAGCGTGGTCGCGGCCGCGGGCCGTTGCGCCGGCACCAGCAGCGGCGGCAGGGCGGCGGAGATCGCGCCCGCCTGCACGCGCAGGCGGTGGCTTTCTTCCCGGCGGGTTCCGGCGGTCAGGGCCACACTTCCCTCATCGGAATGCGTCTCAGGTGTCGAGGCGGCGGGTGAGGGTCTCGATCAGCGCGGGCAGGGTGTGGCCGTCGGCGCGGGCGCCGAAGCTGAGCGCCATGCGGTGTTGCAGCACCGGCCGCGCCAGCGCGATCACGTCGTCGACCGACGGGGCGAGACGCCCTTGCAGTAGCGCGCGGGCGCGCACCGCCTGCATCAAGGCCTGGCTCGCGCGCGGGCCTGGGCCCCAGGCGACCTGGTCCTTCACGTCCTGGATGTCGGTGGTTTCGGGGCGACCCGAACGCACCAGCTTGAGAATCGCGGCGACCACGCTTTCGCCCACCGGCACCTGGCGCACCAGGCGTTGCGCGGTGGCTAGGTCGTCGGCCGTCAGCACGCGTTGCGGTTCCGGCGCGTCGACACCGGTGGTGCGCAGCATGATCTGGCGTTCGGCTTCGAGGTCGGGGTAGCCGATGTCGACCTGCATCAGGAAGCGGTCGAGCTGCGCTTCCGGCAGCGGATAGGTGCCTTCCTGTTCGATCGGGTTCTGGGTGGCGAGCACATGGAACGGCTGCGGCAGGGCGTGGTACTGGCCGGCGATCGAGACGCGGTTTTCCTGCATGGCCTGCAGCAGCGCGGACTGGGTGCGCGGGCTGGCGCGGTTGATCTCGTCGGCCATGAGCAGCTGGCAGAACACCGGCCCCTTGATGAAGCGGAACGCGCGGCGCCCTTCGGCGTTCTCCTCGAGCACTTCGGAACCCAGGATATCGGCGGGCATCAGGTCGGGTGTGAACTGCACGCGCTTGTCGTCGAGGCCGAGCACGATCCCGAGCGCATGGGCGAGCTTGGTTTTGGCGAGGCCCGGCACGCCGATCAGCAGCGCATGTCCGCCGGCGAGCAGGGTGATGAGGGTTTCCTCCACCACCGCGCCCTGGCCGTAGATCACCTGTTCCACCGCGCCCTTGGCCTTGTGGACCAGATTGGCAACACGCTCCATGTCGGCCACCGCCCCCGCTGCGTTAGGGGTGGCGGCCTGCGTCATCGCTGCACTCACGGAAATCCGCTCCAAACTAAGAGGTTAGACCGCGAACCATATGTCGGGATTTAACCTAACCCCGGGCCCGCAAGATTTGTCGCATTTTTGTACCCCAAAATCGCATATCTTTTTTTTAAGCGAGGCGGTGGCGGAACTTCGTTTCCTGCCCAAATGCTTTAAGGTTCAATAGGTCAGACGTAAGCCAGACAGGCAGGAGCATATGGGACGGCCCATGGAGCGGGGCGGAACGGGTCAAGAGGCCCCAGCGGGGGGCGAGCCCGTCCGGCTGCCCGACCTGTGCGGCGACTTCCAGATGCGCATCGACCGCAACGGAACCTGGTATTACCGCGGTTCCCCCATAGGGCGTGCGGCGCTGGTGAAACTGTTCTCCACGGTCCTGCGCAAGGACGCCGAGGGGGGCCATTGGCTGACCACCCCCGTGGAAAACGGCCGGATCGAGGTCGAGGACGCCCCGTTCATCGCGGTCGAAATGATCGCCGAGGGCGCGGGCCGGGACCAGATCATCCGTTTCCGCACCAATGTCGACGATACCGTCACTTTGGATGCCGACCATGGCTTGCGGATCGCGGAAGCCGAGGACGGCGAGCCCCGGCCTTATATTCATGTGCGCAAGGGGCTCGAGGCGCGGATCGCAAGGCCTGCGTTCTATCACCTGATCGAGCGCGGCGAGCCCGACCCCGCCAATGCCGCAAGGTTCGGCGTCTGGAGCAGCGGGCGGTTCTTTGAACTGGGACCGTTGGCATGACCGCCGCGCAGCTGAAAACACATGCGGTGTTCGCGCTCACCCGGACCGAAATCGCCGCGCGCCTGGCCACGCCGCGCGACCCGGTGCGGGCCCGCAGCGACCTGCAGACGGCGGCGCAGCTGCTCAGCGCCGCCGACCTGAAGCCCTATGAAGGCCGGGGCGCGATCGCTTTCGCGTCGCCGGCGCCGCCTGACGCGCCGCGCATGGCCGCCGCCGTGCTGGTGCCGCTGGTGGAGCGTGAGGGCGGCTTCAGCCTGATCCTCACCCAGCGTAACGCCGACCTGAAGGCCCACGCCGGACAGATATCCTTCCCGGGCGGGCGCATGGAGCAGGAAGATGCGAATGCCGAGGCGGCGGCACTCCGCGAGGCTCACGAGGAGATCGGGCTCGATCCCAAAACCGTCGAGATCCTCGGGCGCCTCGATCCTTACCGCACCGTGACCGGGTTCGATGTAACGCCCGTCGTGGGCGCGGTATCGCCGCCGCTGGCGCTCAAGCCCGATCCCGTGGAAGTTGCCGAGATTTTCGAAGTGCCGCTCGCGTTCTTTCTCGATCCCGCCAATCACCAGCGCCACAGCCGCACGTCGCCCAGCGGCGCGGTCCGGGCCTACTACGCCATGCCTTACCAGGATCGCTATATCTGGGGGGCGACTGCGGGTATGCTCGTGAACCTGTATGAAGTGCTGACGGCCAAATAGAGTTTCGCAATCCCTTCATCGGCAAGGCGGGGGCGCCGTGGCCAGAATTCTGATCACTTATGTGGTGCCATTCCTGCTGCCCATGGCGGTCTATGCCGCCTGGACCTGGTATCGCGCGCGCTATGCCGCGGCCCATGGCGGCGCGGCGCCGCGCCTCGAGCGCGGCCCCTGGCCGCTGCTGATGTTCCTTGGCGCCCTGTCGGCCTTCGCCGTGCTGGGCGCCACCGCCTTCCTGCGCGGCGGGCCGGCCGACCAGCGCTATGTGCCGCCCCATGTGGTGGACGGCGAGGTGGTGCCGGGGCACATGGAACCGAAAACCTCCCCGCCATCCGGCCCAAAATCCCCGGGCTAGCGATGCAACCGCCCCTTCCTGGCCAGCCCGAGCCGTGGATGAAGCCCCATGCGCGCCTGTTCGAGGCTTTGGGCGCGCCCCTCCTTGGCGCTAAGACCCGTGACGTGCGCTATGTCGGCGGAATCGTGCGCAACCGCTTGATGGGCGAGCCGCCGCTGAACCTTGGGGGCGACATCGATATCGGCACGCCCGACACGCCCGATGTGGTGATGGAACGCCTCAAAAACGCAGGCCTGAAGGTGATCCCCACCGGCCTCGACCATGGCACCGTCACGGCGGTGGACGGCGGACTCACTTATGAGGTCACCACGCTCCGGCGCGACACCGCCTGTGACGGCCGCCACGCGGCGGTCGAGTTCACCGAGGACTGGGTCGAGGACGCTGGGCGGCGGGATTTCACCATCAACGCCATGTCCCTGGCGCCCGACGGCACGCTGTTCGACTACCACGGCGGTGTCGCGGATGCGCAGGCGGGCAAGGTGCGTTTCGTCGGTGATCCCGCGGACCGCATTCAAGAAGACTATCTGCGTATCCTCAGGTTGTTCCGGTTCCAGGCGCGCTACGGGCGCTGCGATATCGACAACGCCACGCTCGACGCGGTGCGCGCGCATGCCCAAGGTCTCGCGCGGTTGTCGGCGGAACGCATCGCCCAGGAACTCGCGAAGCTGCTGTCGGCGAAGAATCCCGCACCGGTGGCGGCGGTGATGACCACGACCGGCGTGCTCGGCGTGATCCTGCCGGAAGCACACGCGGGGCCGGCGCTCGCGCGCCTGGTGGCGCGGGAGCATGAAACGCCATCGCCCGCCGGATGGCTGCGGCGCTTCGCGGTCCTGTTGCCGGAAGAGACAAGGGAAGTCGCCGCGCGGCTCAAGCTTTCGAACGCCGAGGCCGCGCATCTCGCGGCCTTGGCCGCGCATGAACCGGTGCTCGACCCCGCGACGCCGCTCACCGACCTCAACCGTGCGCTCTATCATTTGGGGCAGGGCTTGGTGATCGACCGTCTGCTGATCGCATGGGCCAAGGATGGCGACGATCCGGCCTGGAAGACGCAACTCGCGCGCGCCAATGCCTGGACGGATAAGGCATTCCCGATCAGCGGCGTCGATGTCTTGGCGCTGGGCCTGCCGCCTGGGCCCAAGGTCGGAGAAGTGTTGCGCGCGGTGGAGGACTGGTGGATCGCCGGCGGCTTCTCCGCCGGCCGTGATTCCGTGCTGGCCTATCTCAAGGAACGCGCCGGCAAATAGCGCCTACAGGCCTTGCGGCCGCATCATTCCTTCCTGATGCCGGCCAGGATCGGCATGCGCGCCTTCGGTGCGCGCGGCCGGCGGCCCGTCCGCGCTCCCCTCGTGGTGGCCCAGAATCCGCTCATGAAACCGAGATCGCGGAACGGGAAGGTCTGCGCGAAGCCGGGCGCGAAGGAGAGCTGCAACGCAATCCGCATGGCGTCGCGCGGGAAGGAGCGCTCGCGGGATATAAAGAGCGAAGGCGACCGGCCGGAGACCGGCGAACCAAAGACAGGGTCTTCAGCTTAAAAAAGCGAAGGCCCTGTTGGGGGGAACAGGGCCTTCGGTCTTTAGCCCCGGGGGGCAGGGCTTCTGAAACCAGTTGCCAGCACTGAGGGGGATCATGCTCTCGGCAACCGATGATCCAGACTCTAATCCCACGACCATTACAGGATCATGATCGGCGCATGAATTTACTGTCAGCCAGCTCCGCTCGGCAGTATTCAGCTAAAGCTCTGTTTTTCCTTGTAGAATTCCCAGCTGTCGGAGGGCTTCTGCGAGCACGATCCCGGCCGACATGGCGACATTCAGGGATCTCAGCCCGGCGGACATGGGGATGCGGACCCGGGCGTCGGCGGCGGCGTGGACCTCGTCGGGCACGCCCCGGCTTTCCCGGCCCAGCAACAACACATCCGTTGGGGCGTAAACGAAGTCGGTATAGGGCACCGCGCCGGCTGTGGATAACAGCACCAGGCGTCCCGGCGGCCGCGCCTCCAGATAGGCCTGCCAAGAGGCATGCCGGGCCAGATCGCACTGCCCGCCGTAGTCCATGGCGGCGCGACGCAAGCGCTTGTCGTCAAAAGGAAAACCGCAGGGCTCGATGATCTCCACCGGCGTCCTGAAACAGGCGCCGAGGCGTAAGACCGCGCCGGTGTTCTGCGGGATATCGGGCTGGTAAAGTGCCAGGCGCATCGGCGTCGGTTTGACCCTGTTTTGCAACCCTGGCCGCGTGCGCTTTTTCGGCATGACGCGATTGCGGCAAACCGCTGTCGCAGGGCTTTTCAAGGCGGGCGTTTTATTCTATACCCGCCGCGCTGAAAACCCTTATGCTTCCGCCGGTTGGGGCCGGCTCCCGGGTCCGATTCGGCGCACCGAAACCCTTGCATTTCGACCGGGGATCGGGGCAGCCAGGCGGACCGGGGAAACGGGATTCTAGGGGTTACGGGAAAGGTTTCATCCGCCACCAGCCTGTCAGCCGGAGCCATGCACTATGGCCTGGTTGAAGCCCAAGGTTGCGCCGCGCGCGGTTAGTTGACTGAGAAGGATCACACACGATGGCGAATACGGCACATGCCCATGCTGCCGAGCCGGCAGGGGAAACCCGCCGCGACTTCCTGCTTTACACCGCGACCGGGGTCGCCGCCGTCGGCGGTGCCATGATGGTGTGGCCGTTGATCGACAGCATGAACCCGGCGGCCGACACGCTGTCGCTGTCCACCACCGAAGTGAACGTCGCGGGCGTCGCCGAAGGCAGCCGCGTGGTGGTGATGTGGCGCGGCACTCCGGTGTTCGTCGCCCACCGCACCGCTGCCGAAATCGAAGCGGCCGAGAAGGTCAACATTTCCGAACTGCGCGATCCGCAGAAAGACGAAGCCCGCGTCCAGAAGCCGGAGTTCCTGATCGTCAGCGGCGTCTGCACTCACCTGGGCTGCGTGCCGCTGGGCAGCAAGGCCACCGACCCCAAGGGCGAGTTTGGCGGCTGGTTCTGCCCCTGCCACGGCTCGCAATACGACACCTCGGGCCGCATCCGCCTCGGCCCGGCGCCCAAAAACCTCGAGGTACCGCCGTATAAGTTCACCGGCGATACCACCGTGCTGATCGGTTAAGGAGAGCAATGTCCATGAGCACGGAAAAAACCCGCCTCCAGCGCATCTTCGAATGGCACGAAGCGCGCCTTCCCCTGGTCGGCTTCATCGACCACGCCGTCGGCACCAAATATCCGGCGCCGAAGAACCTGAACTACTTCTGGAACTTCGGTTTCCTCGCCGGCTTCATGCTGCTCACCATGATCATGACCGGCGTGTTCCTGGCGATGAACTATACCGCCAACATCCACATGGCCTTCGACAGCGTCGAGCGCATCATGCGCGACGTGAACTTCGGCTGGCTGATCCGCTACATGCACTCGAACGGCGCCAGCTTTTTCTTCATTGTGGTCTACATCCACATCTTCCGCGGCCTGTACTACGGCTCCTACAAGAGCCCGCGCGAAGTGCTGTGGTGGATCGGGGTGATCATCCTGATCCTGATGATGGCAACCGCCTTCATGGGGTACGTGCTGCCGTGGGGCCAGATGAGCTTCTGGGGCGCGACCGTGATCACCAACCTGTTCACGGCCATTCCCGTGGTCGGCAAGGCCATCACCACCCTCTTGTGGGGCGGCTTCTCGGTCGACAACCCGACGCTGAACCGGTTCTTCGCGCTGCACTTCCTGCTGCCGTTCGTGATCCTGGGCGTGGTGTTCCTGCATATCTGGGCACTGCACATCCCGGGCTCGAACAACCCGCTCGGCATCGAAGCCGCGCCCGGCGACAAGATCCCGTTCCATCCCTACTACACCGCCAAGGACGCCTTCGGTCTCGGCGTGTTCCTGCTGGTCTACTTCAGCGTGGTGTTCTGGGCCCCGAATATGCTGGGCGACCCGGTCAATTACGTGAAAGCCAACCCGCTGGTGACGCCGGCTTCGATCGTGCCTGAATGGTACCTGCTGCCGTTCTACGCGATCCTGCGATCGATCCCGGACAAGCTGCTCGGCGTGATCGCGATGTTCGGCTCGCTGCTCCTGTTGTTCGTGCTGCCGTGGCTCGACACCTCGCGCATCCGTTCCGCCACCTTCCGCCCGATCTACAAGATCCTGTTCTGGGTTTTGGTGGTGAACATGATCGTGCTGGGCTGGTGCGGCGCACAGCATCCGGAAGGCCTGCCCCTGATCCTCAGCCGGATCGGTACCTTCTGGTACTTCTTCCACATGATCATCCTGCTGCCGGTCGTTGGCTGGATCGAAACCCCGAAGCCGTTGCCGGCCTCCATCAGTCAGCCAGTGATGGCTGCGCAGCCCGCGGAGTAAGCGCCATGCGTAAAGTTCTGTTCGGCGCCGTCGCCGCTCTCGCCCTCTCGCTCCCGCTCGCCGCCATGAGCGCGGAGGAGGAGATCCACCTGCCCAAGCAGGAGTGGAGCTTCAACGGCGTGCTCGGCAAGTTCGACAAGCAGCAGGTCCAGCGCGGCTTCCAGGTCTACAAGGAAGTCTGCTCGGCCTGCCATTCGCTGCAATACTTTGCGTTCCGCAACCTCGCGGACCTCGGCTACAGCGAAGCCCAGGTGAAGACCCTGGCTGCCACCTACGAAATACAGGACGGTCCCGACGACAACGGCGACATGTTCAAGCGCAAGGGCAAGGCCTCGGACTACATGCCGAAGCCCTTCGCCAACGATCAGGCGGCGCGCGCCTCCAACGGCGGCGCCCTGCCGCCCGACCTGTCCTTGATGACCAAGGCGCGCGAAGGCGGGCCCGACTATGTCTACAACTTGCTCTTGGGCTACGAGGATACTCCGCCCGCGGGCGTGACCCTGATGCCGGGCATGAACTACAACAAGTACTTCCCCGGCCATCAGATCGGCATGGCCAAGCAGATCCAGGACGGCCTGCTGACCTATGCCGACGGCGCGCCCAACGATGCCGCCCATATCGCCAAGGATGTGACCGCCTTCCTGCACTGGGTCGCCGAACCCAAGCTGGAAGCCCGCCACGACACCGGCGTGCGCGTGATCCTCTATACGCTGCTGTTCACGGTCCTGGCCTATCTGGCCAAGCGCCAGATCTGGTCGCGCATCGAGCACTAAGCGCGGACAGCCGCTCAAACAAAAACCGCCGGCTCTCGCGAGCCGGCGGTTTTTTTCATGACCGAAGAAGCCTGGTTCTGTTCGGCGGCCTTCGCATCGCGTGTTCGCGGGGCGCGAAAAATCCGCGCTTAGACGTTGAACAGGAAGTGCATGATATCGCCGTCCTGCACCACGTAGTCCTTGCCTTCGGAACGCATCTTGCCCGCATCCTTGGCGCCCTGTTCGCCCTTGAGCGCCACGAAGTCGGCGTAAGCGATGGTCTCGGCGCGGATGAAGCCCTTCTCGAAGTCGGTGTGGATGGCCGCGGCCGCCTGGGGCGCCTTGGTGTTGCGCTTGATGGTCCAGGCGCGGGTTTCCTTGGGGCCGGCGGTGAAATAGGTGATCAGGTCGAGCAGCGCGTAACCCGCGCGGATCACCTGGGTCAGGCCGGTTTCCTTGAGGCCCAGGCTTTGCAGGAATTCGGTCTGTTCGGCGGCATCGGTCAGTTGTGCCACCTCGGCCTCGATCGCGGCGGAAATGACCACGAAGCCGGCGCCCTCGGCCTTGGCGCGCGCCGCGACTTTCGCCGACAAGGCGTTGCCGGTCGCGGCCGAGCCTTCCTCGACATTGCAGGCATAAAGCACCGGCGTACCGGTGAGGAGCTGGAGACCGGCGAAGATCTTACGCGCCGCCGGGTCGGTGGGCCGCGCGGAGCGCGCGGGCTTGCCGGCCTTGAGGGCGGCGAGCACCGGCTCGAGCACCACCAGCAGCTCCTTCGATTCCTTGTCGCCGGACTTGGCTTTCTTGGCCGCCTGGTCGGCGCGCCGCTCCAGGCTGTCGAGATCCGAGATCATCAGCTCGGTGTCCACGGTATCGGCATCGCGCAACGGATCGATGGAGTTCTCGACGTGCGTGACGTTGCCGTCCTCGAAGCAGCGCAGCACGTGAACGATGGCATCGACTTCGCGGATATTGGCGAGGAACTTGTTGCCCAGGCCTTCGCCCTTGGAGGCGCCGCGCACCAGGCCGGCGATATCGACGAACTCCAGCTGGGTCGGGATCACCTTGGCCGACTTGGAGATGTTCGAGATGACGTCCATGCGCTCGTCGGGTACGGCGACGCGGCCGACGTTGGGCTCGATGGTGCAAAATGGAAAATTAGCCGCCTGCGCCGCCGCGGTGGCGGTCAGCGCGTTGAACAGCGTGGACTTGCCGACATTGGGCAGGCCGACGATTCCGCAATTGAAACCCATGGTTAGTCAGACTCCGTTGGCGCCGCTTTCTTCTCGGCGGGGTTTTTTTCAGGCTTTTCCGCCAGTTTCTTCTCAGGGGGCGGCTTGGTCATTAGCGCCACCTTGGTCATGAACTTGTTTTCGTCGCCCGCGACCAGCAGGGGCGCCGCGTCGGCCACCGCGTCGAGCAAAGGGCCGAGCCAGACGGTGTCGCCCTTGGCGAAATTGTCGAGCACGTGGTTCGAGACCTGGTCCTTGCTCTCGGGGCGGCCCACGCCCAAACGCACGCGCCAGTAGTTATTGCCGATATGCTCGTCGATGCTCTTGATGCCGTTGTGGCCGGCGCTGCCGCCGCCCAGCTTGACCTTCACCTTGCCGGGCGCGAGTTCGATCTCGTCGTAGATCACGATCACGTTCTCGGGCGCGATTTTGTAAAATCGCGCGGCTTCGCCCACGGCCTGGCCGGAGCGGTTCATATAAGTGGTGGGCTTGAGGGCGATCACGCGGTCGCCAACTTCGCCTTCGCACATGTCGGCCTGGAAGCGCGACCGCCACGGAGAAAGCCGGTAGCGCCCGGCAATGATGTCGAGCGCCATGAAACCGATGTTGTGGCGATTGAGGCGGTAATCCTTGCCGGGATTTCCGAGACCGACGAGGAGCCGCATGACAGAAGCCCGAAGGAGGAGGAACCCAAAAAGCGTCCGCCGCGTGGACGATCCACGCGGCGGAGGGTCTGCTTACTTCTTCTTGGCCGGCGCGGC
>JAIBCD010000019.1 GCA_019694335.1 Rhodospirillaceae bacterium | reverse complement strand
AGCGGAGCGGCGATATCTTCAGTGTCTGGGGCCGGGGCATCGGCGGGCTGTCGGAGCCCGGCGACGTGCTCGACCTCGGCAACTCCGGCACCAGCGCGCGCCTGATCGCGGGGCTGCTGGCCGCATATCCTTTTACGTCGTTCATGACCGGCGACGCGTCGTTGCGCCGCCGTCCGATGATGCGGGTGATCGAACCGTTGAGCGCCACCGGCGCGAAATTCACGTCTCGTGCGGGCGGGCGCTTGCCGCTCGCCATCACCGGCGCGTCGATGCCCGTGCCGCTCGACTACGCCAGCCCGATCGCGTCGGCCCAGGTGAAGTCGGCGGTGCTGTTGGCCGGGCTGCATGCGCCGGGCGCCACCACCGTCACCGAACCCGCCGCCAGTCGCGATCATACCGAACGCATGTTCCGCTATTTCGGCGTCGACGTGCAGGGCACGGATATCGGCGAAAAGCCTTATAAAACCCGCATTATCGGCCAGCCCGAACTGAAGGGGAAACCCGTGACCGTGCCGGCCGATCCGTCCTCCGCCGCGTTCCCCGCGGTCGCGGCCTGCATCGTGCCGGGGTCGAAGATCACGCTCACCAATATCGGCATCAATCCGTTGCGCACCGGGCTGTTCACCACGCTCAAAGAGATGGGCGCGCAGATCGCGTTCAAGAACCAGCGCGACGAGGCGGGCGAACCGGTGGCCGATGTGGAAATCGCGGGCAGCGCGCTCACGGGCGTGCATGTGCCGGCCAGCCGCGCGCCCAGCATGATCGATGAGTACCCCGTGCTCGCGGTCGCCGCTGCTTTTGCTGAGGGTGAGACCCGCATGGACGGCCTGGCCGAGTTGAAAGTGAAAGAGAGCGACCGCCTCGCCGCCATGCAGCGCGGCCTCACCGCCTGCGGTGTCGATGCGCGCAGCGAAGGCGACAGCCTGATCGTGCGCGGCACCGGCAAGGCCCCCAAGGGCGGCGCCACCATCGCCGTGGAACTCGATCACCGCATCGCCATGGCGTTCCTGGTGCTGGGCATGGGGGCGGCCGAATCGGTGGCCGTGGACGACGCCTCGGCCATCGCCACGAGCTTCCCGGGGTTCGCGAACCTCATGAACGGTCTGGGGGCGGCCATCAGCCATGACTAAAACCGTCGCCATCGCCCTGGACGGGCCCGCCGCGTCCGGCAAAGGCACCCTGGCCCGCCGGTTGGCCAAGGATCTGGGGTTACGGTATTTAGATACCGGCTCCCTCTACCGGGCCGTGGGCGTGGCTACCCTCCAGGCCGGCGGCGATCCGGCCGATCCGGTCGCGGCCACGAAAGCCGCCGAAGCCCTTGATATCGAAAAATATTCCCCCGCCGATCTGCGCGCCGAAGCAGCCGGCAACGCGGCCTCCAAGGTGGCGGCTATTCCTGGCGTCCGCGCGGCCCTTCTGGACTACCAGCGGCGGTTCGCGGCCCAGGCTCCGGGGGCGGTCCTGGACGGCCGGGACGTGGGCACCGTGGTGCTCCCCAAGGCGGATGTGAAAATCTTCGTCAAAGCCGACTTTGAAGTGCGCCTGCAAAGGCGGGTGGCGGAGTTGCGGCTGGGGGGTCAAACCATTATAGAAAGCCGCGTCCGCGAGGACATGGCGGCCCGTGACGCCCGCGATTCCAACCGCAGCGTCGCACCCCTGGTTCCGGCCGAGGATGCCTGGATTTTGGATACCTCGGTCCTGAACGCGGATCAGGCCTTCGACGCTGCGAAGGCCTATATCGTTTCCAAGCTGAAAGCCTGAGCGCTCATCGGGCTAAGCGCGAGACCAACTCGCCAAGAAAGTTGTTGGGTGCGGCAAAGCCGGAATGGTCCGGTCCCGCACCGTTGATACAAAGACCTGGGGAACCAACCCGAGGCCTGGATCAAAAAACCGAAAGGACGTTTTTAAATGGCTCAATCCAATGCAGCGCTGAAGGAAGACTTCGGCGCGCTCCTCGAAGAATCATTCAACAAGGGCTCCATCGAAGGCAGCGTCATCCGCGGCACCATCGTGCGCGTCGACGACGACGCGGTGCTGATCGACGTCGGCCTGAAGTCCGAAGGCCGCATCGCGCTGAAGGAATTCGCGCGCGGGGGCCGTGAAGCCCAGCTCAAGTCGGGCGACAAGATCGACGTGTATGTCGAACGCTACGAAGACCGCGACGGTCTGATCATCCTCAGCCGCGACAAGGCGCGCCGCGAGGAAGCCTGGAACGTGCTGGAAGAGCAGTACACCAAGAACACCCGCGTCGAAGGCATCATCTTCGGCCGCGTCAAGGGCGGCTTCACCGTCGATCTCAACGGCGCCGTGGCGTTCCTGCCCGGCTCCCAGGTCGATATCCGCCCCGTGCGCGACATCACCCCGCTGATGGGCAGCCCGCAGGCGTTCCAGATCCTGAAGATGGACCGCGCCCGCGGCAACATCGTGGTCTCGCGCCGCGCCGTGATGGAAGAAACCCGCGCCCATGAACGTTCGAAGCTCATGGAAGACCTGCGCGAAGGCCAGGTGCTCGACGGCGTGGTCAAGAACATCACCGACTACGGTGCGTTCGTGGACCTCGGCGGCGTCGACGGCCTGCTGCACGTCACCGACATCAGCTGGAAGCGCGTCAATCATCCGTCCGAAGCGCTCTCGGTCGGCCAGCAGCTCAAGGTGCAGGTGATCCGCTTCAACCCGGAAACCCAGCGCATCTCGCTCGGCATGAAGCAGCTGGAAGCCGATCCGTGGGAAGGCGTCGCCGCCAAGTACCCGGTGGGCGCGAAGTTCACCGGCCGCGTCACCAACATCACCGACTACGGCGCCTTCGTGGAGCTGGAGCCGGGCGTCGAAGGCCTGGTGCACGTGTCCGAAATGAGCTGGACCAAGAAGAACATCCACCCGGGCAAGATCGTCTCCACCTCGCAGGAAGTGGAAGTGATGGTGCTCGACGTGGACCAGGAGAAGCGCCGCATCTCGCTGGGCCTCAAGCAGTGCCTCAGCAACCCCTGGACCACCTTCAAGGACCGCTTCCCGGTCGGCACCCAGGTCGAAGGCGAGATCAAGAACATCACCGAATTCGGTCTGTTCGTGGGCCTCGAAGGCGAAATCGACGGCATGGTCCATCTCTCGGATCTCGCCTGGGAAGGCGACGGCGACGCCGCCCTCAAGAACTTCACCAAGGGCCAGGTCGTGAAGGCCAAGGTGCTGGATGTGGACGTCGAGAAGGAGCGCATCTCGCTCGGCATCAAGCAGCTGTCCGAAGATCCGTACGCCAGCGCGGCGTCGGAGCTGAAGAAGGGCCAAGTGGTCACCTGCGTCGTGAAGCAGGTCACCG
Organism: Rhodospirillaceae bacterium; assembly: GCA_019694335.1. Classification (GTDB taxonomy): domain Bacteria; phylum Pseudomonadota; class Alphaproteobacteria; order Rhodospirillales; family Rhodospirillaceae; genus SHVO01. Next base: position 49,471 of record JAIBCD010000019.1, on the reverse strand, counting down.
AGAACGGCCTCGAAGTGTCGGTCAACGACACCTTCCAGGGCTTCATCAAGCGCAATGAACTGGCCAAGGATCGTTCCGAGCAGCGCCCCGACCGTTTCGCCGTCGGCGAAAAGGTGGACGCGCGCATCACCATGGTCGATCCCAAGACCCGCAAGCTGACCCTCTCCATCAAGTCGCGTGAAGTGGAAGAGGAAAAGCAGGCCATGGCCGAATTCGGTTCGGCGGACTCGGGCGCCTCGCTGGGCGACATCCTCGGCGCGGCCCTGAAGAAGAAGGCCGGCAAGAAGGACGACGAAGAGGCCTAACCCCCCTCTTTGTTACCGAGATCAGGAACGCCCGTCGGGGAAACCCGGCGGGCGTTTTTGCTTTAGCTCGGCCCTAGAGACCCCAAAAACGCGGGGATTCCCGGGGGATTCAACGACCAATCGGTCAAAAAGCCTGTCATTTGAGGGGGTTAACCGCCCAGGCCCCCTTGATTTCCGCAAGTCCTTGGCCCATCTTGGTTTCCTGCACCCATGACGGGAGTTGCCGGCCCATGACCAAATCCGAGCTCATCGCCCACATCGCCAGCCGTAACCCGCATTTGTATCAGCGGGACGTGGAACGCATTGTGACGTCGATCTTCGATGAGATCTCCAAGGCGCTGGGCCGTGGCGACCGCGTGGAGCTGCGCGGTTTCGGCGCGTTCTCGGTCAAGCACCGCGACGCCCGCGTCGGCCGCAATCCCCGCACCGGCGCGTCGGTGTCGGTGTCGGAAAAGGCCGTGCCGTACTTCAAGACCGGCAAGCAGCTGCGCGACATGCTGAACGTCTGATCCACAGACTTTTCCCGCCGGGCCCTCCTTGAGAATCATCAACAGCATTGTCGCCGGGATCGTGGCGGTCCTGGTGGTGCTGTTCGCCGTCTCCAACCGCGCCGGCGTGGTCGTGGAGGTCTGGCCGTTCCCGTATCGGCTTGCCCTGCCGCTCTACGCCTTGATCCTGCTCGCGGTGCTCCTGGGCTTCATCGCCGGGATTGTCGGCGGCTGGATGATGGGCGGGGAAAAGCGCAAGGAACACCGGCGATTGAAAAAGCAGGTCCGCGCGATGGAGCAGAGTCTCGCCGAGCGCAACGACATGCGCGGCTAAAGCGTGTCCATCGGACACGCGTCTTCGGACAAAACCACAGCGAGAAAGCCAATTGTGTTTGGCCGATTTTTGCGGGCTATGCAGACGTAGTAGCGGCTCCAACCCAATCCACGGGCTTTCCCTTACTCCCTCCCGCTTGCGGCGACGGCTAGGGTGGCTGTTCACGATCCGCGTTTTTTTCTTCATCGCACAAGCCCGCCGCGCTATCACCCCACTCCACACATCGGAAGGCATCCCAATGGCCGCGCCGCGCACGCTCAAGACTCCGATTTTCACCGCCCTCGACACGGCGGAAGTGTCCGAAGCCACCGGGCTCGCGGCCAAGCTCGCGGACTCGAGCGGCGGATTGAAACTCGGCCTCGAGTTCTTCTGCGCCCACGGCCCCAAGGGCGTGAAGGAAGTGCAGAGCGCCTCCGACCTGCCGATTTTCCTCGACCTCAAGCTGCACGACATCCCCAACACCGTCGCCGGCGCCATGCGCTCGGTGGCGCAGCTTGGCGTGTTCATGACCACCGTTCACGCCATTGGCGGCCAAGGCATGATGGAAGCGGCGGTGAAGGCCGCCACCGACACCGCCTATGAATTCCCGGTACAGCGGCCTTTGGTGATCGCGGTCACCGTGCTCACCAGCTTCGACGCCAATGACCTGAAGTCCGTGGGCGTGGGCGCGGCGGTGACCGATCAGGTGCGCCGCCTGGCCGGGATCGCGCAGCGCGCGGGCGTCGACGGCATTGTGTGCAGTCCCTTGGAAGTGGCCATGCTGCGCCAGGATCTCGGCCCCACCATAAAGCTGATCACGCCGGGCGTGAGACCGACGTGGTCGGTCGCCAACGATCAGAAGCGCATCCTCACGCCGTCCGACGCGCTTGCCGCGGGCGCGGACTATCTGGTCATCGGCCGTCCGATCACCGCCGCCGCCGATCCCGCCGCCGCTGCCGCGCGCATCGCCCAGGAAATCGCGCCCGTCTCCTCTGAAAAACGCGTCCAAGCGACCGCATGAAGCTGCAGATCAAGATCTGCGGCCTGACCGACGCGCGCGGCGTGACCGCCGCCGTGGACGCGGGCGCCAATCTTGTGGGATTTGTATTCTTCCGCCGCTCGCCGCGGTACGTCTCGCCCGAAATGGCGGCTGAACTCGCGAGCCTCGTGCCGCGGGGCGTGAAGAAGGTGGGTTTGTTCGTGAACCCTACCGACGCCGAGCTCGAGAAGACGCTGAAGGCCGTGCGCCTGGACATGATCCAGCTGCACGGCAAGGAAACCCCGGCGCGGGTCGATGCGGTGCGCATGCTCTCCGGCCTGCCGGTGATGAAGGCGCTGGGCATCGAGACGCCCAAGGATCTGATCGACGCCAAGGCCTACAGCGAGCATGCCGACTGGCTGCTGTTCGACGCCAAGCCGCCCAAGGACGCGACCCGCCCCGGCGGCAACGCCAGGAGCTTCGACTGGTCGCTGCTCAAGACCTATGTCGGCCGCACCCCCTGGGGGCTGGCCGGCGGGCTGACCCGGGGCAATATCGCCAAGGCCCTGAAGGAGTCGGGGGCCCGGCTGGTGGATGTCTCCTCGGGGGTGGAATCCCGCCCCGGGGTCAAAAGTCCCGCTAAAATCAGGGCCTTCGCCAAGGCCGCCCGGGCGCTGAAAGCCTCCTAAAACCGTCGATTTTTAACGCGGTGTCAGGTCTTTGGAGTATAAGACCGCTCCGCGCGTGGAAGGCGCGCAACGATCAGGCATTTTGAGACCGGCAAAGGTTAACAATGGCCGTGGCTGAAGCCCGCAACACGTACCGTTCAGGCGCCGACGAGAACGGACATTTCGGTCTGTTCGGCGGCCGCTATGTGGCCGAGACCCTGATGCCTCTCATCCTCGAGGTGGACAAGGCCTATGCCGCGGCCAAGGACGATCCCGCGTTCATCCGGGAACTCACCAACCTCAACCTGCATTACGCCGGCCGGCCGAGCGCGCTCTATTACGCCGAGCGCCTGACCGCGCACCTGGGCGGCGCGAAGGTCTATTTCAAGCGCGAGGAGCTGAACCACACCGGCTCCCACAAGATCACCAACTGCCTGGGCCAGATCCTGATCGCCCGGCGCATGGGCAAGACCCGCATCATCGCCGAGACCGGCGCCGGCCAGCACGGCGTGGCGACGGCGACGGTCTGCGCGCGCTTCGGCCTGAAGTGCGTGATCTACATGGGCGCGAAGGACATCGAGCGCCAGAAGCCCAATGTGTTCCGCATGCGCCTCCTGGGCGCCGAAGTGCGGCCGGTCGAGAAGGGCAGCGCCAGCCTCAAGGACGCGATGAACGAGGCGTTGCGCGACTGGGTCTCCAACGTGCACGACACCTATTACCTGATCGGTACCGCCGCCGGCCCGCATCCCTATCCGACCATGGTGCGCGATTTCCAATCGGTCATCGGTACGGAAACGCGCGAACAGCTCATGGCCGCCGAAGGCCGCCTGCCCGATTCACTGGTGGCGGCCGTGGGCGGCGGCTCCAACGCCATCGGCCTGTTCCATCCGTTCCTGGATGACGCGAGCGTGCAGATCTTCGGTGTCGAAGCGGCCGGGAAGGGTATTGCCACCGGCGAACATGCCGCCAGCATCACCGGCGGTTCGCCCGGCGTGCTGCACGGCAATCGCACCTATCTGCTGCAGGACGATGGCGGCCAGATCAAGGAGGCGCATTCCATCTCCGCCGGCCTCGACTATCCCGGCATCGGCCCCGAACACGCCTGGCTGCATTTCCAGGGCCGCGTGAAATATGTGCTGGCGACCGACCAGGAAGCCCTGGAAGCGTTCCAGCTGTGCTCCAAGCTCGAAGGCATCCTGCCGGCGCTGGAATCCGCGCATGCGCTGGTCCATGTCATGCGCTTCGCGCCCACCCAGGCGCCCGACCACCTCCTGGTCATGAATCTGAGCGGCCGCGGCGACAAGGACGTGTTCACGGTCGCCGACGCGCTGGGAGAAAAGCTGTGAGCCTGAATTTGGTAGAAGGTGTCGCCGCCAAGAAAATGCCGGCGCCCATCAGCCGCATCGCCGAACGTTTCGCGCTGCTGAAAAAGTACAAGCGCGCGGGGCTGGTGACCTTCATCTCCGCCAACGATCCCAACCCGGACGTGTTCGCCGAGATCCTCGAAGGCCTGCCGTCTGCGGGCGCGGATATCATTGAAATTGGAATTCCGTTCACCGATCCGGCCGCCGACGGGCCGTCGATCCAGGCGTCCAGCCAGCGCGCCCTCAAGCACAAGACCGACGTCAAAGCCGTGCTCAAGGCGGTCGAGAAGTTCCGCGAGGACGAGATCGAAACGCCCGTGGTGCTGATGGGCTACTACAACCCGATCTACCGCTACGGCCCGCAGGAATTCGCCGAACACGCGGCCAAGGCCGGTGTCGATGGCGTGATCGTGGTCGACCTGCCGCCCGAAGAGGCGGAAGAGCTGGACGTACACCTGCGCGCCCACAACCTGCACCTCATTTTCCTGACGGCGCCGACGTCGAGCGACGCGCGCCTGCCGGCGATCGTCGGCCGCGCCTCGGGTTTCGTCTATTACGTCTCGATCGCCGGCATCACCGGCACGGCGACCGCCGACGAACATGCCGTGGCAAAAGCGGTGGCGCGTCTACGCAAGCATACGCGGCTGCCGATCGCCGTGGGCTTCGGCATCAAGACGCCGGAGCAGGCCAAGGCCATTGCCGCCCATTGCGACGCGGCGGTGGTCGGTTCGGCCATCGTCGATGTCATCGCCAAAGGCGTGAAAGCCGACGGCACGCCCGAAGCCGGCCTCTCGAACAAGGTTCTCGAGTTCGTGAAGACCTTGGCCACGGGTATTCGTAACGCCTGGCCTTAGCGCGGGCCCAGGAAAAGTGGGTACCGGTTTTCCGCCCGGGGCCCGCGCCACTCAATTAAGCAGGGCTGGTTTCAATTTTGCGGCATTTGCGTTAAGGTAGGCCCATGAATTGGCTCACCAATTTCGTCCGTCCGAAGATCCAGAAGTTCCGGAAGCCCGCCAAGGAGGTTCCGGACAATCTCTGGCTGCAGTGTCCCAAGTGCAGCGAGATGATGTTCCATCGCGAACTGGAGAAGAACCTTCGGGTCTGCACCCATTGCGGCCATCACCTGCGCATGCCGGTGCGCGACCGCTTCCGCATGCTGTTCGACAACGCCCAGTGGACCGAGATCGAGGTCCAGCCGGTGGCGGTCGATCCGCTCAAGTTCAAGGACCGTAAGCGCTACGGCGAGCGCCTGAAAGAAGCCCAGGTCAAGACCGGCCTGAAGGACGCGGTGGTCGTCGGCCACGGCACCATGGGCGGCCTCGGCGTGGTGATCGCGGCGTTCGAGTTCGACTTCATGGGCGGCTCCATGGGCGCTGCCGTCGGCGAGGCGATCATCGCCGCCGCAGAATTGGCGGTTTTGCAAGAGGCGCCGCTGATCGTGATCCCGTCCTCGGGCGGCGCGCGCATGCAGGAAGGCATCCTGTCGCTGATGCAGCTCGCGCGTACCACCGTCGCGGTCGATAAGGTGCGCGAGAAGGGCTTGCCCTACATCGTGTTGCTGGCCGACCCGACCACCGGCGGCGTGACCGCGTCCTTCGCCATGCTGGGCGACGTGGCGGTGGCCGAGCCGGGCGCGATCATCGGCTTCGCCGGCGCGCGCGTGATCGAGCAGACCATCCGCCAGACCCTGCCCAAGGGCTTCCAGCGCTCCGAATATCTGATGGAGCACGGCATGGTGGATATGGTCGTGCCGCGCCACGAGCTGCGCGCCAAGCTGGTGCAGCTGATCGGACTGCTGTTGCACAAGAGCCCGTCCGCCGATGTGGTGACGCTTCCGGCGCCCACGCGCCGGCGTAAGCAGAAGGAAGTCGAGGCCGCGGGGCGCGTAGCACCCCCCGATCCGACGGTGCCCGACGCCGATCACTACGACGCGGACGAGAACGACGAATAATGAATCCGACCGCGGCGGTTGACGCCGCGCTCGCGCGGCTTACCGGCCTCTATCCCAAGCTGATCGACCTGTCCCTCGACCGGATGCGGCGCTTGCTCGCCGATCTCGGCAATCCCCACGAACGCCTGGCGCCGGTGATCCATGTCGCCGGCACGAACGGCAAGGGCTCCACCGTCGCCACCATGCGCGCGGTGCTGGAAGCGGCGGGCTACAAAGTCCATGTCTACACCAGCCCGCATCTGGTCCGTTTCGCCGAGCGCATCAGGTTGTCGGGAAGTTTGATCGACGAAACCCTGCTCCTGGAAATGCTGGAGCATGTAGAAGCCGCCAACGCCGGCAAGCCAATCACCTTCTTTGAAGTGACCACCGCGGTCGCGTTCCTGGCGTTCGCGCAGGTGCCCGCCGACGTGGTGCTGCTGGAAGTGGGATTGGGCGGGCGCTTCGACGCCACCAATGTCATCGCGCGTCCCCGCGTCACCGCGCTCAGCTCCATCTCCATGGACCACATGCAGTACCTGGGGAACACGTTGGCGGCCATCGCGGGCGAGAAGGCCGCGATCATGAAATCGGGCGTGCCGTGCGTCAGCGTGGCGCAACGGCGCGAAGCCGCGGACGTGATCGCCAAAGCCGCCGCCGAGATCGGCGCCCCGCTGAAACTCCAGAACCACCACTGGACCGTCGCCGAACGAGAGCCCGAGGGGTTGGCTTTCTCGGGTGAGAACAACCAGTGGCAAGCGCCGCGCCCGGGCCTGCCCGGGCGCCACCAGTACGACAATGCCGGGTTGGCGCTCGCGGCGCTCGATCAATCGGGCATCGCCATTCCGCCGTTCGCCGTGAGAGCCGGCATGCGCAAAGTGGAGTGGCCAGCGCGCGCGCAGCGCCTGAAACGGGGGCCGCTCCTGGACATTCTGCCGCGTGGCTGGGAGTTGTGGCTCGACGGCGGGCATAACGCCGGCGCGGGCGAGGTGATCGCGGCCCTGGCCGCCGATATCTGGGCGGACGCACCGCTGCATCTGGTGTGCAGCATGCTCACCACCAAAGCCGCCGAGGATTACCTGCGGCCGCTGTCCCACGTGAGCGCGAGCTTCACCGCCGTGCCGAACCCCGGCAACGACATGGCCTTCGCGCCCGCCGATCTCGCCGCCGTCGCTGCCGCCGCCGGCATGAAGGAGGTGGCCGTCGCGCCCGACGCGGCGCATGCGATCGCGCGCCTGTCCGGCGCGCGCGGGCGCGTGCTGGTGTGCGGCTCGCTCTACTACGCCGGGGAAATCCTGCGGGATAACGCCTAAAGCAGGCCGTACTGCTTCACGAAGAACACGGCGGTCACCGTCATGCTGATGGCGACGATGCCCATGCGCAGGTGCTTGGGGTTCATCTTGCGCGCGGCGCGCGCGCCGAAATAGCCACCCAGCACCGCGAACACCAGCATCAGCATGGTCTGCGGCCAGGCGATCTTGCCGGCGCCGGCGAACAGGATCACCGACACGCCGTTGATGACGCCTGCCAGGATCGCCTTGGTGGCGTTCATGGCGTTGAGGTTGGTGAGGCCGAACAGGCTGTAGACCGCGAGCATGATGATACCCATGGCCCCGCCGAAGTAGCCGCCGTAAATCGCGACGAAGAACTGGATCACCAGCACGCCCGTGGCGCTGAGGGTGAACATCTTCTGCAGCTTCGGGGTGATGCGCGGCCCGAAGGTGAAGGTCACGGTCGCCACCAGCAGCAGCAGCGGCACCAGGTCGTCGAAGGTCCGTTGGGGGGTTACCAACAGAAGCGCGGCCCCCAGAAGGCCGCCCACCAGGCTCACGCCCACCATGGCCTTCAGCGAAACGCCCTCGAACTTCTGGAAATCGTGGCGGTAGGCCCAGGCGCTGGCGAAACTGGCCGGGAACAATGCAACCGCGTTGGAGGCGTTGGCGATGATCGACGGCACGCCGGTGAACATCAGGGCCGGGAAGGTGACGAAGGTGCCGCCGCCCGCGACCGCGTTCATGGTGCCGGCGACAAAGGCCGCCGCCGCCAGCACGAGATAAGCTTCCATGGAATGACGTCCCACCCTCTTAAAGATGACCGGATACGGTTGTTACACCGGCCAAGCAAGGCGAAATTGAAAAAGCTGAAACTGTCCAATTCCTTACCGGGCCTCTTGCGCCGGCCGCTATTGCTCACGAGATGTTTCAAAATTGATTCACGCACGCCGACTCCGTGAGCGGTCTACCTTCACCGGGGCGCCTGTGGGTCAAAAGCGCATGAAATCGTTGGAATAATTGTTGAGTTAACGGGGCCTAAGAGAGACATTAGCGCCGCTATTTGAACCGTTGTTTCAAACGGACCGGGCGTAGGGAGCGGCGCACCGGGACGTCTTAAATGAATCCGGCCGTTGCTGCTTAAATCGTCGGTGGCCGGTCAAAAAATGAAAACCGCCGAGAGCACCACATGAATGCTCTGAACTCTTCATACTCCGCGCCGCGCGTTGCCTTGTTCTCGGGCAACTACAACTACCTGCGCGATGGCGCGAACCAGGCGCTCAATCGCCTGGTGGATTACCTCGAACGCCAGCATGTGGCGGTGCGGGTGTATTCCCCCACGGCGCCCGTGCCGGCCTTCGCGCATTCCGGCGATGTGGTGTCGGTGCCCTCGATTTCGATCCCGCGCCGGCGCGAATACCGCTTCGCGCTCGGTCTGCCGCGCGCGGTGCGCGACGACCTTGCGGCTTTCCGGCCCAATATCTTCCACCTCTCGGCACCCGACCTGCTCGGCTACAAGGCCTTGAAGCTGGCCCAGGCGTGGAACATCCCCGCGGTCGCCTCGGTGCATACCCGCTTCGAGACCTATTTCCGCTACTACGGCTTCGGCTGGGCGGAACGCGCCGCCAGCGGGTACCTGAAAAAATTCTACGGTCAGTGCGCCCAGATCTACGCCCCGACCGAGAGCATGGCGCAGGTGTTGCGCGACGAAGGCATGAACCCGGACATCCGCATCTGGAGCCGGGGCATCGACAGCCAGTTGTTCCATCCCGCCAAGCGCGACGAGGCCTGGCGCCAGGCGCATGGCATCGGCCCCGCCGACGTGGTCGTGGCTTTCGTCGGCCGCCTGGTGCTGGAGAAGGGCCTCGCGGTGTTCGCCGACACCATCGCCGCGGCCCGCGCCAAGGGCGCCAATCTCAAAGTGCTGGTGGTGGGCGATGGCCCCGAACGCGCCTGGTTCGCCGGGCGCCTGCCGGACGCGGTGTTCACCGGCTTCCAGCAGGGCGCCGACCTCGCCCGCGCCTATGCATCGTCGGACATCTTCTTCAATCCCAGCACCACCGAGACCTTCGGCAATGTCACGCTCGAGGCCATGGCCGCCGGCCTGCCGACCCTGTGCGCGCGCGCCACCGGCAGCATGTCGCTGGTCAGCCACGGCGTCACCGGCTATCTGTGCGAAAGCCATGACGTGGGCGAGTATGCCGCGTGTCTCGCGCGCCTGATCGCCGACGCCGGCTTGCGCCGCGGCCTCGGCGCCGCCGCCCGCGGCCGCAGCCTGATCTATAACTGGGACCGCATTCTCTCGGACGTGCTCGCCAACTACCGCGAAGTCCTGGGGCTGTCGGCACCTATCGCCAATCCCGAGGGCCAGAGACCCGAGGGCCTGAGACCCGAGGGTCTCCAACCCGACGATCTCGCCGTTGCCGTCTGAGTCAGATCCCGTTCCGCAAGCGGAAACGTCGCCTCTGCTTGCCCGGCTCAAGGCTCTCGCTCCCGAGCCGCGCATCGCGAAAATCATCCTTAACATCGTTCGTATCGTCATCGCCGTCGCGGTGGTGGCGTTCATGTACGTGCGCCTGTCGGAGATCGGCTGGGACGCTACCCTGGCCGCGCTGCCGCGCGCGCCCATGTTCTATGTGTTCTTCGCCGTCGCCTATTGGATCCTGCCCTTCGCGGAGATGCTGATCTACCGGGCCTTGTGGCCGATCCGCTGGCGTTCGCTGCCGGTGTTCATCAGGAAGCGCGTCTACAACGAACTGATGTTCGACTACTCCGGCGAGGCCTATCTCTACCTCTGGGCCAAGGATGCGGTGCCCCATTCCACGCGCGGCATTCTCTCGACCATCAAGGACGTGAACCTGTTGTCCGGCCTCGCGTCCAATTCACTGACGCTCCTGATGCTGCCGGTGGTGATTTTGGGCGGCCATGTCACCCTGCTGCAGGCGCCGGGCGACCACCCGTTGGTGCCGCTCCTGTTGTGCGCCGTATTGGCGCTGGCGCTGATGACCATGCTGTATGTGTTCCGCAAGCGCATCTTCGCGCTCTCGCGCCGGGACGCGGCGGTGGTGGGCGGGCTGCATGTCACGCGGTTGTTGACGATCTTCGCGCTCCAGGTGGCGCAGTGGTCTGCTGCCCTTCCACAAGTGCCGTTCGGCGAGTGGCTGATGTTCCTGGCGGCGCAGCTCCTGCTCACCCGCATTCCGTTCCTGCCGAACCGCGACGTGATGATGATGTGGCTGGGCGTCGCGCTCGCCAAGGCCATCGCGGCGCCGGCGCCGCAGGTGGCGTCCATGTTCCTGGCGGCCGGCGCGCTGTCGCTCGCCACCCACGCCTTCATGTACGGGGTTGTGACCGCTGTCGGACTAGCGACTCGTAAAGGGCAAACAGCCGGTCAAAGTGAGTGTCCGCCGTCCCAATCCGGGACGCCGCTGCCGCATTAGCCGCTTTGGCGAGCTGATTCCAATCGCGGGCGAGCAGCCGCCCGATGGCCTTGGCCGCGCCGTCGGCGTCTCCCAAGGGATAGACCTCGGAATATTCCGGCCCGGCGAAATCGAAGGCGCCGCCGGTATCGGGCACGATGATCGGCGCTCCGCAACACAAAGCCTCCGCCACTGACAGCCCGAAGGTCTCGCAGCCCGATCCGTGGATCACCGCGTCGGCGCTCGCCATCATGCGCGCGACCAGGGCGCGGTCCGGCACCTGGCCGGCGACATGGACATGAGGCACTTGCGCCGCCGCGCGGTCGATGCGCGCGCGCGACAGGCCGTCGCCGACGAGGTAGAGGCCCACGCCGTCGGGGCGTGCCTGATTGACTTTGCCTACGGCCGAGATCATGACCGGCAGGCGCTTTTCCGGATGATGGCGGCCGATGGTGAGCAGCAGCTTCGCGGTTTCGGGAAGTCCGCAGGCCGCCAGCATGCGCGCGCGCAAGGCGGGATCGCGCATGCCGCCGTGGAAATGCGCGCGGTCGATGCCGAAAGGAACGGTGACCACGTTCCTGAGGCCGAAGCCGGTGAAGCGCCGCGCCAGCCATTCGCCCGCCACCACCGTGCAATCGAACGGCGCGTTCAGACGGCGCAGGTAGCGCCAGAACCAGCCGAACAGGCGGTCGACCCGCGCGATCCCCAATCGCGCGCCCAGCAGGGTATGGGCGTAAACCGCCACCGGGTCGGCGTGCATCACCAGGGATTTCACGGCGGATCCCTGCCAATGGCCCGCGATCCAGCCGGCGTACCAGGGCGTGGAGCCCTCGACCACATCTGGCTGTTCCCGGTTCAGGATGCGCATCACCTCGGTCGAGGACAGGAACATGTGATAGCGCTTGTCGACCGGCAGCACCGGCGCCTTGACCCAGACGATCTTGCCGCCGGGGTGGATGTCCTCGCGGCTCTCGCGTCCCGGCGCGATGATCACGGCTACGTGGCCGAGGCGCGCGGCTGCGGCCAGCTTCTGGTGCACGTAAGTGCGCACGCCGCCGCCTTGCTCGCTGTAGAACGCCGATACGTCTACGATCTTCATGCCCGAAATCGCGCCCGAATTTACGGTGGAAACGCTGGTTCCTTGGGGTAGCTTACTACTGGGCCGGAGGGTCCAAGGGAAGCGTTTCAGGGGGCGTCATGGCCGAGGCAGTCGCGATTTCCGAAGCAGAGCACAAGGGCCAGCTTACCCGCGCGGTGATTGCCAGTACCGTCGGCACGGCCATCGAATGGTACGACTTCTTCCTGTATTCGACGCTCACCAGCCTGGTGTTCGTCAAACTCTACTTCCCCAACTCCGATCCGCTGGTGGGCACGCTTCAGGCGTTCAGCGTTTATGCCGTAGGGTTCATCGCCCGCCCCATCGGTGCCGCCATCTTCGGCCACTACGGTGATCGCATCGGCCGCAAGGCGACGCTGGTCTCCACCTTGCTGCTCATGGGTATCGCCACCTTCCTCGTGGGTCTGGTGCCCAGCTACGAGGTGGTGGGCATCTGGGGCGCGGTGATCCTGACCATCCTGCGCTTCATCCAGGGCATCGGTGTCGGCGGCGAGTGGGGCGGTTCGGTGCTGTTGTCCATGGAATGGGTCAAGACCAACAAGCACCGCGGCTTCGTCACCTCCTGGCCGCAGTTCGGCGTGCCCATGGGTGTGTTCCTGGCCAACCTCGCCGTGCTCGCCTTCAGCGGCATGGACAACGCCACGTTCATGGCCTGGGGTTGGCGCGTGCCCTTCCTGCTCAGCGCCGTTCTGGTGGTCGTGGGCCTCTACATCCGCCTGGGAGTGCTGGAAACGCCGACCTTCCGCAAACTTCAGAGCGAGAACAAGATCGTCAAGCAGCCGGTGTGGCAGGTGATGGTCAAGCATCCCAAGGCGGTATGGCTTTCGGCGCTGGCGCGCACGGGACAGCAGGCGCCGTTCTATATCTACACCGCCTTTGTGTTCACCTACGGCATCGCCCAGGGCATGACGCGCAACTTCCTGCTGACGGCGGTGTTGTGCACGGCGTTGATCGCCTTCGTGACGGTGCCGCTGTCGGGCCATCTCTCGGACCGGTTCGGGCGCAAGAAGGTGTATCTCTGGGGCATGGTGCTGACCGCGGTCTACAGCTTCATCTATATCGCCGGCCTCGACAGCGGCGTCGCCGTGATCTCCTTCCTCGTGATCGCGTTGTCGCTGCCGTCGCACGACCCCACCTACGGCCCGCAGGCGGCCTTGATCGCCGAGAGTTTTCCGCCGGATGTGCGCTATTCGGGCGCGTCCATGGGGTATCAGCTGGCGTCGATCTTCGCCGGGGGGCCGGCGCCGCTGATCGCGACCTATCTGCTGGCCACGTACAAGAGCGGTTATCCCATTGCCATCTATATGGCGCTATGCGCGGTGGTGAGCTTCGTGGCGGTGTTGTTCATGACCGACTACACCAACCGGGACATCGACGCCGAGTCTTAAGCGAAATCTTCCGGCCGGGCCCAGGCGGCGCCTTTCCACAAGGACGGCGCGATGCGCTGGTACTGCGGCGGGTAGTCGATCTTGGCCTTCAGCTTGTCGGCGGCATGCCAAACCCAGCGCGGGTTGTCGAGGATCGCGCGCGCCAGCGCCACCATGTCGGCCTCGCCCTTTTCCACGATCGTATTGGCCTGATCGGCGGTGACGATATGGCCGACCGCGCGGGTGACGATGCCGCTCGCGCGCTTCACATGGGCCGCCAGGCCCACCTGATAGCCGGGCCCCGAGGGGATGTTGACGCCGGTGACGACCCCGCCGCTGGAGACGCAGGCATAGCCGATGCCGCGCGCCTTCAGTTCCGTGGCGTATACGCCGGCGTCCTCGGGCGACCAGCCGTCGTCGGTCCAGTCTGTGCCGGTGATGCGCGCGCCGACGACGACGTTCTTCGAGACCGCGCCGCGCACCGCTTCGGCGACCTCGAGCGGGAAACGCATGCGCGCCGCCCGGTCGCCGCCATACCCATCGGTGCGCCTGTTGGCGTGGGGCGAGAGGAACTCGTCCAGCAGATAGCCGTGGGTGGAATGCAGCTCGATCACGTCGAAGCCCAGACGCTCGGCACGCACCGCGGCCTGCACGAAGGCGGCTTTGACCGTGAGCAGGCCGGCGTCATCCAGCGCGGCGGGCGTGTCGTACCCCTTCGCGAACGGGATCGCGGACGGTGCGACGGTGGGCCACGGGTCTTCGCCGGCGGACAGTCCGATGCGGCCCTCCCACGGGCGTTGGGTGGAGGCCTTGCGTCCGGCGTGACCGATCTGGATGCCGAAGCGCGTGCCGGGGATCGCCACGGCACGCGCTTCCTTCATGACGCGCGCCAGTGCGGCCTCGTTGGCATCGCTATAAAGGCCGAGGCAGCCGTGCGAGATTCGCCCCCGGCGTTCGACGCCGGTGGCCTCCAGCATCACCAGGCCGGCGCCGGACATGGCGTATTGCATGATTTGCTGCAGGTGCCAGATCGAGGCGCAACCGTCGTCGGCCGAGTACTGGCACATGGGGGCAATGGCGATGCGGTTGGGAACGCTGAACGGCCCCAGCGACAGCGGTGTGAACAATGCGGACATTACGCTTCCAGTGAGATAACGCCGATTTCGGCGAGCTTGTCGAGTTGGGTGGCCTCGAGATGGGCGAGACGGCCGGCGAGGAATTTCTCCATTTCCGCCGGGGTCACCGGCTTGCCGGCGATCATCAGGTTGCCGCCTTCGCCCGCCATCACCGCCGCCGCCGCTTTCACCGCGCCGTCGCGGCCGTGTTCGCAGCGGGCCAGGAGCAGGATCGCGTCACTGTTGGGCATTTCGACGCCGGTGCCGGCGTGGACCGCGGCCAGCGCGATCTTGGGCACGCGCAGCGCGATCTCCTTGATCAGCGACCGGTTGACCATGGGCATGGTCAGCTTGGATCCGGGTTTGACCTTGACCGGCTTGGTTTCGGCCGGGAACGCCATCACCTGGCCGCCGGCGGCGAGCAGATGCGCGGCCTCTGCTTCCGTGCCGGGCGGCAGCGCGGCGAACTCCGGCGTCTTGGCGACGGCCGAGAGCTTGAGGCCCTTGTACGCCACCATCTTGAGCATGGCGGCGAGCGGGCCGTTCTCGTAGCTCACCTGGATGTCGCCGAACGCGACCTTGCGGTCGATCTGCGCCAGGGGTTCCAGCGTGCCGAGCACCAGCTCGCGGGTCGCGGCCACCCAGGCTTCTTCCGAGGTAAAGGAGTCGCCCTTGATCCAGACGTCGCGGCGGAAGGTTTCGTTGCGGATGAAGTCGCGCTTGGCTTCCAGCTCGGCACGGCTCTTGGCGGCGCGGAATTCCTCGTGCAGCGCCTGGGGCACGGCCAGGTCGACCATGTTCAGGAAGATGCGCGCGGAGCCGGCGAACTTGAGGCCGCGCGCCTCCATGAACGCTTTCATCTCGGCAAAATAGAATGCGCGCAGGTGTTCGTTGAAGTACTCGTGCGCCATATAGCGCAGGTCGAGCTTGTCCAGTTCCTCGACCGCCTCGGCCAACGCCGGGTTGTCGCGGAAATATTTGACCTGGGCCTTCTTGATCTTCTTCAACCATTCGAGGCCGACGCGCGCGCGCTCCAGCGAATTCACACCGAGGCCGGAGAGCGAATAGACCATATTGCGCATCGGCAGCTTGGCCGCCCAGCCCGGCATGGCATTGGTGCCGGTGAGCAGCAGGCCGCCCGGCTTGAGGCGCCTGGCCGCGTCGTCGAGCAGGGCGGACCGCGTCGGTTCGTCGATCCAGGACAACACGCCGTGCATGACCGCGAAATCCAGCGGCGGGATGTCGTCTTTCGCCAGTGCCGTGAAGCTTTTTTGCAGGAAGGTGGTGTTGGTGAGTCCGGCCCGCATGCCCAGGGTTTCGGCGGTACGGATATGGATCGGCAGGAAATCGACGCCGTAGAACTGTCCTTGCGGGTAGCAGCCCGCCAGCACGACGGCGGTGACGCCGTTGCCGCAACCGTAGTCGCACCACGTGAAGGGCCCGTTCAGCGGGCGCGGCGCGAAGCCGTTGGTGGTGGCGACCAGATTGATATGGGCGGGGGCGTGGTCGCCATAGAACTCGGCGACGTAGGAAACGTCGGAGATATACCCGCCGGTCTCGTTTGCCATTTATCCGTTATCCCCCGTGCCCCGGTGAGAGGTATAGCGACGGTATACCCCAAAAGCAAAAGCCCCGTCTTTATAGGACGGGGCTTCGCGGATTTTCCCTCGGCGCGGGGCTTAGAGCGACTGCTGCACCCACTCCTTGAGCTTGCTTTCGGGCAGCGCGCCGACCTTGGTCGCGGCGACCTGGCCGTCCTTGAAGATCATCAGGGTCGGGATGCCGCGCACGCCGAACTGAGTCGGGGTCTGCGGGTTGTCGTCGATGTTGATCTTGGCGACGGTGAGCTTCCCGCCCATTTCCGCCGACAGGCGCTCCAGCGACGGCGCGATCTGCTTGCACGGCCCGCACCACTCCGCCCAGAAGTCCACCAGGACCGGGCCGCTCGCCTTGAGGACGTCCTCTTCGAAAGACTGATCCGAAACCTGCTTCATTGGGATGATTCCTTTCCGTGGCACGCGTCGTGCCTTGAAGCCGAATGTAGGGAGCGCCTCCGCGAGCGTCAAGGAGCGCACGGAAAGCCTTATTTTATGGGGCTATTTGAGGAAAACTTATCCACATGCGCGCGCCGAGGGGAATTAAATGTACCAGGTACAATTTTGCGGCTCAGGCGCTTCGCCGCGTACTGTTTTCGGGAAAATTGTACCTGGTACATTTAATTCTGAGCGCAGTCCGCTCAGCTGCGCCACTTCAACGTGACAGGAGTCAGCGAGTTCACCGGCGCGCGGCCTTCGGTCTGGGCGGCCAGCCATTCGCGCTTCAGGCGGTAGTACCAGCGCACCTGGGTGTCGGCGTCGCGCACCAGCATGGTGGGCGGCGAGAAGGCGAGGCCCTCCTGCATCGCCAGCACCGCCTGGCGGTCCTGGTCCAGGAATTTCAGCGCCACCCGTTTCACCAAGGGCCGCAGCAACGCGGTGCCGGGGACGGTCCAGTACATCGCGTGATGTACATCGGTGACATCGGCGGTCACTGGCGTGCAGGCGGTCAGGCCGGTGTAGCTGTAGCGGCTCGTGGCCGCATGTTCGACACGGGTGGAGGGCAAGGTGTAGGTGATCTCGGTTTCCGGCCGGCCGCCGAGGAATATCTTATAGGCGCGGCTGTTGCTGGATGCGGGGTGCCGGTCCATGCGCCAACCGAGAGCGTCCTTCACCGGCGAGAAGCTCTTCTGTTTTTCATGGATGCTGGCGCGGGTGCGCCACACCGCGGATTTGTGGACGAAGGCGCCGTGGGCCGGGTCCATCAGGCCGATGACCGCGAGGTCGATGTTGCAAGGGAAGCGCAACGAGACATAGAGCTGCGGCGTATCGCCGGCATCGGGCAGCACCGGCAGCGGCGGTAAGTTGTCCGTGCGCGGCCCAATATAAACCCAGATATTGCCGTGCTGCTCGGCGACGGGATAACTGACGGCGCGGATGTCGCCGGCTTGCGGGCGCTGGCCGTTGCATTGGGACGGGATGGCGGTGCAGCGCCCATCGGTGGCGAAACGCCAGCCGTGATAGGGGCATTCCACTTCGCGGCCGTCGAAGGCGCCGCGCGTGAGCAATGTACCCCGATGCGGGCAGGTGTCGCGCAGCGCGAATACTTTTCCGGCGGAGTCCCGGCCCAGCAGCACCGGCTCGCCCAGCAAGGTCTTGTGCGCCATGCGGCCGCGCGCGAGTTCGGCGCCGGGAGCCGCGTAGTACCACGCCCCCCTGAGCATCACGCCTTTCAGCGTCGAGTCATCGCTGTCTGAAACCGGTTCGGTCATGCGAGCAGGTGATAGCCCTTGAGCACGGCGCGCAGGCGCTCGGCGTCACGGAACAGATGTCCGTGCATGCCGAGTGCGATGCCGGTGGCCACATTATCCGCCACGTCGTCCACGAACAACGCGCGTTCGGGGATTATGTCGTAGCGCTCGAACAGTACCTGGAACAGGCGTGGATCGGGCTTCTTCACCTTTTCATGGCCCGAGATCACGACGCCGTCGAAATGGCTGACGATGTTATAGGCCTCGGCGTGGCGGAACATCTCGGCCGGCCAGTTGGACAGGCCGTAGACCGGAATGTTGCGGGCTTTCAGGCCCATGACGACCTGTTCCATGCCGGGCACCTGGCCGCCCAGCATCTCGCCGAAACGGTCGTAGAAGGCGTCGATCAGTACCGCGTGCTGGGGGAAGCGGGCCTTCAGCGCGGTTGTGGCCGCGGCGCAACTCGCGCCAGCGTCCTGGGGCTCGTGCCAGGCGGTGCTGCACACCTCGTCCAGGAATTCTTCCATCTCCGCCGCATCCGGAATCAGCTTCCGGTACAGATTGCGGCGGTCCCAATAGATCAGGACATTGCCGATATCGAAGACGACCGTGGAAATTGTCATGGTAATGCGGCGAGAGCGGCGTCGAGCTGGGCGGGCGGAAGTTCCAGGATGAACGGACCGTCGGTCCACAGCAAGACGCAGCGCACCCGATGACCAGGATAAATTTGCGCCAGCGCCGCACGGTACACCGCCATCTGGAAAGCGTAGGCCGGGTCCACGTCCTCGGCGCGCGAAGCCGGGGGACGGTTGGTCTTGTAATCGACAATGACGACCTCGGCTGCGGTCACCGCCAGCCGATCGACCTGGCCGGAAATGACATGACCTTTCACCATGCCGGTGATCGGCACCTCGGCTTTGGACCCGGCCGCGAACAGGCTCGCGAACGCCGGATCCTGGATGACAGCCAGGGTTTCGCGCACCACATCGGCGCGCGCGGCGGCGTCGAGACCCCAGGCGGGCCGGGCCGCGAGCGCTTCGGCGGCGGCGCGGCGCATGTCCGGTGCGATCTCGGGCAGGCTCTGCAACAGGCGGTGGATGACGATGCCGCGCTGGAAGCGGCGGCGGCCGTCGTCCTTGACCGGCGATGCGGCGGGCGGATCGGTGCGCCCCGCGGTCGAGGGCGCGAGCGGTTGCGGCGGGATCGGTTCTGGCGCGGGCGGGCTGAGCGCCCAGGGCTTGAGGTGTTCGGGCGCGATCGGCGCTTCGGGCGCGGCCTCGCGCGGCGCGAGGGCCCTCTGTTCCGAGGTCATGCGCAGGATTTCGGGCGCTGCGAACAACGTATCGGCGGCGAAGAACGGATCGTCCACGGGCAGCAACCGGGGCGACGCGGCGAGGCCCTCTTTCATAAGACTGTACCACGCGCCTTCGGCCCGCGCGCGCCGCGTATGCCAGCCGCAGATGTAAAGCCGGTCCTCGGCGCGGGTCATGGCCACGTACAATAGCCGGTGATATTCCTGCTCCTGGGCGGTGAGCGCGATTTCGCGCAAACGCTGAGTCAGCGGATCCTGTTCATCGACCGCGGGCGCCCACACCAAAAGCGAATCCTCCGACGCGGTCCAGAACAGCCGGTCCTGGAGCGTGGGAGCCTGACAGGTGTCGGGCAGGAACACGATCGGCGCCTGCAGTCCCTTGGCGCCGTGGGCGGTGAGCACCCGCACCGCGTCGGCGCCGCCTTGATCAAGGTCGCGCTTGATCTCGGTTTTACCCGCGGTGATCCAGTGCAAGAAGCCTTGGAGCGACGGTACGTGCTGGCGTTGATAGGCCAGCGCCAGGTTAAGGAATTCGTCGATGGCGTCCTCGGCCTCCGCGCCCAGCCGCGCCAGCAGTTTCTTGCGCCCATCCAGGCCTACCAGGATGTGGCCGTACAATTCGGCGGGCGACAGATAGTCGGTTTTCGCGAGCAGGGCGGCGAGGAACGATTGGGCTTCACCGAACCGTGATGCGGCGCCGGCATGGCCGTTCAAGGCATCCCACAGCGACTTCCGGCCGCGCCCATGGGCCAGGGCGAACAGTTCATCCTCGGTAAGACCCAGCAGCGGACCTTTGAGGACGGTGGCGAGCGTCAGTTCGTCGTCCGGCAGCAGCAGGAATTGTCCCAACGCCACCAGATCCATGACCGCGAGCTGTTCGGTGAGCTGCATGCGGTCGACGCCGGCGACGGCGATGCCGTGGATCTTGAGCTGGCGCACCAGCTCCTTGACGAAGCCGGTGCGGCGGCGCACCAGCACCATGATGTCGCCAGGGCGGATCGGCCGGCCCTTGGCTTCCAGCATCTCGCGGTGCTTGACCATATGCGCGATACGCCGGGCGATCAGCGCCGCCAGCCGGTGCGGCGGCGAGTCCGCCTCGCTGCGCTCCACCGGCGGCTTCCAGCTTGGGGTTTCATCCCGGGTGGCCGGTTCCACCGGTGGCCAGATCTCCACCAGGCCGCCGTGCCCTTCGCGGGAGGCCAGGTGGTGGATCTGGTCTTCGCCCAGGCTGTCGCGGGCTCCGGGCTGGCTAAAAACTGTGTCGACGGCTTCCAGCACCGCAGCGGTGGAGCGGAAGGAAACATTGAGCGAGATGTCGCGCCAGGGCTGGCCCACCGCCGCCGCGCTGTCGCGCAAGATGCCGCGCACGATATCGAACTGGGCCGGGTCGGCGCCCTGGAAGCCGTAGATCGACTGCTTGCGGTCGCCGACCACGAACACCGTGCGGGCCAGGGCACCGCGCTCTTCGTGGCGGCCTGCGCCGGCGAAGAATTCGGCGGTCAACGCCTTCACGATTGCCCATTGCTCCGGATTGGTGTCCTGGGCCTCGTCGATCAGCACGTGGTCGATGCCGCCGTCGAGTTTGTACAGCACCCAGGCCGCGCTGCCGGGGCGTTCCAAGAGGCGCCGCGTACGTTCGATCAGGTCGTCGTAGTCCATCAGGCCGCGCCGCGCCTTGTCGGCCGCGTAGAGGTTCAGCAGATGCGCGCCGAGGCGCACGAGGGCTTCGGTGTTGGCGAATACCCGCGCCGCCTTGAGCTTCTGGCGCACCTCGGCCAGGCGGTCGGCCTCGGCCTGCATGGTGACCAAGACCCGGGGGTCGGCCTTTTGGGCGGCCTTGGTGGCGAGGTTCCGGTCGGCTTTGCGGATATCCTTCTGCGTCAGGAACACGCCGCAATAATCCCCGAAGGCAGCGGCGCGGTCGGCCGCGGCCAGCCAGGCGCCGATACCGGCGGCCCGCTCCATATCGGTGTCGGATCCGCCGGAAAGCGCCGCCACCGCGCGCCGCAAGGCCGCGCGATCGAACGCTGCCTCGGCGCAGGCCGCCGCGACCAGGCCGGTTTCGGTATCGCCGGCGTCAAGGCCAAGCGCTGCGCGCGTGGCGGCCAGGACGCGGTCGACGCCGCCGTGGCGTTCGAGCGCCTTGGCGAGCTTGGCGCGGCTGGCGATCAGTCCGGCGAGGATGCCCGCGAAGCTGGTTTCATGCACCCGCGCCGTGACCACGGCCAATGCCTCCGCCAGCGCGCGGTCGTCGCCTTGCGCGGCGGCGATGGTGGCCTCCTGAGCCGCTTTCAGCGCCTCGGCGCTGTCGCGCTCGTCCATCACCGTGAATTGCGGGGTCACGCCGGCTTCCAGCGGGAAGCGCCGCAACACCGACTGGCAGAAGGCATGGATGGTCAGGATGGAGAGGCCGCCCGGCGCGTCGAGCACCCGCGCGAACAGCCGCCGCGCGGCTTTGAGGATCTCGGGGCTCGGTTCCGCGAAGCGCGCGACATCGTCGATCAAGGCGCCGTCGTCGAGAATCGCCCAACGCGCCAGGCGGTCGGCGACACGGTTGCTCATTTCCGCCGCCGCCGCCTTGGTGAAGGTCAGGCACAGGATGCGTTCCGGCGCGACTCCGGCCAGCAGCAGCGTCAATACGCGCTCGGTGAGCACCTTGGTCTTGCCTGAACCGGCCGAGGCGCTCACCCAGACGCTGGCGCCGGGATGAATCGCCTTTTTCTGTTCGGCTTCGGCGATAGCGACGGCGCTTGTCCCGGCGCTCATGTGTCGTCCTCGTCGCCGGCCCATTCCTTGACGCGCGCGAGGTGCAGGTAATCGCTGTAGGCCGGCGCCATGTCGGGGTTGGGGCGCGCGGCATAGCCGGTGTTGGGATCGTCGAACGCCGTAATCAGGCCGCGCAGGCCGTCGCGGGCGGTCTCGATGATTCCGGACATGTCACCTTTGACCACCGAAATCCTTCCCCCCTCGTCGCGGCCATGCAGCTGCCAGAACGACAGCTCGCCCACCGTTTTCGCGGGGATGTCCTTGAAGCCGCCGGCGCTGGCGATCACCGCCTCCAAAGGCAATTGGGGCGAATATCCGGCCAGCACTTCGGTGGACGAGGGCGGCGTGCCGGTCTTGTAGTCCAGGATGCGCAAGGCGCCGTCGGCGAGCAGGTCGATGCGGTCGGCGCGCGCGGTCAGGGTGAACGGTCCGCCGGCCGCCGCCAGGGTGAGTTCGCCGTCCACTTCCACGAACGATTGGCGAAGCGTGTGGCGCCGTGCCGATTCCTCCTTCAGGAACCAGGCGGCGATACGCTCGAACCGGGGCCACCAGAACGCCATGACCGAAGGCCGCAACGCGGCGCCGGCGAACAGGCCCCGCCCCAACGCGCAAAGCTCATCGTAGCCGTCCTCCGGCAGCGGCCCGGAGGCATGGCGCGCGACGAAAGTCTGCAGCGCTTTGTGGATCACCTGGCCGTAGTCGGCGGCGCTGACATCCTGGTCCAGTTCATCCAGCGGGCGAAGTTTCAGGATGTGCCGGGCATAGATGCTGTAGGGATCGCGCATCCATTTCTCGATCTCGGTCACCGACAGGCGCCGGGGCCGCGCGGCGACCGGGGGCTTGGGCGCCGGCGGGGCCAGGGGCGGCAAGGGCGCCGCCGCGTTCAAGGCGCGCGCCCAGGCCAGCCACGGACGGTGTTCCCGGGCAAATTCGGCATCGAGCCCGGCGGCGGCCACGACTTGTTCCAGGCGGCGCAGCCAGCGCGAGGGCACGGTGGGCGTGCCATCCACCTTGATGGCCCGGGTCAGAACAACGCGCGGACCGTTGAGGGCCTGGGCGATGTCATGAGCCGCGAGGCCGATGCGGCGTTCGTGCGACGGCAAGCCAAACGCCTGGCGCATGGGCCGGCTCATCCAGGGGTCGGCCATGGCTTCGCCGGGCCAGGTGCCCTCGTTGAGGCTGCCGAGGATCGTGATGTCGAAGCGCTGCAGCCGCGCTTCCAGCGGCCCCAGGATCGAGAGGCGCGGATGGATGCCGTAGCGCGGCCGCACCACCCGGCCTTCCAGCAAGGCCTCGAACAACGCGGGGTAATTGGCGGGCGCGAGGCCGGAGAGCACGTCCGCGCTCTCGCCCAGTTCCGCGGCGAAGGCGGCGCCGGCCTCGCCCGCGTCGCCGGACCACAGGCGCAGGGCGCCCGGCACCTCGGCGGTGTCCGCCAGGGCTTCCGCCGCCGTCATATGCGCTTCGAGCAGCGTGGAGAGCGGTGCGCTGGGTTCCGCCATGGCCCGCGCGAAGCCGCCGCAGCATTTTTCGAGCGCATCGATCCATTGTTCGAGCGCGGCTTTGTCGGCGCTGAGGGCGGCGAGGCCGCGCAACGCGCCGAGACCGGGCGCCGGGCGCGGGCCCCGGAACAGCTCCAGTTCGGCCTTGCGGGTGAGGGAACGGAACACCACCGGATCGAAGCCGGCGCAGGCAAGCGGATGTTTGCAGAGGGCCAGCGTCGCCACCGGCGCGAAGTCCTCCGCCACCGCCGCCGCCAGCAGGCGCAGGAACGCGCCCGGCGGTGTCTGCGCCAAGGGCTTTCCCGCGGAATCGTCGATGTCGATGTTCCAGCGCGCGAGCTCGCTCGCCACCCGTTCCGCCAGCCGCCGGTCGGGCGTGACCAGGGCGCAGGTGCGGCCCTCCACGTCCAGGCTCTCGCGCATCATCAGCGCGATCACTTCGGCTTCTTCGCGCGGGCCCGGACAGTCGACCCGGCTCAGGCCCTCCACCGTTAGGGCCGGTAGTTTGGGCAGGTCGCGCCAGCGGTCGGTGGTGGCGGCGGGGCGCATGCATTCGCTCACCAGCCGGGTGCGCGAGCCGGGCGCCGGCCCTTGCACCGGCCAGGGCTTCACGTGAGCGCGCTCGACCTTCAGGTGGGCCAGCAACTGCTTGAGCCCCGTCTGCGGGTGAGTGTCGTCCAATTGCGCCCAGGTGCCGTCGTCCAGATCCTGGTCGAGACCCGGCAGCACGACGCAGCCCTGCGGCAGGTCGGCGATGGCAGCCAGCAAATCGGCGGTCGCGGGGATGCTGCCGGTCGATCCCGCCGCGATCACGGGACCGGGCGGCACGGTCCGCCAGGCCTCGACCTGCGCGGCGAACAGGAGATTGCGGTGCTGGGCGGGATCGATGGCGCCTTCGTCCGCCAGGATCGCCGGCCAGGCGCCGGTCAGGATTTTCAGGAACGCGATGGTGATCTGCCAGTGTTCGGCGTATTCCGCCGGAACCAGGGCGGCCAGCCCTTCGAAACTCAAGCGTTCGGTCTGAACCTGGTCGAGCAGGCGCGCAAGTTCCGCCGCCAGCCGGGCGGCCTGCGCCGGTTGCTGCGCCTGGTCGGAC
This sequence comes from Rhodospirillaceae bacterium, assembly GCA_019694335.1. Taxonomy (GTDB): domain Bacteria; phylum Pseudomonadota; class Alphaproteobacteria; order Rhodospirillales; family Rhodospirillaceae; genus SHVO01. The sequence continues at coordinate 25,176 of JAIBCD010000019.1, read as the reverse complement.
GCGGCGATCAGGCGGGCCAGCAGCAATTGCCGCTTGAGGGGGGGCACCGGCGGTGGCAGGCGCGTGACGCCGGCGGAGATCCCGGAAAGAAGCGCGTCTTCTTCGTCCAGGTCGCCGAGCGGCATCAGCCGCGGCAGCAGCAGGGGCTGGCCGCCGCTGCGCCGCAGGAAGGCTTCGCGCAAAGACCGGCAAGCGCGGCGTGTGGGTAAAAGTACGGTGATGCCGGCAAGCGCCAGCGGGTCATCGCCGGTGTGCAGCGCGATGCCTTCGGCCAGGCAGTCAAGGAACGGGAGGTGCGGCGCGATGTTGAACACCGCGCGCGGGGCAAGCCACGGCGCCCCTCCCTGGGTCATGACAGCGCCGCCATGCGCCCCAACAGCATTTCGGTATTGGCCACGGCCGCGGGCGTGCCGACGTGGAACCATGCGCCATCGTGCACCAGCGCGGCCATGCGGTCGTTCGCGATGGCGTTGTCCCACACGCGGTTCATGGAGAACGGCGTGGGCGTCTCGCCGGCCAGAATGCGGGGATGCAGGATGTAGGCGCCGGCATAGACAAACGGCGCGCTTGGCGCCGCGCCGCGCCGGCGCAGGCGCCCGTCGCCGCTCATGAAGAAATCCCCGGCGCCGTCGAAGCCGTGGGCGCTTTCGCGCGGATGCACCAGCATCAGCACGTCAAGCCGGTCGCCGTCCCAGGCGTCGGCCAGGCGCCGCAGCAGGGGCGCCGCGCCGTCGGTCAGGATGCCGTCGCCGTTGAACACGAAGAACGGCGCATCGCCCAGGACCGGCAGCGCCTTGACGATGCCGCCGCCGGTATCGAGCAGCTGGCGGGTCTCGTCCGAGATCAGCACCGTGGGGCGCGTGCGCCGCGCGGTATGGGTGATGATCTTGTCGGCGAGGTGGTGGACATTGATTACTGCCCTGGCGATGCCGCCGGCGGCGGCCATGTCCAGGGTCCAGTCCAGCAGCGTCTTGCCCGCGACCGTCACCAGCGGTTTGGGCAACGCGAGCGTCAGCGGACGCATGCGCAAGCCCAGGCCTGCGGCCAGTACCATCGCCGTGGTGGGCATGGGCTTCACGCGGGCACCACGCGCAAGTGCGGCGGTACGTGCCGGTCGATCCAGTCGCGCAAGGGGTGCAGCAATGGTTCGGCGAGGCACCGGTCCATGTAGCGCCACAGGCGTGGCATGTGGCGCAGGTAGTCGGGCTTGTTGTCGCGCAGCTTCAGGCGCGCGAAAGTGCCGATGACGCGCAAATGCCGCTGCGCCGCCATCACCGCCCAGGATTGTTCGTAAGCCGCGCGGTCGGTGGCTGGGAAAGCGGCGAGGTAGCGCTGCTTCATCAGGTTTTGCACGGCCGCCGGCACGTCGCGGCGCGCATCCTCGAGCAGGGACATGAGGTCGTAGGTGACCGGACCGGTGATCGCGTCCTGGAAGTCCAGGATGCCGCAAGCCTGCATGCCGGTGCGGCCCGGAACCTTCATCAGGTTGTCGATGTGATAGTCGAACAGGATGAGGGAGGTGGGCACGCGCCACGCCACCGGCAACAGCGCGTTCCAGATGTCCTCGAACTCCGCCACGGCGGCGGCCGGCAGCGCCGGCGCGCCGACCAGGCGCAGGTACCAGCTGTGGATGCGGCCTGCTTCCTCCAGCAGGCGCTCCTTGCCGTAGGGGATCACGCCCGGCGGCACCACATCGGCTTCCGGCCGTTGGTGCAGGGCGATCAGCGCGTCGATGGCCGCGCCATACAGGGCCGGTTCATCGCCGCCCGCGTTCAGGAGGCGGGTGTAGGTGTCGTCGCCCAGGTCTTCCAGCAGGAGCAGCCCGGCGGCGGCATCTTCGGCCAGCACTTCCGGTACCGAGAAGCCGCGCGCATGCAGGTGGCGCGCGATGCTGACGAAGGGGCGCACGTCTTCCTGGGGCGGCGGCGCATCCATCAGCACCGCCCGCCGTCCGTCTTTCTCCACGCGGTCGTATTTGCGGAACGAGGCGTCGCCCGCCAGCCGCCAGCGCTTGGCGCCGCGCCAGCCCGATTTATCCAGGAATGTCTCGATGAGCGCCTGACGGTCCATTTTTAGTTCATCTGGCGACATCGCTTCCGATTTCTTTTATGCGCGCGGCCCACGACGGATCGCCCGCGAGGCGTGCTTGCCGTCCGTTTTGTAGACCAAGAGCAAGGCCCACTTCCAGCCGCCGCTGCGGCAGCAGATGGCCCATGCGCTCCGGCCACTCGACCAGCACGATCCCCTCGGTCAGCGCGTCCTCCAGGCCCAGTTCCAAGACCTCCATGGGGTCTTTGAGGCGGTAGAGGTCGAAGTGCCAGATGGGCACGGGGCCGTCATAGAGCTGCGCGAGGGTGAAGGTGGGGCTGACCACTTCCTCGACGCTGCCGGTGAAATGCTGGATGAATCCGCGGGCGAGCGTGGTCTTGCCGGCGCCGAGCCCGCCTTCCAGCGCGATCATGTCGCCCTGCTGGGTTCGCCGGGCGATGGCCTGACCCAGGGCGCGGGTATCGGCCTCGGCCGGCAAGGCGATCTCCAATGCGGGCGATCGGCGAAGGTAATCCAAGGCTAGAGTCCGCTGATGTTTCTTCGAATCATCGGCGGACTCTAGCCGATTGTTTTGTCGCGTGTCCGGACGGAAAACCGGTTCCCAGCTTTCCTGGACACGCTTTAGGCGGCCCGGACCGCATCGCCCGCCGGCAGGCGGCAGCGCACCACGGACTCTTCGCTTTCGGTCGACAGCTCCAGGGCGCCGCCGTGCAGCTCGGCGATGCGCTGGGCGAGATAGATGCCGAGGCCCAGGCCGCGGGCCTCCGCGTCGGCCTTGTAGCGCACCGCGAACACCACCTGGTCGCGGTCGCGCGCGGCCGACAGGGTGACCCGCGTGCCGGCGGCGGTCTTGAGCGCGCCGCTGATGATATGGAACAGCGTCTGCTTGATGCGCACCGCGTCGCCCACCATCCAGCCGGCGGTGTCCGGGCATTGCGCCGTGAGCGAGAGGCCGCGCCGGCGCACCGCTTCCTTGGTCATGGCGGTGACCCGGTGCACCAGATCGCAGATATCGAAGGAATCGAGGCTGAGCACCTGGTGGCCGGCCTCGACGCCGGACAGGTCGCGCACGTCGGCGATCAGCATCTTCAGGGCTTCGGCGGCTTCCAGGATGTCGCGCGCGGCGGTGAGGGCCTCGGGCGTACCGCGCAGTTTCTCGGCCAATTGCGCGATCGACCGCGCCGGGCCTTCCAACTCGGCGGTGACGCTGGTGATGAACTCGCTGCGCAGTTTGTCGGTGGCGGTGAGCGCCTCGGCGCGGCCGCGTAGGGCCTGGGCGACACGTTCGGGCGCGGACACGTCGTTGTAGCAGAACAACACCCCACCGTCGGGCAGGGGCACCGAGATGAACTCCAGCACCGAGCCGTCCTTGCGCACCACGCGCCCCTGCTGCGCGGCGCGGGTACGGTCGGCGTCGAGCGCGGTCAGCATGACCGCGCGGTGGCGGGCCCAGACCGTGTCGTCGTCGAAGTAGCCCCGGAAAGCGTCGATCACCGCGCCCATGGCCGGGCCCTCGCGCAAGGCATCGAGCGACAGTTCCCACAGGTCGGCGAAGGCGGGATTGGCCAGGCGCAACTGGCCGTCGGCGCCGAACACGGCCACGGCTTCCTGCAGGTTGTCGATGGTCTCGCGCTGCACGGCGATCAGGGTGTTGTAGGAGCGTTCGAGCACCAGGGTATCGGTGATGTCCTCGTAGGTGGTCAGCAGGCCGCCCATGGGATGCGGCGCGATCACGCGGCGCAACGTGCCGCCGTCGGGCAGGTGCAGTACGTCCTCCATCGGCTCGATCAAGGAGTTGAAGCGCGACAGCTCTTTTTCCTTGTAGGCCGGGAAATCGGCCACTTCCGGCAACTTGCGTTCGCCGCGCAGGGTGTCGAGCACGGTCGCGTAGTTCGGGCCTTCCAGCAGCCAGGCGGGCGCCAACTGCCAGAGTTCCGAATAGGCGGTGTTGAAGAAGATCAGCCGCGTGTCGGGTCCGAAGATGGCGATGGCGGTGCCGAGCCGTTCCAGCACGTCGGCATGGGCGGCGGCTTCGCGCTTGAGGCGGGTCTCGAGCTCCTCCTGGCGGGTGACGTCATAGGCCAAACCCGCCGTCAGGCGCCCGCTGCCGTCGGAGAACAGTTGCGCGGTTTCCTCCGGTCGCGTTTCGCGGCCCGGATGCTCGACCGGGGATTCGGTGACCTCCATCAGGCGGCGGCTGCCGTCGATGACCATGTGGAACGAGGAACGGCGGGTTTCGCCGGCGGCGCGCGCCGCGGCGGCCAGCGCGCGCACTTCCCGCACGGCCACGCGCGGCGACAATTCGCGGCCGCGCGCCACCACGTCGTCCGCGTCCTTGGCGTCCACCGCCTTCACATAGGCGGCGTTGCAGTAGATCAGGGACAGGTCGTCGTCGCGCACCCAGATCGGATCGGCCATGCCGTCCAACGCGGCTTTGAGCAGGTCGCATTCCTTGCGCAGCGCGGCGGTCTCGTGGGTCAGGGTATCGACCGCCGCCACGCCCTCGGTCACGTCGCTCATCCACACCACGTCGCCCATGGTGCGGCCTTGGGCGTCGGTGGCGCGCAAGCCTCGCGCCTGGATGCGCCGGGCGGTGGTGGTGTGATTCAGGTCGATCTGGAAGCCGGTGCCGCCGTCGCGCAGGTTGCGCACCGCCGCGTCCAGGGCCTCGCGGGAGGGGCGGTCGAAACCTTCCAGCACGTCGTCGAAGGTCGCTTCCATCCCCCGGAACAAGTCGAGCAGCACGGCCAGGCGGCGGGAGCCATAACCCTGGTCGCGGAACCGGGGCAGGGCGTCGGTGTCCTGGTCGTCCTCGGAGATCGGCTGGTGGTACCAGGCGAAATAACCTTCGGGGGCGGTCTCGAGGGCCGCCAGCAAGGCCTGGTGCGAGTAGGACGCGGCGCTGGCGGCGCGTTCGGCACGCTGCCAATGGCGGTGCTGGCGCCAGAGCACCCACGCGGCGGGCGGCACCAGCACCAGGATGGCGATCAGGCCGGTCAGCACCGGCGGCGTCAGGAACTCCATCGCGGGAAGATAGCGTGAAGACGCAAAAAGGGGGACGGTTAAACCGTCCCCCTTTTTATTTATTGCCGTGAAAGGCCGAGCTAGTAGCGATAGGTCTCGGGCTTGAACGGGCCGGCGGCGTTCACGCCGATGTAGGAGGCCTGCTTGGCCGAGAGCTTGGTGAGCTTGGCGCCGACCTTGGCGAGGTGCAGCTCGGCCACCTTCTCGTCCAGATGCTTGGGCAGCACGTAGACCTTCTTCTCGTACTTGGCGCCGTTCTGCCACAGCTCCATCTGCGCGAGCACCTGGTTGGAGAACGAGGCGCTCATGACGAAGCTGGGGTGGCCGGTGCCGCAGCCCAGGTTCACCAGGCGGCCTTCGGCCAGCAGGATGATGCGCTTGCCGTCCGGGAACTCCACTTCGTCCACCTGCGGCTTCACGTTGTGCCACTTGAAGTTACGCAGGGCCTCGGTCTGGATCTCGGTGTCGAAGTGGCCGATGTTGCAGACGATGGCGCGGTCTTTCATCTTGCGCATGTGGTCGACGGTGATGACGTCGAGGTTGCCGGTGGCGGTCACGAAGATGTCGGCCTTGGGGGCGGCGTCTTCCATGGTCACCACTTCATAGCCCTCCATGGCGGCCTGGAGCGCGTTGATCGGGTCGATCTCGGAGATCATCACGCGGCAGCCGGCCTGGCGCAGCGACGCGGCCGAGCCCTTGCCCACGTCGCCGTAGCCCGCGACCATCGCCACCTTGCCGGCCATCATCACGTCGGTGGCGCGGCGCACGCCGTCCACCAGGCTTTCGCGGCAGCCGTAGATGTTGTCGAATTTCGACTTGGTGACGCTGTCGTTGACGTTGATCGCCGGGAAATGCAGGCGGCCGTCCTTGGCCATCTGATACAGGCGGTGCACGCCGGTGGTGGTTTCCTCGGACACGCCCTTGATGTTGGCGAGCACCTTGGCGTACCAGCCCGGCTGTTCCTTGTTGCGCTTGGCGATGGCGGCGAACAGGACTGTTTCTTCCTCGTTGCCGGGCTTCGCGATCAGCGCGGGGTTCTTTTCGGCTTCGGTGCCCAGCACGATCAGCAGCGTGGCGTCGCCGCCATCGTCGAGGATCATGTTCGGGGTGCCGCCGTCGGCCCATTCGAAAATCTTGTGGGTGTAGTCCCAGTACTCTTCCAGGGTCTCGCCCTTCACCGCGAACACCGGGGTGCCGGCTTCGGCGATGGCCGCGGCGGCGTGATCCTGGGTCGAGAAAATGTTGCACGAGGCCCAGCGCACGTCGGCGCCCAGGGCCTTCAGGGTCTCGATCAGCACGGCGGTCTGGATGGTCATGTGCAGCGAGCCGGCGATGCGCGCGCCCTTCAGCGGCTGCGCCTTGCCGAACTCGGCGCGCAGCGCCATCAGGCCGGGCATTTCGGTCTCGGCGATGTTGAGCTCTTTACGTCCCCAACCGGCGAGGGCGATGTCTTTGACGATGTAGTCGGCCATGGGTGCTTTCTTTTGCAGGGTTTGGGTCAATATGAGGTGCCCGCCGTATACCAGCAGGGGGGTGCCAGCGGCAACCTTTCAGCGCCCTCGCGGGGTCAGGATGACAGTTCGTCCACGACTTTCCGGACCTTGGCGGGGTCGGCCAGGCTGGTGATGCGCCGAACCTTGCCCTGCAGGGCCGAATAAGTGAGATCCAGGATGCGGTTTTTGACCCGGGGCAGGTTGGCGGGCGACATCGACAGCTCGGTGATGCCGAAGCCCAGCAGCAGCGGGGCCAGCCGCTCGTCCCCCGCCATTTCGCCGCAGACGGAGACAGGGATCCGGCCGGCATGGGCGGCTTCGGCCGCGAACTGGATCAGGCGCAGCACCGCCGGGTGCAGCGGGTTGTAGAGATAGGCCACCTGCTCGTCGGTGCGGTCGATGGCCAGGGTGTATTGGGTCAGGTCGTTGGTGCCGATGGCGAAGAAGTCGGACTCGGCGGCGAGCGCATCGGCCGCAAGCGCCGCGCCCGGGATCTCGATCATCACGCCCAGCGGCGGTGGCGGGTCGGCCATCTTCACGCCCTTGCGCTTCAGGGCCGCGACCAGGCGGGCGAGGATGCGGCGCACCTCGCGCACTTCTTCCACCGTGCAGACCATGGGCAGCAGGATACGTACCGGCCCGAGCGCGCTCACGCGCAGGATCGCCGACAACTGGGTGAGCAACAGCTTGCGCCGTGACAGCGAAAAGCGGATGGCGCGCAGGCCCAGGGCCGGGTTGGGCCCGGTTTTCAGGTCCAGCGCATCGCCCAGTTTGTCGGCGCCCACATCCAGGGTGCGGATGGTGACGGGGCGGCCCTGCATGCGCCGCACGATGCCGGCGAGTTCCTTGAACTGCTCTTCCTCGGTCGGCAGCTTGCCGCGGTTCATGAACAGGAACTCGCTGCGCAAAAGGCCGATACCTTCCGCGCCCGACGCCAGCACCGCGTCCACTTCCGACGGCAACTCGATATTGGCCTGCAAGGTCACGCGCATGCCGTCGCGCGTCGTGGCGGGAACGGTCTTGAGCTTGGTGAGCGCCCGTTGCGCCCGCAGGAAATCGGCACGCCGCTCGCGGTAGAGGTTGAGCGTGGCGGCGCTGGGCGCCACGATCAGTTTGCCCTCGCCGCCGTCGATGATGGCGGTCTCGCCGTTCTCGACCTGATCCAGGAAATCGGCGGCCACCACGGCGGGAAGTCCCAATGCGCGGGCGACGATGGCGGTATGGCTCTCGACACCGCCGACCATGGTGGCGAGGCCGGCGACCTTCTTGGGGTCGAGCAGCGCGGTATCGGCGGGCGAAAGTTCGTCGGCCACCAGCACCGCGTCGTCGGGCAGATCCTCGAAGCCGGTGGGGGTTTTCTCGCCCAGGCTTTCCACCAGGCGGCGGCCGACTTCGCGGATATCGGCGATGCGCGCGGCGAGATAGGGATCGTCCATGGCGGCAAAAGCTTCCGCCATCAGGCCGATTTCCTTCATCACCGCGGCTTCGGCGTTGATCTGCTGTTCACTGATGCGCGCCTGCACCCCGCGCACCAGGCGCGAGCCGGACAGCATTTGATGGTAGGCGTCGAGCAGGTAACCCAACTCCTCGCCGGCGGCGCCCTTCATGCGCCGGGCCTGGGCCTGCAACTCTTCCATGCGCCGGCTGGCGTCATAGGCCGCCTGCACGATGCGGCTTTGCTCGGCGCGGATGCGGTTGGCGGGAACGTGGCGCTCGCGCACCTGCACCACGGCGCGACTGTCGTGGCGGTGGACCACGCCGATGGCGATCCCCGCTCCGACCGCGAAGCCCTCGAAGATCCGTTCGCCGCCGTGGCCGTCGCCTTTGGTTTTCAAGGGCAGCCTACTCTTCGTCGAATTTGTTGCCGACCAGGGTGCACAGCGCATCGAGCGCTTCCTGGGCCTGGGCGCCGGACGTGCGGATGGTGATGGTCGAGCCGATGCCGGCGGCCAGCATCATCAGCCCCATGATCGACGAGCCCGAGACTTCGGTGCCGCCCTTGGAGACCTTGATGTCGGCGTTGAACTGGCCGGCGGTCTTGCAGAACTTGGCGGCTGCGCGGGCGTGCAGGCCCTTGGTGTTGCGGATCTCGGCGTCGCGGATGAGGTCGCTCATGGCCGGAAGGCTCAGCCGCTCTTCTTGGTTTTCTGCTTTTCCTGGGCGAGCAGGGCAGAGGCGACGTTGATGTATTTGCGCCCCGCGTCCTGCGCCTGGATCACGGCGTTTTGCAGGGTCTCGGTGCGGCGCGCGGAGGCAAGCTTGATCAGCATGGGGAGGTTGACGCCGGCGATCACCTCGATGGGGGCGGCCTCCATGATCGAGATCGCGAGATTCGAGGGCGTGCCGCCGAACATGTCGGTGAGCACCACCACGCCGGCGCCCGCGTTCACGGCCTCGACCGCCTCCAGGATTTCGGCGCGGCGCTGTTCCATGTCGTCATCGGGGCCGATGCAGACGGTGGCCACTTGAGTCTGGGGACCGACGACATGTTCGAGGGCGGCGACCAATTCGAGCGCGAGGCGCCCGTGCGTGACGAGCACGAGTCCGATCAACGGTTTGGCTTGCGACATGGAGGCGGAAAAAGTCCTAGGTCTGCGAAAATCGGGCGCAGCTTAACCCTTCCTGTGTGCGGGTGCAAAAATCCCGGCAGGTATCGCGTAACTGGCAAATATTTATTACTAATCAATTGGTTAGAAAGATTGCCCAGATGCGCGGCGCTCAACTTGCGGTCGACCGGCGGCTCGTCCCGGGCCGCGAACGCACGGCGGTCGCGGCTACGTCTGTTTGGCGAGGTGGACGTCGCGGTGGCTGGTGTCGAAGGTGATGCCGCGTCCCGCGAGCCAGGCCTTCAAACGTTCCACCACATAAACCGAACGGTGCTGACCGCCCGTGCAGCCCACCGCGATGGTCAGATAGCTCTTTCCTTCCGCCTCGTACAACGGCAGCAGCGGGTCGAGGAGCTGGGTGAGGTGGTCGATGAAGGGCGCCAGCGCCGGATCCTGCTCGACGTAAGTGCCGACCGCCGCGTCGAGGCCGGTCAGTGGCCGCAGGTCGGGCTCGTAGTGCGGGTTCTTGAGGAAGCGCACATCGAACACCAGGTCGGCGTCGCGCGGCAGGCCGTTGCGGTAACCGAACGACGTCAGGAAGATTTTCAGCGGGCGCTTGGCGGAACCGGCGTATTGGCCGGCGAGGATGCGCTTGAGTTCGCCGGGCGGCAGGCGCGAGGTGTCCACCACCAGGTCGGCCTGGTCGTGCAGCGGCGCCAGCAAGCGGCGTTCCATTTCGATGGCGGCGGCCACCGGCAGATCATCGGCGAGTGGATGGGGACGCCGTGTTTCGGTGAAGCGGCGCGACAGGATTTCACTGTCGCAATCCAGGAACACGATGCTGACCGTGACACCTGCCGTGCGTTGCAGTTCCGCGATGGTGGCGAGCAGGCGCGTGGCGTCGAAATCGCGTGTGCGCACGTCGATGCCTACCGCCAGCGGCCCGCGCCGGTGGTCGCCGCTGTGCGCCACCGCCCGCAGCAACGCCAGGGGCAGGTTGTCGACGGTCTCGAAATGCAGATCCTCGAGCGTGCGCAAGGCCGAGCTTTTGCCCGCGCCGGACATGCCGGTCACCACCACCACGCGCGGCGGCGCGGTGTTGAGCGGCCGCGCGGCCTTTTTTTTCGGCTTCGCCTTTGCTTTAAATTTGGGGGTTTTGGGTTTCGCGGCCATCAGGACATGCCATTGGGTCGGGTTTTTAACGCGAGCCGCACCTTGGCCACCGAAGAGGCGTGGGTGGGATCCAGTCTGAGGCGCGGGAGGCGCACGCCCTCGATGGTGTCGGAGAGCACCCCCTCGCCGCGCGGGTCGGGCAGACGTTCGATCTCGGCGCTGGCAACCAAGTCCACGATCAGGCCTACGGTGGTGCTGGGCAGGTGGGCGATATCCACAATACCAAAGCCGCGCACCTCGAGCTTGCCCGCGATCGTGGGGGGTGGGCGCACCACCAGCCGGCCGGCCAGGGCTTCGGCCTCGCAATAATCGTCGGCGACCAGGCTGGCACCGGCGTCGATCAGCCGCAGAGCGAGGTCCGACTTCCCCGATCCGGACGCGCCCCGGATCAGAACCCCGATACCTCCCACCACCACACAGCTGGCATGGATCAACGGCACGCTGTCACCCTTTCTACCGGCCGCGAGGGTCGCGTGGCCGCTGGCGGGCTGTCAATGCGGGATGGTCATGATCCGGCCGGTATCGTATGTCTCGCGGCGGACCTTGCGGGAAACCACGTGCCCCCGATCAACGACATTCTGGCGATCATCGCTCCGGTGATGATCATTTCGCTCGCCGGGTACCTCTGGCAGCGGTGCGGCATGCCATTCGACCAGAATATGGTCGCGGCACTTGTGATCAATGTCGGCACGCCCTGCCTGCTGTTGAACGCGATCCTTGCCAACCGGCCCGACCTCATCGTGATGGCGCGAATCTCGGCCGCCACAATCCTGGTGCTCGTCCTGACCGGCGTGGTCGCCTGGGGTATCCTCCGGGTGGCGGCGCTGCCGGTGCGGGTGTTCCTGCCGGCGATGGTGTTCGGCAATACCGGCAACGTCGGCCTGCCCTTGTGCCTGTTCGCCTTCGGGCCGGCGGGCCTGGCGCTCGCGGTCGCCTACTTCGCCACCCAATCCGTGCTGCAATTCTCGATCGGCCAGGGCATCGCCAGCGGCCAGGTCAGTGCGCGCAGCGTGTTCAGGAGCCCCGCGCTCTATGCGATCGCGCTGGGGTGCGCGCTGATAGCGGGAGATATCGCCCTGCCGCGGTTTCTCATGAACAGCATCTCGACCGTCGCCGGGCTGGCGATTCCCCTGATGCTCCTGTCGCTCGGCGTTTCGCTGGCGAGTCTGAGTGTTGTCGGTTTGCGCCGCAGCGTCCTGGTGTCGCTGTTTTGCGTGGGCGGCGGCTTTGCTGTCGGGCTGGCGGCGAGCTGGGCGATGGGCCTGGAAGGGGCGGCGCGCGGCGCGGTGGTGGTTCAGTCCGCCATGCCGTCGGCGGTGTTCAACTACCTGTTCGCGGCACGCTATGACAACCGGCCGGCGGAAGTGGCCGGGATCGTCGTCATCTCGACATTGCTGTCGTTCCTGACGCTGCCTCTCTTGATGGCTTTTGTCTTGAGCCTTCAGGCTTAGGCCGCCGGGAGGCGCACCACGAAGCGCGCGCCTTTGACGGTCGGGCTTTCTCCCGCGGGTTCCTCGGCGACGATGTTCTCGGCATAGATCAGGCCGCGGTGGGCTTCGACGATCTGTTTGGAGATCGCGAGCCCCAGTCCCGAGTGGGTGCCGAACTTCTCGCCTTCGGGGCGCTCGGTGTAGAAGCGGTCGAAGATCGACTGTTCCTTGCCGGACGGGATGCCGGGCCCCTGGTCCTCGACCGTCACGGTCACGATCCGGGGTTCACGGAAAATCCGCAAGGTGATCACGCCGGCGGGCGGGCTGAACGAGACCGCGTTGCCGATCAGGTTGCGGAACACCTGGCCGAGGCGGGCTTCCAGGCCCTTCACCATCAAAGGCCGCGGCGCTTCGCCCTCGGGCGAGGCGCCTGCGCTGTCCCAGATCGCGATCTTGGGCGCGTCGGGGTTGTCGTTGGCGTTCTGCACTTCCGCCAGCGCCTCGACCAGCGGGCGGATGTTCACCGGCCCCATTTCGGCGCGCGACAGCTCCGCGTCGAGGCGCGAGGCGTCCGAGATTTCCGTAATCAGGCGGTCGAGGCGCGCGACGTCGTCCATGATGATCGACATCAGCCGCTTCTGCTGCGCCGGATCCTTGATGCGCGTGACCGTCTCCACTGCGCTGCGCAGCGACGTCAACGGGTTCTTGATCTCGTGGGCGACGTCGGCGGCGAAGGCTTCGATGGCATCCATGCGGTTCCACAGGGATTCGGTCATGTCGCGCAAGGCCGCGGACAGTTCGCCGATCTCGTCCGAGCGGTTGGTGAGGTCGGGGATGGTGTCGCGCCGGCTCTTGGAATGACGCACCTTCATCGCCGCCAGCGCGAGGCGCCGCACCGGCCGGGCGATGGTGCCGGCGAGGTAGAGCGAGGTCAGCACCGTCAGCGCGAATACCCAGGCGAACATGCCGAGGATCGAAGCGCGCACGGTGCCCATGCGCTTGTCGATATTGGCGCCGTCGCGGAACACCTGCACCGCGCCCACGATCTGCTTGTAGAACTGCACCGGGATCGCGACCGACAGAACCTTCTGGCCGTCGGCGCGCAGGCGCACGGCGGTGCCGTTCTCGCCCTGGTCGAGGGCGCGCGCGACCTCGGCGTAGTCCTTGGCGGTGACATGGACCTGTTCGACATAGGGCTCCAGCCCGCGGTCGTAGGCGAAGCGTCGGAAGGCGCGCTCATAGAAAGCGCGCAGGCGGTCGGCGAACCGGTTGGATTGCGGCGCCGGCAGGTCGAGGATCTGCACTTCGCCACCCGGTCCCTGCAAAAGGCGCGTGTCGGCGATCATGGTGCCGTCGCGGGCGAACAGCCGCGCGCGCAGTTGCGCGAGGCCGGCGAGGCGCCGCAACAGCTGGCGCGCGGAATCCGGATCGATCACCCGCAGGGTGCCACTGGGCGTAAACACCGGCTTCGCGTCGGAATCGCTTTCCACCACGATCGCGCCTTCACCGATGGACGCGGCGATCATCTCGCCTTGCGTGTCCAGGGCGTCGAGTTCGGCGGCGATCAGGGTGTCCTGGTACTGGTCGAGGAACAGGAGGCCGAGCACCAGCAGCACCGGCGCGGCCAGGTTGACCGCGAGGAAGCGCAAGGTGAGGGGCGAGAACACCCGCTTGAGGCGGCCGGGTTCGTCGGGATCGAAAGCGCCAAACGACAATCCGCCGCCCGCGCTGGACGATTTCAGGCGCAGATCATCGAGTTGAAAGTCCCGGTCCGAGTTCAAGGCGCCCCTTGGGCATTTTAGGCTGACGCGGCTGCGACGTTGGTCTCGTTGTACTTATACCCCACGCCGTAGAGGGTCTCGATATGGGAGAATTCCTTGTCGACCTCGCGGAATTTCTTACGCAGCCGCTTGATGTGGCTGTCGATGGTGCGGTCGTCGACATAGATGTGCTCGCCGTAGGCCGCGTCGATCAGCTGATCGCGGCTTTTGACGTGGCCGGGCCGTTGCGCCAGGGCCTGGATGATCAGGAATTCGGTGACGGTCAGGTTCACCGGCAAGGTCTTCCACAGGCACAGGTGCTGGGCGGGATCGAGCACCAGTTCGCCGCGCTTGACCGAGGTGGCCGAGACGCCGCCGCCGGGGCCCTGGGCCTTCTGCGCTTCCAGGCGGCGGAACACCGCGCGCACGCGCTCGATCAGCAGGCGCTGGGAGAACGGTTTCTTGATGTAATCGTCGGCGCCCATGCGCAGGCCCAGGAGCTCGTCGACCTCGTCGTCCTTCGAGGTCAGGAAGATCACCGGCATGTTGGACTTCTCGCGCAGGCGCTGCAGCAGTTCGTGGCCGTCCATGCGCGGCATCTTGATGTCGAGGATGGCGAGGTCCACCGGCTCGGCCAGCAGGCCGCGCAGGGCCTCGGCGCCGTCGCGGTAGGTGACCACGGTGAAGCCCTCGGCCTCGAGCACCATGGAAACCGAGGTCAGGATGTTGCGATCGTCGTCGACCAGAGCGATGCGTTGTGCCACGGGCGGGTACCCCTCTCCTAAAAGGCGGCGTTTGAATTTAGAAAACGCCTTCAGCGGACGCTTGGTTCAATACCACTGGCGCATTATGGCAAAAATATCGCCTAGGTATGTTCCGGACCGGGCAGGCGCACTTTAATCATAATCTTACAGTAACTTAACCGGGGCCAGCCGGGCTATTGGCGAGGGATTTATGGTTTTGGTCGGTTGTCCGGACGGAAAACCGGTGGCCACTTTTCCTGCACACCCTCCTGGCGCGCAAGCTCGGCCAGGGCGGCGGCGTATTCCACATAGCGGCTCATGCCGGTGGAGCGGGCGGCGGTGAACAGCTTGGCGGCTTCGGCGGAGTCGTGCTGGATCAGCGCGGCCTGGCCGAGGTGGAAATAGGCCTCGCACAGGCGGCCCTGGGAATTACGCGCGGCCTTGATCAGGTCGTCACCGGAGATTTGTCCCAGGAAATACCGGGCGACGGTGGCGGGCCAGGAATCGGCGGGCGTCTTCTGTATTCCGGCGGCCAGGGTTTTGGCCGCGCCCGTGTCGCCGCCGCGCGATGCCGCCACGAATTGCCACAGCAAAAGATCGGCGGGCGCGTCGGGCAAGGTCAGCGCCTGGGCGAAATCGGCGGCGGCGTCCTTATAGGCCTGGCGCAGGAACCGCACATGGCCGCGCCGCGCGATGGCCTGCGCGGCGGCGGGCGCCTTGGCGAGGATCGCGCCCAGGTCGGCTTCGGCGGCCGCGTAGTCGGCCTGGAACATGCGCGCCGTGGCGCGGCCGAACAGGGATTCCTCGTCGCCGGGCAGGGCCTTCAGCGCCAGCGTGTAGTCGTCGACCGATTCCTTGAGGTGGCCGCTTTGCAGCTGGGCGTTGGCGCGCAGGAACACCACATGCGGGTCATTGGGGCGCAGGTCGGCGAGACGCGTGAAGTCGGCGAGCGCGCGGCCGTAGATGCCGTTCTGCAGCGCCGCGACGCCGCGCCCTTCCAGCGACGGCTGGTCCTCCGGCTGCGCCGCCAGGACCGCGCTGAAATCGTTGATGGCCGGTCCGAATTGCCGCGCCTGGGCGTAAGCGAGGCCGCGCATGCGCAAAAGGTCGATATCGGCGGGTGCCAAGCCCAGCGCGCCGTTGAGCACCAGGATGGCGGATTTGATCTGGCCACCCTTGATGCGCGCCTTCGCCAAGGCGCGGCGGATCTCCACGTCGCGCGGCAGCAGGCGTCCGGCCTGCTCCAGGTCGGTGGCGGCGTCGTCGGCCGCGCCGCGTGCGAGGCGCAAGGCGCCGCGCCGGGTGTAGGCGTCCGCCTGAACCTCGGGGGCGGGTTCGGCGGCGATGACCGCCGAGAGGTCGGTTTCTGCGGCCTGCGCCTTGCCTTCGGCCTCGTTGATCCGCGCGCGGCCCATGAGCGCGGCGGTGTGGTTGGGCGCGAGCCGCAGGACCGCGTCGAAGTCGCGCCGCGCAGCGGCGAGGTCCGTGGCGGCGACGTAAGCATCGGCGCGGGCGAGCAGCGCAAGCACGCGGGTTTCGGCGTTCAGCCCGCTGCCCAAGGCGGCGGTGCAGGCGCCGATGACCGCGGCCGGCTTTTGTCCGGCCGCGAAACAGGCGAGCGCGCCGCCATCCGCCGCCGAGAGGGGGGCGGGGAGCGTTGCGAAAATCAGGGCGGCGAGAACGCGGCGCATGCCGCCGAATATATCAGCGTTAGTGGGCGTCCGCCCAGGACGGCCCGGCGCCGACATCGACCGTCAGCGGGATGTCGAGCTTGGCGGCGCCCTCCATCACCTCGCGGATGACGATCTCGGCTTCTTTCGCCTCGCCCGCCGGCGCCTCGAACACCAGTTCGTCGTGCACCTGGAGCATCATGCGGGTCTTGAGGCCGGCCTCCTTGAGGGCGGACGGCACGCGAATCATGGCGCGCTTGATGATGTCGGCGGCGCCCCCCTGGATCGGCGCGTTGATGGCGGCGCGTTCGCCGAAGCCGCGCATGGCCGGGTTCTTGTCGTTGATGTAGGGCACCCAGCAGCGGCGGCCGAACAAGGTGGTGACGTAGCCCTGTTTGCGCGCGTCCGCCTTGGTGCGCTCCATGTAGTCGCGGATCTCGGGGAACTTCTCGAAATAGGAGTTGATGTAGGCCTGGGCCTCGCCGCGCGGGATGCCGAGCTGGGCCGCGAGGCCGAAACCCGAGATGCCGTAGATGATGCCGAAGTTGATAGCCTTGGCGCGGCTGCGCACCTGCGGATCCATGCCCTTGATCGGCGTGTTGAACATCTGCGAGGCGGTGGCCGCGTGGATGTCCTCGCCGTTGCGGAACGCCTGCTTCAGCGCCTTCACGTCGGCGACATGGGCGATCAGGCGCAGCTCGATCTGGCTGTAGTCGGCCGAGATCAGTTTCATGCCTTTGGGTACGACGAAAGCCGCGCGCAGTTTGCGGCCTTCCTCGGTGCGGATCGGGATGTTCTGCAGGTTGGGATTGACCGACGACAGCCGCCCGGTCCCGGCGATGGTCTGGGCGAAGGTGGTGTGCACGCGCCCGGTCTTGGGATTGATCTCCTCGACCAGGGCATCGGTGTAGGTGCTCTTGAGCTTGGAGAGCTGGCGCCAGTCGAGCACGCGCGCCGGCAGGTCGTGGCCCTGGGCGGCGAGTTCCTCCAGGATGTCGGCGCCGGTGCCATAGGCGCCGGTCTTGCCCTTCTTGCCGCCGGGCAGGCCCATGCGTTCGAACAGGATCTCGCCCAGCTGCTTGGGCGAACCGACATTGAACTCTTCGCCCGCCAGTTTGTGGATCTGCTTTTCGAATCCGGCGATGCGTTCGCCGAAGTCCTGGCTGAGGGTCTTCAGGAACGTGGCATCCACCAGGATGCCTTCGTTCTCCATGGCGCGCAGGACCGGGATCAGCGGCCGGTCCATGGTCTCATAGACGCGCACCACCTGATCGGCGACCAGGCGCGGCTTGAGCTTGTGATAGAGCCGGAACGCCACATCGGCGGCTTCGGCGGCGTAGGCGGTGGCTTTTTCCAGCGGCGCGTTGCTGAAGGCGACCTTGGTCTTGCCGGTGCCGCACACGTCCTCGAGCGGCATGGGCGTGTGGTCGAGCTGCGACAGCGCGACGTCGGCCAGCGTGTGGCCGGGCTTGGAGCCTTCCAGCACGAAACACAGCACCATGGTGTCGTCGATGGGCGCGACCGTGGCCAAGCCCTCGCGCGACAGGAGGTGCATCGCGAATTTGATGTCATGGCCGATCTTGAGCACGCCCGGGTTCTCGAGCACCGGTTTGAGCGCCGCGACCAGATCCTTCACCGCGACCTGCTTGACCGCGCCGCCGAGCGCAAGGGAGCCTTGCTCGCCGCTGCCGGCGTGGCGCACCGGCACATAGCAGCCGCGCCCCGGCCCGGTGGACAGCGCGATGCCCGCCATCTGCCCGCGGATCGGGTCTTCGACATCGGCGGTGACGGCTAGCGCCAGGAACCCCGCGCGCACCGCTTCGGCCAGCCACGGCGCCAGTTCCGTCATGTCCTGCACGGCGCTGTAAGCGCCTTTGCCGGTGACGGCCACCGGTGCGGATGCCGCCTTGGCGCCGGCCGGCGGTTTGTCGCCGGACATGCGCGCGCCGGCGCGGGTGGCGAGGCTCTTGAAGCCTTGCGCCGCGATGAAAGCCTGGAGCTTGTCCGGCTCCGGCGCTTTCCAGGCCAGATCCTGCAGCGGCACGTCGATCGGCGCACCATCGTGCAAGGTCACCAGTTTCTTGCACATGCGCGCGGTTTCGGCGTGGGCGAGCAGGTTCTCGCGGCGCTTGGGCTGCTTGATCTCGCCGGCGTGGGCGAGCAGGTTCTCGAGATCGCCGTACTGCAGGATCAATTCCGCGGCGGTCTTGACGCCGATTCCCGGCACGCCGGGGATGTTGTCGCTGGAATCGCCGGCCAGCGCCTGCACGTCGGTGACTTTCTCGGGCGGCACGCCGAAGCGTTCCTTCACCTCGTCGGGGCCGATGTCCTTGTTCTTCATCGGGTCGCGCATGCGCACACCCGGGCGGACCAATTGCATCAAATCCTTGTCGGCGGAGATCACCACCACTTCCTCCACGCCCTGCTCGCGGCCGAGCCTGGCGTAGGTGGCGATCAGGTCATCGGCCTCGAAGCCCTCGCGTTCGATGCACGGCACATTGAAGGCGCGCACCGCGTCGCGGATGATCGCGAACTGCGGCACCAGTTCTTCCGGCGCCGGGGGACGGTGGGCCTTGTATTCGGGATAGATCTCGTTGCGGAAAGTGGCGCGCTTGGCGTCGAACACCACCGCGATCAGTTCCTCGGCGGCATGGTCGCGCAGGTCGTCGAGCAGTTTCATCAGCATGGCCGAGAAGCCATAGACCGCGTTCACCGGCGTGCCGTCCGGGCGCGTCATGGGCGGCAGCGCATGAAAGGCGCGGAAGATGTAGCCCGAGCCGTCGATGAGGTAGAGGCGTTTGGCGGTCATGAGTCCCGGTATGGCCCCGCGCGGAAGGCGCGATGTACAAGAAGCTGCGCTGCCAGGACTCTCGCAAATCCGCCGGGTCTTGAGAACCCGGGCGCGGCGGATTTAGTGGCCGTGGTAGGCCTTGGCGGCGTCCTTATCCAGCACGTAGTGGCGGCTGCAATACGGGCACTCGATGTCGCCGACCTGCGGCTCGATATGCAGGAAAACGCGGGGATGGCCGAGCGCGCCGCCGCCGCCGTCGCAAGCGACGGTGATGGTGTCCACTTTGATGGTTTCCAGAGCTTCGGCCATGGGCGGCGGTCCGTTCGGTAACGTCTGCGAGGCCCTGTTTATGCGGCCGGACCGCGTAAATTTCCAGGCAAAATTGCAAGGTGTGCCACGGCATTCTCGCGCATTGACGGGGATTCCGGGCGGGTGTTAGCCCTTTGGCATGACACAGGCATCCGCTCCGCTGCCCGATCTGGCCGTCGAAATCCGCGACCTGAACAAGCTCTATCGCGGCGGCAAGCGCGCGCCGAAGCAGGCGCTGACGGATTTTTCCCTGGGCGTGCCGCGCGGCTCGTTCTTCGCCCTTCTCGGGCCGAACGGCGCCGGCAAGTCGACCATGATCAACATCATGGCCGGGCTGGTCAAAAAAACCTCCGGCCAGGTGCGGATCTGGGGCCGCGACATCGACACCGAGGAGCGCGCCGCGCGCCTCGCCATCGGCGTGGTGCCGCAGGAACTCAACCTCGATCCGTTCTTCACGCCGCGCGAGGTGCTGGACGTGCAGGCCGGCCTCTACGGCGTGCCCAAGGCCGAGCGGCGCACCGACGAGATCCTCGAGGTCGTCGGGCTGAAGGATAAGGCCGACGCCTACGCCCGCACGTTGTCGGGCGGCATGCGCCGACGGCTGCTGGTTGGGAAAGCCATCGTCCATACGCCGCCGGTGATCGTGCTCGACGAGCCCACCGCCGGCGTCGACGTGGAATTGCGCCAACAGTTGTGGCGCTACCTGAAATCGCTCAACGCGCGTGGGACCACGATCCTGCTCACCACCCACTATCTCGAGGAAGCCGAGGAGTTGTGCGACCGCATCGCCATCATCAACCACGGACGGTTGGTGGCCTGCGACACCAAGCACGCGCTGCTGCGCCGCCTCGACAACAAGTCGGTGACGCTGATCCTGACCGAAGCGCTTCCGGCCATTCCCGAAGCCCTGCAGCGCTTCAATCCCAGCCAGCCGTCGCCTAACGAGATATTGATTAATTACCGTCCCAGTTCCCACGCCATGCGCGATATACTCGATGCCGCGCGTGGCTGCGCGTTGCCGATCGCCGACATCCGCACCGAGGAGGTGGACCTGGAGGATATTTTCCTTCAGTTGACGCAGATGCCGCCCGATCAAAACAATGCGGGCCAGAGCCAGGCGCAACGCTGAGGACGCGCCAAGCCCGTCTCCGGGCCAGGCCTTTATCCGGGAACACCGGTATTTTAGGCGGGCCACGCCTCGGGCACGGTGGCGTATCTTGCTCGGTGTCGATTGCTTGGATGCGGGCTGGAGATGAAGACATTTAGGATCCGGATGATTCGCGCCGCCGCGGCGCTCGCGGCATCGCTCCTGATCGCGGCCTGTGCGCCGACCGTGGCGCCCCCGGGCCCTGGCGCGCATGTGCCGCAACTCACCGGCAAGGCTTTCATTACCTCCGACGGCCTTTCGCTGCCGGTGCGCCAGTGGCTGCCCGACGGCCAGCCCAAGGCCGTGGTGCTCGCGCTGCATGGTTTCAACGACTACAGCAAGGCGTTCGACAAGGTGCCGGGTGCGCCGGGCGTCGGGCCGTATCTGGCGTCGCAAGGCATCGCCGTGTTCGCTTACGACCAGCGCGGCTTCGGCGCCACCGCCAACCGCGGCCTGTGGCCGGGGCGTGACGCGCTGGTGGGCGACTTCACCGCCATGACCAAGGCCCTCAAGGGCGCCTATCCCGACCTGCCGCTCTATGTGATGGGCGAAAGCATGGGCGGCGCCGTGGTGATGGCCGCGCTCGCCACCGGGAAGAACCTGCCGGTGGCCGGCGCGGTGCTGGCCGCGCCCGCGGTGTGGGGCAAGCAGACCATGCCCGTGTTCTACCGCGTCGCCTTGTGGGTGGGTTCGCATCTGCTGCCCAGGTACAAACCCACCGGCAAAAGCCTGGGCCGCATGGCCAGCGACAATATCGAGATGCTGCGCGACAACGGCCGCGACCCCTTGTTCATCAAGGAAACCCGCGTCGATGCGGTGTCGGGCCTTTCGGACCTGATGGACGAGGCGCTCGCGGTCTCCGGCGAGATCCGGGTTCCGGTGCTGTATCTCTACGGCAAGAAAGACGAAATTATCCCCGAGGCGCCGTCCTTGCGCGCCATGGCCGCCATGACCGGCGCCAACAAGGCCGCGCGCACCGCGATCTATCCCGACGGCTGGCACATGATCATGCGCGACCGCGACGCCGCGACCGTGCTGGGCGACGTGGCCGCCTTCATCGCCGACCCGAAAGCGCCGCTGCCGTCAGGCCTGGACCGCGGTGGTCCCGGCGTGCGGACCGCCGGCGGCGCGCGCGTTGTTTCCGGCGGATTCTAGGGGTTTCGCGGGTATTTGCGCCCGGGCGAGCGATGCTCTAAATTCCGCCCGGCTTAGCGCCCGTAGCTCAGCTGGATAGAGCGTCGCCCTCCGGAGGCGAAGGTCAGGGGTTCGAATCCCTTCGGGCGCGCCATTACTTTCCCCGGCGCCACGAACCTGTGATTCTGTTTTCTGCGCCTTTAAGGCACGGGTTCGAATCTCTCCCTTACGGAGACCAGCTTTTCTAAATGCGCCACACGCGTTGGGGAACGCGCGGTCTCAGGAGCCAATTGCTGTCTCCGCACCACGAATTTCTGATCTCGTTTTGAGAAGTGTGCTCAGTCGTGCGTGTCAAGTCGATGCGGCACCGCTGGGCGTACTGCCGGGCTGGAATTGCCAGCTCTTATCTTCGCTGAAATCGTCAGTCCTTTCGAGCGCCACCAGCAGCCCACGAACCGGCCTGCGGTTCTCCAACCGGATGTCGATCTGCTGTTCGAAAACCGGCCGTAAGTTGGTAGTGTGCGCGGTCGCGCGAATGTAGGACAGGCTGTGCTGATATCGACGTGTCAGTTGCTGCACATAACCCTCTCCCCCCCATTCTTCGACGGAAAACCAGAAGACACCGCCAGGGACGAGACGCACTCTGGCGGCACGAAACAGATTCGCTAGGTCGCCGAAATATACGAGAACGTCGGTCGCCACCATCAGATCGTAGGTGGCGTCGATCTGTTGGAGGAAGGCGACGCAGTCGCCCTGGTACATCATGTCATAGACGCCGCGCGCCTTGGCCTTATCGATCATCGCCCGCGATAGATCGACGCCGGTCAAATGCCGCGTGTAGGGGCGCAGGCTGACGCCCGTGAGACCGGTTCCGCACCCGAGGTCGAGCATGCGATCCCAGACGCGGCCGCGCTCGGCGAAGATCGCCGCCAGTTTTTCCGGTACCCGGTAGTCCAGCCCCCGCACGAGATCGCTATCGAAGTGTTCCGCATAATTGTCGAAAACATTGCGTGTTTCGATGAGGTTCGGAGCGGGCGGGGGGGCCGCGCCGATGGCGGAAAGGGCAACCTGAATGTCGTGGTTGCCCGGGTCGAGCGCCAGGGCTCGCTTCAGCACGGCACTCGCCGCGGGCACATCTCCGAGAGCCGATAGACATACCCCAAGCGCAAGATGCGTTTGGGGGTCTTCCGGCCACCACGCGACCATTTTTTCCAGGAGTTGCCGGCTTTGCTGCCTGTTGCCGTGCATGACCAGATATGCGCCCAGGTACTTGGCGAAAGGCACATATCCGGGGCAGCGGGCAAGGCCGCGCCGCAAAACGTCTATTGCCGCGGCATAGTGCCGGCGATCACCGAAATTTATTGCTTCTTGCACGGTCTGCGTCGCATCCGCGCACTGCGTGCGCCGGCGCAGCTTCCGCCAGTACCCCTGTATGGCGGTTTTGATGCCCCATACGGCAAACTCCGGCAGCCAAGCATTCGACAGATAGCCCGCGATGGCCCCTTCGGTCAGGGGTTCGATGTCGGCCGCCGACCGGAAAGCACGCTTGGCGGATTTCCGGTCACCCATTTTTACGTGCACTCCTCCCAGCGAGACCCAGGCGTCCGCGTAGCTGGGCAGCAGGGAGATGGCCTTCTCGAGCGCCTCCCGTGCGTGTGGAAAATCGTCCGCTGCGGCCAGGGTCACGCCGCGCCGCCAGTGCCACATGGCATTCGTGGGATCCGCCGCGATCACGCGGTCGAGGCGCTCCAGTATCGTGCCGGAGTCCGAAGGGTGCGGGTTTGGAGCTTCGCTCATGTGTCTAAACTCAATTGCTGGGCTTGCGCTCGAGACGTGATTGCCGGCTGCCGGTGCCTGCGGCCTGTCTACCTGCGCAGGGTCTGGGCCAACTCAAGCCTGCCGGCTTGTGCTGCGAGTGACGCGAGCGCCCGGCGCACGTCAGGGTGGTGCACACGCTTCAAAACCCAATCCGACAACAGGATTTTCGCGAACATGCGAAGGACCAGCCCCGGCTTGCCAAAAGGGGTTTCCACAGGCGCGACGGCCTGCGGGAGTGCCGCGCCCGGTTCGGGCGTGGACTGTGCCTGCTTGGCCGCGGCGCGGCGTTTGTGCCGGTTCATGCTACCTCTTCCAAAGAGCGCTCACATTTTCCAATGCTGCAGTTCCACCGCGATCTTCTCGACCTCCGGCAAGATTTTGTACATGTGCCGGTATTGAAGGATCTGCATTCCGATCAGCTTGAGGCGCGCGGGGAACGGCAAAGTCACATGCGGATTGATGAGCGGGTCGTGGAACGACGGGAGGTCGCCGCGCTGGAACTCCACAGCCATGCTTACGCGGGATTCCTGGCCTTGCGGCGCGGTCCTGCCGCCCCAATGCAGGACAGCCTGGTTCCAGATGAAGAAGTCACCGGGATTGCAGGGCAGAGCACGGATACTCTGCATGTCGAAGGTATGGGTGTTCTCCTGGGGGGTGCCGTAGGTGCGATCGTACTGCGCCGGAACGATATACATGCAGCCGTTCAGCGGGGTCGCGGTCGTCAAGGGGATCCACGTGGTGATGGACTTGGGCGATCCATCCGGGAACAGCGAAATTAGGCCTTTGTCGCGGTGAGGCGCCCAACCGGACTCTGCGCGTTTGGGATCGACGTTCCAGACCCAGAAGTCCGGCAGCATGGCATAGTTGCCGAGCAGCGCCTGGTAGATCGGCGCCAGTTTCCGGAACGGCACCCAGAATTCATCGAACAGGAAGGCGAACACCGGCGGTAGCCCAGCTGCGGACAAGGTGTGCACAGCTTCGACCATTAGGCCGAGGTCCAGCCCCCACGTGACGTTGGTGGCCTGGAAGTAGCCCTCTTTGCGGATCTGTTCCTGAACGCCCCGCGACTGGTCGTCATTGAAGATCACGAGCCCGGCGCGCGGCAGTATGGTCGGATCTTCGATATGCAGACTGGGCGCAAAGGCCGCCCACATGGCGCGATCGGTCAGCCGGGAGAGATCGATCGCTCCGAACGGTGAAAATGTGGGCTGTTCGCGGGATTGCAGCATGAAGGCGGCGCCAAATCGTTGCTGGAAAAATCGAGTGATAAAGAAATTTTGCGCGCCACGGAAGTTGCGCCGCGGGCGACTGTTCCCAAGCGCGCACATCTCTTGCATTGCAAAGGTACAGCTTAACAACTGTACAGTGGCTTTACATGGTGTCAGATCAATGACTTAAGGGGGCGCGCGATGCTTGCTACCTGCGGTCTCATATAATAGGTTTAGCGCAACGTGCGAGATGCCGGCCGAGACGGTTGGTCATTTTCCATATGTTAGGGGATGCGCCGCACCGCCGTCGCGAGCGACGCGCGGCGCCCGGCGTCGGGGCGATACAGATGAGCGTGCTCTTCAAGGCGCTGCAGAAAGCCGAAAAAGAAAACGAGCAACGTCAGACCGAGACCGCTGGCGCGGGCTTCGATGCCGGGCGCCTGGCCGGCTCCGGCGCGATCAAATCCTCGGGCGGCCGCGGCGGCAATATGCGCTGGGCGGCCATTGCCGGCACCGCGGTTCTTGCGGTGGCTATCATCGCCGGCGTGCTGCTGCTCTCGCCTGAGCCACCCCGTCCACAAGTCGCCGCGTTGACGCCGCCGGCCGCGCCCAAGCCGGCGCCCGCGGCGTCGTCCGAACCTGCATCTCAGGCGCCGGCTCCAACCGAAGCCGCTGTGGCCGCCGCGCCTTCCGCCGAAGCGGTTCCCGCGGCCACGTCGCCCGCCGCGGCACCCCAGGTCGCCGCCGCGCCGCAGGCTGCGGCACCCGTTGCTGCGCCACCGGCCGCGCCTGCTACCGCACCTCCGGCGGTGTCGCCTACTCCCGCCGCCGCCGCGCCGCCGGCGGTCGCCCAACCGGCCCCAGTACAAGCGGCCCCAGCA
>JAIBCD010000101.1 GCA_019694335.1 Rhodospirillaceae bacterium | reverse complement strand
ATTGCGGATCGGCCGCGATGTCGGCCGACCAGATCGGACGCCCGGCCCTCCAGACATTGCCCGGCAACCCGACCCCCGGCGCGTATTTGACGCCGGCATTGATCTTACGCAGCTGCGCATAGCGATTCGGATCGTGGTCATGCCATATGTCCGTGGACAGGAGCTCTCCGCCGCCCCGCGCGACCGTGAAGGCATGGCCGGTCGGCCAGCCGATGGCGTGGCACACCATGCTGATCAGCGCCTCGAGTGCGGCCGGCAGCGACGCCGCCTCGGCGGCGAGCTTGACCCCGTCGTGCAGCAGAGTCGCTTCCAGGGCACGTTTTTCCAGGCGCTCGGCTGCCTGCTTGCGCCCGGTGATTTCGACCACCGTGCCGATCATTTTGACCGGCGTACCCTTGGCGTCGTGAAGCACATGTCCGCGGCTGTGGATCCAGATATAACGGCCGTCGGCGTGCCGCATGCGATACTCGATGTCGAGCGGCGCGGCGGCGGCGATCTGGACGCGGTAGGCCTCGTGCACGGCCTCACGGTCGTCGGGATGCGTGAGCGCGTAGTGCTCCTCGCGCGTCAAGGTGTAGTTCTTGGGATCGTACCCCAGGATATTGACCCATTCGGCGCTGATGGCGCGGGTATCGGTACTGAGGTCAACTTCCCACACCCCCGCGCCCATGGCGTTCATGGCGAGTTGCAACTGCTCCTCGCGCAAGGCCACCATCCGCTGCGCCGCTTTGCGCACGGTGATGTCGAACACCACGCCGACAACTTCCTTGACGACGCCCGCGCCGTTCCTGCGGAAGCGCACAACCACCAGCACGTCCTTGATCGAGCCATCGCCGCAGAACAAGCGCACCTCGGCATCGCCGCCCTGCCCGCCGCTGGTTTCGGGCGTGGCGATGCGCGCGAAGGCGGGAAGATCGTCGGGATAGATTTTGGACAGGATCGCTTCGCGCGTCGGCGTGAAGGTCGCGGGGTCGACGCCGAACAGCTTGTACAGGCCGGGCGACCAGCGCGCGGTGGTATCGTCGATGCCGCGCGACCAGGAGCCGAGGCCGGTGACATCCTCGGTGAACGCGACGTCGGCGGCGAGGCCAGCGAACTGCGCCGCCAGGCGACGGCGCTGCGCCATCATCAGGCCGAGGACGACGACAGCGACCGTCAGCAGTACGCCCACCACGATCGCGAACACGCCGGGTTCGACCAGTACTGCTTCCGCACCATCCATCGCCGCTTCCCCGGACTATCGGCCTGTATCCTAATTCAGCCCAACGCCGGAGGTTAAGCAACCGGATACTATATTGAAACTTATGGTCTTTTTGCCGGAAGCCAGCCCCGCGCCGCGACCAGGGCCTCGACCCGCGCGGCGAGTTCGGCGATCCCGATCCCCTCGGCCTTCCAGGCAAGGCGCGCGGCGGCCAGTTCCTCCACCCGCGCCGCCCACTCCGGCCCGAACACCTCGGCCTCCAGATACTGGCGGATCAGGCGGGAGAGACCCGCAGCCTGGCCGTCGGTCGAGACCGTTACCTGCAGGTGGCCGCGCCGGACCTTGGCCGGCAGGTGGAAATCGCACAGCGGGATGCGGTCCTGGACATGCACGAGCGCGTGCGCGGCTTTCGCCTGCACGCGGAACGCCGCGGCCTCGCCGTCGGGCATGTCGGAAATAAAGACCAGTGCCGGCGCGATACGCGCGAAGTCGGCCGCATCGGGCCAGCGCCGCGCCAGGCGGTCTCCGGCCAATGCGGCGAGTGCGGCGGGCGCATCGGGCGCGAACACATGTACGGCCGTAGCGCCGTGGTCACCCAGGGCCTGAAGGCGCGCCAGAAGGCTCGCGCCGCCGATCAGCATCACCGGCGCCGCGCTGACATCGAGCATCAGCGGAAACATGGCCGGCTGCCTTTCAGGGGGCGCGTTCATGGTCACTTCTTGGCGAGATCCTTGGCGATATCGATGGCGGCGTAGGTGAGGATCGCCGAGGCGCCCGCGCGCTTGAATCCCAGCAGGGCTTCGCGCATGGCCGCAACGCGGTCGAAAGCGCCGGCCGCGGCGGCGTGGGCGATCATGGCGTACTCGCCGCTCACCTGGTAGGCCAGCACCGGCACATTGACCGCGTCCTTCACCGCGCGGATGACGTCGAGATAAGGCATCCCCGGCTTCACCATGATCATGTCGGCGCCCTCGGCCACGTCGAGCGCCGCCTCGCGCGCGCCCTCGGCCACGTTGCCCGCATCCATCTGATAGGTGTGCTTGCCCTTGGTGCCGAGCGAGCCCTTGGACTTCACGGCATCGCGGAATGGCCCATAGAACGCCGAAGCGTATTTGACGGCATAGGACAGGATCATGCAGTTATGGAAACCCTTGGCTTCCAGCGCGGCGCGGATGGCGCCGATGCGCCCGTCCATCATGTCCGAGGGCGCCACCACGTCGCAGCCCGCCTCGGCCAGGGTCATGGCCTGCTTCACCAGCACTTCGACCGTCACGTCGTTGACCACGTCGTCGTCGATGAACACGCCGTCGTGGCCGTGGGTGGTATAGGGATCGAGCGCCACGTCGCAGATGATGCCGATGTCGGGCTCGGCCGCCTTCATGGCCCGCACAGCGCGGCACACCAGATTGCCGGGGTTGATGGCTTCCTTGCCGCTATCGTCCTTTTGGCTTGGATCGACCGAGGGAAACAGGGCGACGGCCGGAATGCCCAGCGCTTTCGCCTCTTGGGCGGTGGCGATGGCCTGGTCGATGGACACGCGGGCCACGCCCGGCAGGCTGGCGATGGGTTCGCGCAGGTTTTTTCCCTCGATCACGAACATTGGCAGGATCAGGTCGTCGGCCGTGAGCACGGTCTCGCGCACCAGGCGGCGGCGCCAGGCACTCGCGCGCAGGCGGCGCATGCGGGTGGCGGGAAAGGCTCCGTGGTGGACGGTCATGCTTTGGCTTCCATCATGCTTCGGGCAAATCTGGCGGAGGCCTCCGCGACACCCGCGAGCGTGGGCTCGCCGGCGACGGCGCGGCTGGTCCAGGGGCCATCCACCGTGGCCTCGGCGCTGATGCCGATAGCCGCGATATTTGCTTGCCCCGCGTGATCCGCCAGGGTCTTGGTCAAAAGGCCGGACAGGATTTCGGCGCTGCGCTTCGAGAACAGCGGCGCCAGGACCGGCGCGTCACGCCACCCCGGCACGGTCTGATCGAGATCGAGGCCGGCGCGGGGCACCATGCGGTAGGTGACCAGGCGCTTGACCCTGCCGGGGAACGCCTGTTCGAGATCGGCACTCACATCCTCGGCGGACGGATACAGCGCCTGCCCGAACCCCGCGCGCGCGAGGTAGGCGCGCATGTCGTCGACGTCATGGCCGGTATCGAGCACGTAGGTGAAGCCCGCGGCGCGCGCGGCGTTGGCGGTGGCTTCGCCCACCGCCAGGACTTTCTTTCCGGCCCAGGCGGACCCGAGCGCGGTGGTGACATAGCCGGTACGGGTGTCGGCGGTCTCCTCATCCACCGCGATGATCTTCCTTTCGGATTGCGCGGACCCGATCGGGAACAGCGCGGCGGCGATCTGGCTGGTGAAGATGACGACGTCGAAGCCCCCGGCCGGCGGCAATTCCACGGGCAGAGGCTCGGCGGTGAGCACCGGGCAGTCGACGATCCGCCACGATCCCGGGACATCGCGGAAGGCCGCCGCGAAAGCCGTGTGGAAGCGCGGATGATGTTCGACCGGTCGTGAATTGAGAATGAAGCCCATGACCCGCAGTTTAAGTCAGACGCGGCCCCGAGTGGCAGCTTTTTAGGCGCCGACCGGTTGCCCGCCGGGCAGGTGGATGCCGCATTCCACTTTATCGGTGCCGCGCCAGCGGCCGGCGCGGGCGTCCTCGCCCGGGGCGACGCGACTGGTGCAGGGCATACAGCCGATGGAAAGATAGCCGTCGGCCTCCAGCGGATGGCGCGGCAGCGCGTAACGCTCGAAATAGGCGTCGATGTCGGCCTTGGTCCAACCCACGATCGGGTTGACCTTGAACTTGCCCTCGGCCAGTTCCAGCACCGGCAATTTGGCGCGGGTCGCCGCCTGGAATGCTTTGCGTCCGGTGAACCAGGCGTCGAACGGCGCCACGGCCCGGGCCAGCGGCTCCACCTTGCGGATCTCGCAGCACTGGTTGGGGTTCTGCGACCACAACACACCCTTCCCGTCCAGATCCTTGATCCGTTCGGGATCGGGCGTGACGGAACGCACATCGGTCAGTCCGAGCAGCTTCGCCAGCTGGTCGCGGTATCGTTTGGTTTCGCCGAACAGCTTGCCGGTATCCAGGAACAGGATCGGCAGGTCCGGGCGAATGCGCGAAATCATGTGCAGCAATACCGCGGACTCTGTGCCAAACGACGACACCAGCGCCACCTTGCCGGGTGCGAACTCTTCCTCGGTGATGGCGCTGATGATCGAGAGCGGGCCGGTCTCGGCGTAGCGCTCGTTCAACAGCTCCAGGCGGCGCGCCAGCACGCCGCTCATGCCGATTCCTGACCCAAGTTTTCCTTGCCCAGACGCCTTTCGGCGATGGTGACATTGCGCTCGACGCCGCGCTGGTACCACACGGTATAGGCGGCAACGCCGTGCTTGAGGGCATCGACGGAGAAGTCAGGGCCGGCTTCGAAGCTGTTGAAGCCGCAGCGCAGGAGAAACAGGATCTGGTCGGGGATGAAGTCGCCCACCGCCCGCAGGTCACGGGTGTAGTGGAAGCGTTCGCGCAAGAGGCGGCCGACCGAGAACGGGCGTCCGTCGCGCATAAAGGCGAAGCGCACGACGATCAGGCCGAGGCGCGGCAGGAACGGCTCCAGTTCGTCGAGATTGACGTCGCCGCCGACCTCGACACCGACCGCGGCGGCTTCGGCGAACAGGGCGTTGTGCTCGTTCTTGAGGCGCTGGAAGCTGACCAGCACCGCCGCGCCGGGCTTTACCGTTTCATCGTCGGCCAGGCGTTCCCAGCCGTCGGTGATCGGGCCGTTGCGGTCGAGGACGCGGTTACTGCCCACTTGATTAACGGGAGACGCCATAGAGCTTTTCCTTGAAGGGCGCCGGGCCGACGCGGCGATAGGCGGAAATGAAGGTCTCGTTCGGCTGGCGCAGATCGAGATAGGCGTCGATCACCTTCTCGACCGCATCGACGATGCCGTCGGAAGAGAAACCGGGGCCGATCAATTGGCCGGTGGAGGCGGTTTCGTCGCCCGCGCCGCCGAGGGTGAGCTGGTAGAATTCCTGCCCCGCCTTATCGACGCCGAGGATGCCGATGTGGCCGGCGTGGTGGTGGCCGCAAGCGTTGATGCAGCCCGAGATTTTTATCTGGAGGGCGCCGATCTTGTGCTGGCGGTCGAGGTCGGCGAAGCGCTCGGAGATGCGCTGCGCGACCGGGATCGAACGGGCGTTGGCCAGCGAGCAGTAGTCGAGCCCTGGGCAGGCGATGATGTCGGTCACCAGGCCGGCATTGGCGTTGGCGAAGCCGATCTTGCCCAGCTCCTGCCACACCGCGAACAGGTCGGCCTGCCGCACATGCGGCAGGACCAGGTTCTGGATGTGGCTGACGCGGATCTCGGCGAGGCTGAAACGTTCGGCGAGGCTCGCGACCGCCTCCATCTGCTCGGCCGACGCGTCGCCGGGGATGCCGCCGATGGGCTTCAGGGAGATGGTGACGATGGCGTAACCCGGCGTCTTGTGCGGGTGCACATTGGTGGAAATCCACTGCGCGAACGCGCGGTTGGCCTTCTTCGCGTCCTCGAACGCGGCCACGGGGACGGCGATCTTTTCATAGGCCGGCGGCTCGAAGTAGCGCGCGATACGGATTTCCTCTTCCGGCGGCAGGTTGACGCCGGAGTGGCGGCTGGCTTCCCACTCTTCCTCGACCTGGCGGATGAACTCCTCCGGGCCCAGGTCGCGCACCAGGATCTTGATGCGGGCCTTGTGGATGTTGTCGCGGCGGCCGTAGCGGTTATAGACGCGCAGAATCGCTTCCAGATAGGACAGCAATTCGCGCTTGGGCAGGAAGCCGCGGACCTTGGTCGCCAGCACCGGGATGCGGCCCATGCCGCCGCCGACATACACGGCGTAGCCCACCTCGCCCGCGTCATCGCGCACGATGTGCAGGCCGATGTCGTGCCACTGCACCGCCGCGCGGTCCTTTTCGGCGCCGGTGACCGCGATCTTGAACTTGCGCGGCAGCCAGGAGAACTCGGGATGGAAGGTCGACCACTGGCGGATGGCCTCCGACACGATGCGCGGATCCTCGATCTCGCCGTCGATCACGCCGGAGAAGTGGTCGGCGGTGACGTTGCGCACGCAGTTGCCAGAGGTCTGGTTGCCGTGCAACTGCACGGTCGCCAGCTCGGCCATCAGGTCCGGCACCTGCTCCAGCTTGATCCAGTTGTACTGGATGTTCTGGCGGGTGGTGAAATGGCCGTAACCGCGGTCATAGACGCGCGCGATATGCGCGAGCTTGCGCATCTGTGCCGCCGAAAGCGTGCCGTACGGCACAGCGATCCGCAGCATGTAGGCATGCAGCTGCAAGTACAGGCCGTTCATCAGGCGTAGCGGCCGGAACTGTTCCTCGGTGAGTTCGCCCTTGATGCGG
Organism: Rhodospirillaceae bacterium; assembly: GCA_019694335.1. Classification (GTDB taxonomy): domain Bacteria; phylum Pseudomonadota; class Alphaproteobacteria; order Rhodospirillales; family Rhodospirillaceae; genus SHVO01. The sequence continues at coordinate 5,304 of JAIBCD010000101.1, read as the reverse complement.
CGATTTACCTGGTCGCGGAATTCCGCGACCCGCTGCTTGGCGATCGTATGGTCGAAATCGTCGTAGATATACATGGCGCTAACCTGGGCTCATGGATTTATTCAAGTCCGGCCGCACCGTCGGGCCGGTGGCGCGGATGACTTCGCGGATATGCGTCGGCCTGTGTTCGGCGGTCGGTTGCACATCCACCACGTTCACGTCGATCACCAGATTGGCGGCATAGGCGGCGGCGCCGATCTTGCGCAGCTCCTCGGCCTCGGCGGCGGTCGCGGCGACCTGGGCCTCGGCGACATGCGCCGACCAGCCGCTGCCGGTGTAATACACCGTCGCGCCGTTGCGCAGCAGATTGCCGGTCAGGACTTTGGGGGTATCGGCCTTACTCATTGCGCGTCTCCGACACGACAGCCATGTTGGGCGTCCTCGGCGGCGGTGACCGCGACTGGCGTGTAGGTCTTGACCACTTCACCGACGATGAACAGCGCCGGGCTGCGCACGACGTCGCGGGCGATGGCCTGGCTGAGGCCGGCCACGGTGGTGATGATCACGCGCTCATTGGCGCGGGTGGCGTTCTCGACGATCGCGATCGGCCAGTGCGGCGCGACGCCATCGGCGATGAAGGCCGCGCTCAGGGCATCGGCGCGGGCGATGCCCATGTAGACCACCAACGTCTTGCCGGCGCCGGCGAGGCCGCGCACATCGGCGAGGTTGCCGTCCTTCTTGGCGGCGGTGACGAACGACACCTGCGCGGCATAGTCGCGGTGGGTGAGCGTGATGCGTGTGCTGGCGGCGGCGCCGGTGGCCGCAGTGATGCCGGGGATCACGTCGACCGCGATCCCGGCGGCGCGCAAACCTTCCAGTTCCTCGCCGCTGCGGCCGAACACCATCGGGTCGCCGCCCTTGAGGCGAACCACGCGGTTGCCGCCGCGCGCGGCCGCGATCAACTGGGTGATGATGTCCGCCTGGGAAATACCGGCGCTCTGGTAGGGCTTGCCGACATAAATGCAGCGCGCACCCGCGGGCAGGAGCTCGATGATCTCAGGCGAGACCAGGTCGTCGAACAGCACGACGTCGGCCGCCTTCAGGGCGAGGTAGCCTTTGACGGTCAGAAGTTCGGGGTCGCCGGGACCGGCGCCCACCAGGGCCACACGCCCGGCACGGGCCCCAAACGAGGCCGGCGCGGCGGGGCTATCCCCAGGAAAATCAGCAAATTGAGTCAAAGGCTTAGTCCCTCGTTCACGGCCTTATCCACAGGGGTTTGCCGGCTGGCCCCGCGAAGGGCGTGTGCATAGCACAAATTCCCCACGAAACCAGTGGGCCGGAGGCATAGGCCGTCCGCCCCGATATAGGAATAACCTTCCCCCGAGGGGAGGCCTTTAGCGGGTGACGTGACAGAATTTGCCTCCAAATTCGATACAAAACGGAATAATTATCTCCCGCGCCCCGGGCCGTCCGGACGCGGCCTGCCGGGCCACGCTTATATATGTGCGACCGGGGGTTCCGAGGGCCGCCCGGGGTACGTTGACCCTTGGGGTGGCGGCATGGTTGATGGCGCTCCTTCGCTTGTTTCGACCATCTGATTTTGACCACCTGACCCTTGGGGAGATTCGCATGAAGATTTCGGGTATTGCCGCAGTTGTCACCGGCGGCGCCTCGGGCCTCGGGGCCGCCACCGCCCGCGCGCTGGCCGCGAACGGCGCCAAGGTGGCGTTGATCGACATGAACGCGGAAGGCTGCGCCAAGGTGGCCGCCGAGATCAAAGGCCTGGCGCTCGCCTGCGACATTACCGATGCAGCTTCGACCGAAAATGCGCTGAAGCAGGCCAGCGACGCGCATGGGCCTGCGCGTCTGGTGGTGAACTGCGCCGGCATCGCGCCCGCCGCCAAGGTGGTCGGCAAGAACGGCGCCCACGACCTCGCCCTGTTCCGCAAGGTGATCGAGGTCAACCTGATCGGCACCTTCAACGTGCTGCGCCTGGCGGCGGCGGCCATGGCGGCGCTCGACCCCTTGGACGAAGGCGAGCGCGGCGTGATCGTCAACACCGCCTCCATCGCCGGTTTCGAGGGCCAGATGGGCCAGGTGGCCTACGCGGCTTCCAAGGGTGGCGTGATCGGCCTCACCCTGCCGGCCGCCCGCGACCTCGCCCGCAACGGCGTGCGCGTGGTCACCATCGCCCCGGGCTTGGTGGAAACCCCGCTGTTCGCGGGCCTCGATCCGAAGGCGGTGGAATCGCTGGTAGCCAACACTGTGTATCCCACGCGTCTCGGCAAGCCCGAGGAATACGCCAAGATGGTGCTGCAGATCGCCGAGAACCTGCTGCTGAACGGCAGCGTCATCCGCCTCGACGGCGCCGTGAGATTGGGCGTGAAGTAAGTTCTTCTCTCCGGCGGCGTCGCGACAGAGAACGGTGCCACGACGCTCCCGGCTTGCGGTGGTTTTCTATTGGGCCCGCGGCGGACATGCGCCCGCGGGCCTCGGCTGGTTGATCGCGCGGGTCAAACCCCCTATGTGAGCCCCGCGTTTGAACGTTCCTGACGAGAATCCATGACGGCCCTGACTCATCTTCAAAGGCTGGAAGCCGAGAGCATTCACATCATGCGCGAGGTTGTCGCCGCTTGCGACAAGCCGGTGATGCTCTATTCCATCGGCAAGGATTCCGCCGTCATGCTGCATATCGCGATGAAGGCGTTCTATCCCTCGAAGCCGCCCTTCCCGCTCCTGCACGTGGACACGACCTGGAAGTTCAAGGAGATGATCTCGTTCCGCGACGAGCATGCGGCGGCGTTGGGGCTGGACCTTTTGGTGCATATCAACCCCGAAGGCCTCGCGCAGGGTATCGGTCCGTTCACCCACGGCTCCGCGGTTCACACCGACGTGATGAAGACCCAAGGTCTGAAACAGGCGCTCGACAAATACCAGTTCGACGCGGCCTTCGGCGGTGCGCGGCGCGACGAGGAAAAATCCCGCGCCAAGGAGCGCATTTTCTCGTTCCGCTCGGCGCAGCACCGTTGGGATCCCAAGCAACAGCGCCCGGAGCTGTGGCGGCTCTACAACGCCCGCAAGCACAAGGGCGAAAGCATCCGCGTGTTCCCGCTGTCCAACTGGACCGAGCTGGACATCTGGCAATACATCTACCTTGAGAATATCCCGATCGTGCCTCTGTACTTCGCCAAGGAACGTCCGGTGGTGGCGCGCGACGGCACGCTGATCATGGTCGACGACGACCGCATGCCGCTGGCGCCCGGCGAGAAGCCGATGATGAAAAGCGTGCGTTTCCGCACGCTCGGCTGCTATCCCCTGACCGGCGCCATCGAAAGCACCGCCGATACGTTGCCCGCCATCATCCAGGAAATGCTGCTGACCAAGAGCTCGGAGCGCCAGGGCCGGGTGATCGACCACGACAGCAACGCCTCGATGGAGCGCAAGAAGCAGGAGGGCTATTTCTGATGGCCCACGTTTCGGACCTGATCGAGAAGGACATTCTCGGCTATCTCAACGCCCATCAACACAAGAGCCTGCTGCGCTTCATCACCTGCGGCAGCGTCGATGACGGCAAATCCACCCTGATCGGCCGCCTGCTCTACGATTCCAAGATGATCTTCGAGGACCAGCTCGCGGCCCTCGAGAAAGATTCCAAGAAAGTCGGCACCCAGGGCGGCGACATCGATTTCGCCCTGCTGGTGGACGGCCTCGCCGCCGAACGCGAGCAAGGCATCACCATCGACGTGGCCTACCGCTATTTCTCGACCGAGAAGCGCAAGTTCATCGTCGCCGACACCCCGGGCCACGAACAGTACACCCGCAACATGGTGACCGGCGCCTCGACCGCCGACCTGGCCGTGATCCTGATCGACGCGCGCAAGGGCGTGCTGGTGCAGACCCGCCGCCACTCCTACCTGGCATCCCTGATCGGCATCCGGAAAGTGGTGCTGGCCGTCAACAAGATGGACCTGGTCGGCTACAATCGTGGGATTTTTGAACAGATCGTCGCCGAATACCGCGCCTTCGCCGCGCAGATCGGCCTGACCGATATCTTCGCCATCCCGATCTCGGGTCTCAAGGGCGACAACATCACCACCACCAGCGACACCATGCCCTGGTATCAGGGGCCGTCGCTGGTGAGTCACCTGGAAACCGTCGAGGTCGAGGACCGGGCCGCCGCGGCGCCGTTCCGCATGAGCGTGCAGTGGGTCAACCGCCCGGACCTGGACTTCCGCGGCTTCTCCGGCCTCATCGCCAGCGGCGCGGTGCATCCCGGCGACCGTGTGAAAGCGCTCCCCTCGGGCAAGGAAGCCAGGGTCGCGCGCATCGTCACGCAAGGCGGCGACCTCGCGGAAGCGGTCGCCGGCCAGTCCGTCACCCTGACCCTCGACACCGAAATCGACATCAGCCGGGGCGATATGCTGGCCCACGCCGCCAGCCCGCCGGCGGTCGCGGACCAGTTCAACTGCACGATCGTGTGGATGAGCGACGAGCCCTTGCTGCCTGGGCGCCTGTACTGGATGAAGATCGGCGCCAAGCTGGTGGCGGCCAGCGTCACCGACATCAAGCACAAGACCAACATCAACACGCTCGAACAGCTCGCCGCGAAGTCGCTGTCGCTGAACGAGATCGGCTCGGTTAACCTGTCGCTCGACCATCCCGTGCCGTTCGACCCCTATACCGAGAATCGCGAGACCGGCGGCTTCATCCTGATCGACCGGCTGAACAACGGCACAGTCGGCGCCGGCACCCTGCACTACGCACTGCGCCGCGCCGAGAACATCCACTGGCAGGCGGTGGACGTGAACAAGCACGCCCGCGCCGCCGCGAATCGCCAGAAAGCCTGCGTACTGTGGTTCACCGGCCTTTCGGGCGCGGGCAAGTCGACCGTCGCCAACCTGGTCGAAAAACAACTGTTCGCCCAGGGCCGGCGCACCTACCTGCTGGACGGCGACAACGTACGCCACGGCCTGAACCGCGACCTCGGCTTCACCGACGCCGACCGGGTGGAGAACATCCGCCGCGTCGCCGAAGTCTCAAAGCTGATGGTTGACGCCGGCCTGATCGTGCTGGTCTCGTTCATCTCGCCGTTCCGGGCGGAGCGCGCGCTCGCGCGCCAACTCCTGGAGGACGGCGAGTTCCTCGAGGTCTATGTCAGCACACCGCTGGCGGTGGTCGAGAGCCGCGATCCGAAGGGCCTCTACAAGAAGGCGCGCGCCGGCCAGATCAAGAACTTCACCGGCATCAGCTCGCCATACGAGCCGCCCGAAAAGCCCGAAATCGTCATCGACACCTCCGTGATGACACCGGAAGACGCCGCGGCGT
>JAIBCD010000018.1 GCA_019694335.1 Rhodospirillaceae bacterium | reverse complement strand
CGAAATCTGGCGCGACAGCCAGACCGGCGGCGTATTCTGGCGCGGCGTTCCCAAGGAAGTCTTCGACGCGAACCAGCACAAGTTCGAGAACAGCACCTTCGAGCAGAATCGCGACAACCTGCTCGAATTGTATCACCTCATCCGCCAGCATCGCCCGGACGTGCCAATCGTTTTTACCGTGTCACCGGTCACGCTCGGCGCGACCTTCCGGGGCGACGCGGCCATGGTCTCCGACTGCATTTCAAAATCGATCCTGCGGGCCGCGGTCGACGCCGTGATGCGTCAAAACCTTCCGGGGCTGTACTATTGGCCGTCGTTCGAAATCGTGCGGTGGTTCGGCGCCCATCTGCCGCGGCCGACCTTTACGCAGTTTAGCGCGGCGCCCGACGGCAAGATAATCACGGATTCCAGTCACGTCGATGAAGCCGTTGTGGAAGTGGCGGTGCGGAAGTTCATCGAGCATGCGTTTGCCTGAGCTGGTTGGACCGGCCCGCGCAGCACGATCCATTTTAGGAATGCGGACATGACCGACAGCCCCGGCCAAGGCCCCCGGCTTCCCAGCCTCAAGCTGTACGAGGACATGAACAATGCATTGTCCCAGGACAACATCGGGATTCCATGGACATCGGAACGCGAAACCACACCCAAGGACCGCTGGTACCGGGAGGCGGGAGTTAAATTCTACCCTCTGAGCTTTGGCGACATGGCGGAGAATTTTTCGGCCTTGGTGGAGCGGAATCTGCTCGCCGACATGGCGCCGATCCCCAAGCTGTTCAACAGCAAATCCATCCTACTCACCTTCGGATCGTGCTTCGCGGACAACATCCGCAAGTACATGGCCGCGCTCCGGCGCAGCACCGGCACAATTCACGTGTCCGAAGGACTGAACAACACCTTCGCGATCCTCAGCTATGTGCGGTGGGCGCTGACCGGCGATGACCCCAGCATGGGCCAGTGGTTCATCAAGACCCCAGAAGGAAAAATCCGGCACTACTTCGAGGACTCCCTGCAGGATCAGGTTGCCATCTATTCGGAGATGATGAGCGCGCACGGGTTCATTTTCACCTTTGGGATGACCGAAATCTGGCGCGACAGCGAAACCGGCGGCGTGTTCTGGCGCGGCATCCCTCAGGTGGTGTTCCAGGCGGGACGCCATAAATTCGAGAACAGCAGTTTCGAGGAGAACCGCGACAACCTCCTGGAGCTGTACCACCTCATCCGGCAGCACCGCCCTGATGTTCCGATCATCTTTACCGTGTCCCCGGTGACCCTGAGCGCAACGTTTCGCAACGACGCGGCGGTCATCTCGGATTGCATCTCGAAGTCCACCTTGCGGACCGCCGTCGACTCAGTCATGCGCCGGAACCTTCCCGGCCTGTATTACTGGCCGTCGTTCGAGATCGTGCGGTGGTTTGGCGCCCATATCGAAACCTCGACCTTCACCCAGTTCAGCGCCGGCCCGGACGGCAAGATGCGGACCGACTCAAGCCATGTGAAGGACTGGGTGATCGAGGCGGTGGTGAAGAAATTCGTCGAGCATACCTTCACGTAACGCACGGAGCCTGGGCGGCCAGATCACACGCCCAGGTCATTGAATTCCGCCAAAAGGGCGGGGAACCCCGATCCCCGTCTTGTGCGTTCAGTTGCTTCGGGGCGGCCGTTCGCTTATGTTCCGGCAACTGAAATCCAGCTTTTCCAAGGACTTCTTATGCGTTCGTCGCGCCTTTTCCTGCCCACGCTGAAGGAGAACCCCAGCGAGGCCCAAATCGTCTCCCACCGCCTGATGCTGCGCGCCGGCATGGTCCGCCAGCACGCCGCCGGCATCTACAACTGGCTGCCGCTGGGAACCATGGTTCTGAACAACATCGCGCGCATCGTGCGCGAGGAGCAGAACGCGGCCGGCGCCCAGGAAATCATCATGCCGACCATCCAGTCCGGCGACCTGTGGAAGGAAAGCGGCCGCTACGACGACTACGGCCCCGAGATGCTGCGCATCAAGGACCGGCACGAGCGCGATATGCTCTACGGCCCCACCCACGAGGAGGTGGTGACCGACATTTTCCGCAACAACATCAAAAGCTATCGCGACCTGCCCAAGAACCTTTACCAGATCCACTGGAAATTCCGCGACGAGGTGCGGCCGCGTTTCGGCGTCATGCGCGGGCGCGAGTTCCTGATGAAGGACGCTTACTCCTTCGACATCGACTATGCCCGCTCCAAGCACGCCTATAACCAGATGTTCGTGGCCTATCTGCGCACCTTCGCGCGCATGGGCCTCAAGGCGATCCCCATGAAGGCGGACTCCGGCCCCATCGGCGGCGACCTCAGCCATGAATTCATCGTTCTGGCCGACACCGGCGAGAGCGCGGTGTTCTGCCATAAAGCGCTCCTGGAAAAACCGGCACCCGACAATGTGATCTACGATGCCGACCTGCAGCACATCATCGACGACTGGACCAGCTACTACGCCGCCACCGACGAGAAGCACGATCCAGCGGTGGGCGAGAAGCTCGGCGCCGACCTGGTAAGCGCCCGCGGCATCGAGGTGGGGCACATCTTCCATTTCGGCAAAAAGTATTCCGACCCCATGAAGGCCAGCGTGGTTGGCCCCGACGGCAATCAGGTGCCGGTAATGATGGGTTCCTACGGCATTGGCGTGTCGCGCCTGGTCGGGGCGATCATCGAGGCCAGCCACGACGAGAACGGCATCATCTGGCCGGACAGCGTGGCGCCGTTCAAGGTCGGCATCATCAACCTGAAACCGGGCGACGCCGGCTGCGACACCGCCTGCAACGACCTCTACGCCAAGCTGCAGAAGGCCAAGATCGACGTGCTCTACGACGACCGCGACGAGCGGCCGGGCGTGAAATTCGCCGACATGGACCTGATCGGCATTCCCAGCCAGATCGTCATCGGCCCCAAGGGCGTCGCCAAGGGCGTGGTGGAGTTCAAGCGCCGCACCGGCGGGGCCAAGGAGGAGCTGGCCCTGGACGCGGCCCTCAACAGGGTGCTTGCCTAAAATGATCTTCGGCGCCTTCGAACGCATGGTGGCGCTCCGCTACCTTCGGGCGCGGCGCAAGGAAGGCTTTGTCTCGGTGATCGCCGGCTTCTCCCTGGTGGGGATCGCCCTCGGCGTCGCCACCCTGATCATCGTCATGGCGGTAATGAACGGATTCCGAGCCGATATCCTGGACCGCATCCTGGGTGTCAACGGGCACATCAACATCTACCCGGCCGCGCGCGAGTCCATGATCCAGGACTACGATGCCAAGGCCAAAACCGTCGCAGCCATCGCCGGCGTCAGCAATGTCACGCCGATCGTCGAAGGCCAGGTGCTGGCGGTTTCCAAGGCTCAGGCCGGGGGCGCCCTGGTGCGCGGCATGCGCTGGGAGGACATGGACAAGCTCAGCCGCGTTTCCGATCACATCGTCGACGGCTCCTTGTCCGACTTCAACGGCGGCGATGGCATCCTGATCGGTATCCGCATGGCGGAACGGTTCGGCGTGAGGGCAGGGGACGAACTCACCCTGGTTTCCCCGAACGGCAATGTCACCGCGTTCGGCTCGGCGCCACGGTCCGTCAGCTTCCTGGTCGGCGGCGTGTTCAACACCGACATGAGCGAATACGACAGCTCCATCGTGTTCATGCCGCTGGCCCTGGCGCAGACGTATTTCAAGGTGCCGAGCGGCGTCACCAGCTTCGAGGTGCGCGTGGCCGATCCCGACATGGCGCGCGGGATTGCCGTCCAGATCGAGCAGGCGCTCGGGCCACGCACGCGCGTGCTGTCCTGGGAACAGACCAACCAGGCGTATTTCAACGCCCTCGAGGTCGAGCGTAACGTCATGTTTCTGATCCTCACCATGATCATCCTGGTGGCGGTGCTGAACGTGGTCTCGGGCCTGATCATGCTGGTCAAGGACAAGGGCGCGGATATCGCCATCCTGCGCACCATGGGCGCCACCCGCGGCATGGTGATGCGCGTATTCTTCATCGCCGGCGCCAGCGTCGGCGTGATCGGCACCTTGGTGGGCTTCGGCCTAGGCCTGGCGTTCTGCGACAACATCGAGCATGTGCACCAGGCCTTGCGCTACATCACGGGTACCGAGGTGTTCTCGCCCGAGGTCTATTACCTGACCCAGATCCCCGCCAAGATGGAATGGCGCGAAACGGCTTCCATCGTGATCATGGCCCTGGCTTTGTCCTTCGCCGCCACGATCTATCCGTCCTGGCGGGCCGCCAAAACCGACCCCGTCGAGGCGCTGCGCTATGAGTGAGCCGGTCCTCGAATTGAAAAATCTCCAACGCAGCTTCAGCCAGGGCGGCGCGACGCTCCAGGTGCTCCGGGGCGCCGAGCTCACCGTCGCCAAAGGCGAGGTCGTGGCCCTGGTGGGGCCTTCGGGCGCCGGCAAATCGACCCTGCTGCATATCGCGGGCCTGTTGGAACAGCCGGATGCCGGCCAGGTGCGGCTCCAGGGCGAGGAATGCGGCGCGCTCGATGACGAACGCCGCACGGAACTGCGCCGCACGAAGCTTGGGTTCGTCTACCAGTTCCACCACTTGCTGCCGGAATTCTCGGCCGAGGAGAACATCGTCGTCCCGCAGATGATCGCCGGCGTCGCCAAACCCGTGGCGAAGGGGCGGGCGCGGGAACTGATGGCGGCCATGGGCCTTGCCGCGCGCGCCGAGCACCGGCCGGGGCAACTCTCCGGCGGCGAACAACAGCGCGTCGCCATCGCGCGCGCGCTCGCCAACCGGCCGGCCCTGCTGCTGGCCGACGAGCCCACCGGCAACCTCGATCCCGATACCTCGGAAGCGGTGTTCGCGCAGTTCATCTCGCTCGCTCGCAGCCACGGGCTGGCGGCCTTGATCGCCACCCACAATCCCGCGCTGGCGGCACGGATGGACCGCACGGTGCGCCTCGCGCAGGGTATACTCACCACGGTCTGACACGGCACTGCAAACTCATGACTACGCACATCGCGGGAACGAACATCGAGGACATCTACACCGAGACCGCCGGTCTCGACGTCGATACGCTCCGGAATCTGGGCCCCTTGCGCGGCCTGGCGGGAATCTGGACCGGCGACAAGGGCGTCGACATCAATCCCAAGGCGGAAGGGCCGGTGCGTCAGGCTTTCACCGAGCGGATCGAGCTGCACCCGATCGACCCGCAAAGCAACGGCCCGCAATTGTTCTACGGCCTTCGCTACCACCAGCATGTCGTCAAACCCGGCGAGGTCGAAACCTATCACGACCAGGTCGGCTACTGGTTATGGGAGCCGGCGACCAGCACGATCATCCAGACCCTGACGATTCCTCGCGGGCAGGTAGCCATGGCATCGGGCAAGGCCGCTCCGGACGCGACCACGTTCGAACTCGTCGCCACACGCGGGTCTGAGCTTTACGGAATCTGCTCCAACCCCTTCATCGATGACGCCTTCCGCACGGTCGAATACCGCATCAAAGTCAGCGTCGGCGACGGCACATGGTCCTACGACGAGGACACCGTCATGATGATCAGGGGCAAGACCGCGCCCTTCCATCACACCGACCGCAGCGTCCTGACCAAGATCGGAGAGCCCACCCCCAATCCGCTCATGCGCCACCGCCCGACAGCGAAGCCGGCCTAGCCCGTTTCAATTCCAGAGCGCCTTGACGCTCGGGACGCGCGGGCGGAATATTTTGGCTTATTCCAGATCAGGAGGCGCGCCATGGAAATCGACATCGGCATCGACAAGAAGGACCGCAAGGCCATCGCCACCGGCCTCGCCAGGCTGTTCGCCGACACCTATACGCTCTACCTCAAGACCCACAACAACCACTGGAACGTGACCGGGCCGATGTTCCAGACCCTGCATCTCATGTTCGAGACCCAGTATAACGAGATCTGGCTGGCGGTGGACTTGATCGCCGAGCGCATCCGCACCCTGGGCGAGGTTGCCCCCGGCACCTACAAGCAGATCAGCAGACTCGCGACCATCAAGGAGGACGACCAGGTGCGCAAAGCCACCGACATGGTGCGCGACCTGGTGAAGGGTCACGAGCAGGTCGCCAAGACCGCCCGCGCGGTGCTGCCGCTGGCCGAAAAGGCCAACGACCAGCCCACCATCGACCTGGTCACCCAGCGCCTGCAGGTCCACGAGAAGACCGCGTGGATGCTCAGGAGTTTGCTGGAAGGGAAGTAAGTTTTCGCGTCACCCTCGGGTTTGACCCGAGAGTCCAGGGATTGGAAGCGCGCACTCCGCAGCAAGCGGGAGTTTCTCGACAGCCCTTCTTCGTTCCTGCCCTGGACCCCCGGGCCAAGCCCGGGGATGACAGCGAGTGCGATGCCGCGGGGCGTTCTACGCCACACCGTTCTGCTTGAACCAGGCCAGCATCTTGGCCCAGCCGTCCTTGGCGTCGGCGGCGTTGTAGGTGGGGCGGTAGTCGGCGTTGAAACCGTGCTCGGCGTCCGGATAGACATCGATGCGCGACGGATTGTTCGCCGCCTTCAGGGCCGCGCGCATCTGGTCCACATGCGCCATGGTGATGCCGGTGTCCTTGCCGGCGTAAAGGCCGAGCACCGGGGCGTGCAGGTTCTTGATCTCGTCGATCGGGTTGGTGGGCTTCATCTCGTTGGGGGCGCCGACCAGGGCGCCGTACCAGGCCACACCCGCTTTCACGTTCGGGCTGTGGGCCGTGTACATCCAGGTGATGCGCCCGCCCCAGCAGAAGCCGGTGACGGCGACCTTGGTGGCGTCGGCATTGCCGCTGGCGCGGGCGAAACTCACCGCCGAGTCCAGATCCTGCATCACCTGGCTGTCGGGCACCTTGGCGACGATCGGCCGGATGTCGTCGAGGGACGAGAGCTTGGAGACATCGCCCTGGCGCGCGTACATCTCCGGCGCGATGGCGTAGTAGCCGGCCTTGGCGAGGCGGCGGCACAGATCCTTGATATGCTCGTGGACGCCGAAGATCTCCTGCACCACCAGCACCACGGGATATTTGCCGCGCGCCGCCGGCATGGCGCGGTAGCCAGGGATGGCGCCGCCGACGGCGGGGATTTGCACTTCACCGGCGGTCAGGCCGTTGCTGTCGGTGGTGATGGTCTGGGCGGAAACCGGCATCACCGCCATGGCGAAACCGGTGGCCAGGGTAGTCACTGCGAACCGGCGGGAGAGCACTCCCGTCGATGCGATGCTGAGTTCGTGCTCCAATACGTCGTCCATGATGTTCTCCCCAAAATGGAGAGCCGAGGATAGCGTTTAGGGAAAATGCCGCCTAGATTCTTGATCTGGCCGCTTTTCATCGGGGAACCGGTTTCCGCGTCCCCGGGAAATGCATCGGCTCACAATTCTGTGGATAACCCTCCGGCGGCGGCTGACAGCGCCCCGGCCAGCGTGAAATCCTAGGGCATGACAAAATCCCCCTTCGTTCATCTGCGCGTCCATTCGGCCTATTCGCTGGCGGAAGGGGCCATCAAGATCGGCAAGCTCGCGGGGCTGTGCGCCAAGGCGGAAATGCCGGCGGTGGCGCTCACCGATACCCGCAACCTGTTCGGCGCCCTGGAATTCTCGTCCGAGTGCGCCAAGCTCGGGATCCAGCCCATTGTCGGTTGCCAACTCGCGCTCCGCCGCGAGGACACCTCCAACGGCCATTCCGCCGTGCAAGGCGGGCAGGCGGGCCGCGCGCCCGAGCCCGACGCCCTGGTGGTGCTGTGCCAGAGCGCCGAGGGCTACGACAACCTGATCCGCCTGGTGAGCAAGGCGTTCATCGAAACCACCACCGGCGAGACGCCGCAGATTTCCTGGGCCGACCTGAAGGCGAACGCTGCCGGGCTGATCGCGCTCACCGCCGGGCCCGCCGGCACCGTCGGACGGCACCTCCTCGACGGCCAGCGCATCAAGGCCGAGGAAGCGGTGCAGAAGCTGGCCGAGATTTTCCCGGGCCGCCTTTACATCGAAATCATGCGCCACGGCCTGCGCGCCGAGGAGCGCATCGAGAACGCGCTGATCGACATCGCTTACGCCTATGACATCCCGCTGGTGGCCACCAACGAATGTTTCTTCGCAGATGAAGGCATGTATGCGGCGCACGACGCGCTGATCTGCATCGCCGAAAAATCCTTCGTCTCCATGCACAACCGCCGGCGCCTCACGCCCGAGCACCGCTTCAAGAGCGCCGCCGAGATGGAGACGCTGTTCGCCGACCTGCCCGAGGCGCTCACCAACACCGCGGTCATCGCTAAACGCTGCGCCTTCAAGGTCAACGAGCGCAAGCCGATCCTGCCGCGCTCGCCCAAGACCGGTGACCGCACCGAGGAGCAGGCCCTGCGCGAACTGGCGTCCGCCGGCCTGGAAGCGCGCCTCGAGGCCCAGATCTTCAAGCCGGAGATGACCGCCGACGAGAAGGCCCACGCCGCCAAGCCCTACCGCGAGCGCCTGGAATATGAAACGGCGATGATCGTGAAGATGGGCTTCGCCGGCTACTTCATGATCGTCGCGGACTTCATCCAATGGGCCAAGTCCCGCGACATCCCGGTGGGGCCGGGGCGCGGTTCGGGCGCCGGTTCGGTGGTAGCCTGGGCGCTCACCATCACCGACCTCGATCCCTTGCGTTTCGGCCTGCTGTTCGAGCGGTTCCTAAATCCCGAACGCGTGTCCATGCCCGACTTCGATATCGACTTCTGCCAGGACCGCCGCGACGAGGTGATCCGCTATGTGCAGAACGAATACGGCCGCGACCGGGTGGCGCAGATCATCACCTTCGGAAAGCTCCAGGCGCGCGCGGTGTTGCGCAACGTCGGCCGCGTGCTGGAGATGCCGCTCGGCTACGTCGACAAGATTTGCAAGATGGTGCCCAACAACCCGGCCGACCCGGTGACACTGGAGAAGGCGATCGGCGCCGAGCCGGAACTCCAGAACTTGCGCGACACCGACGAGAGCGTCAAACATCTGCTCGACATCTCGCTCAAGCTGGAAGGGCTGTATGCCCACGCCGGGGTGCACGCGGCGGGCCTGGTGATCGGCGACCGGCCGCTGGACGAACTGGTGCCGCTCTACCGCGATCCGCGCTCGGAAATGCCGGTCACCCAGTTCAACATGAAATGGGTCGAGAACGCGGGCCTGGTGAAATTCGACTTCCTGGGCTTGAAGACCCTCACGGTCATCGACCGCGCCGTGAAGCTGCTCCGGAACCGGGGCATCGAACTCGACATCCAGGGCCTGCCGCTGGACGACGCGACCACCTACGCGATGCTCGCCAAGGGCGACACTTTCGGCGTGTTCCAGTTTGAAGGCACCGGCATGCGCGACGTGATGCGCAAGCTGAAGCCCGACGTGCTCGAGGATCTGATCGCCATCAACGCGCTCTATCGTCCCGGCCCGATGGACAACATCGAGAGCTTCGTGAACCGCAAGCACGGGCGCGAACCGATCGAGTATATGCACCCGGCGCTGGAGCCGATCCTGAAAGAGACCTACGGCATCATGGTCTACCAGGAGCAGGTGATGCAGGCGGCGCAAATCCTCGCGAGCTACAGCCTGGGCGGCGCCGACCTCCTGCGCCGCGCCATGGGCAAGAAGATCAAGGCCGAGATGGATGCCCAGCGCGACAAGTTCGTCGAGGGCGCCGGCGCGCAAGGCATCGCGGCCGAACGAGCGGGCGTGATCTTCGAAACCATCGAGAAGTTCGCCGGCTACGGCTTCAACAAGTCCCACGCCGCGGCCTACGCGCTGGTGGCCTACCAGACCGCCTACCTCAAGGCCAACTACCCGGTCGAGTTCATGGCCGCGTCCATGACGCTCGACATGCACAACACCGACAAGCTCGCGGCCTTCCGCGCGGAGATCGGGCGGCTGGGCATCGATCTCCTGCCGCCGGACATCAATGCCTCCGACGTCGCATTCTCGGTTGAGCATCAGGAGGGGAAGAGAAGCGCGATCCGTTACGCGCTCGCCGCCGTCCGCAATGTCGGCACCGGCGCCATGGAAGCCCTGGTGAAGGAACGCGCCAAGGGTCCGTTCAAGAGCCTGATGGATTTCGCCAACCGCATCGACGGCGGCGTGATCAACAAGCGCCTCCTGGAAAACCTGGTCAGGGCAGGGGCGTTCGACACGCTCCACCCCAACCGCGCCCAGCTGCTCGCCGGCCTCGAGGGCTTGTTGCGCCACGCCCAGAGCCGCGCCAGCGACCGCGTCTCCAAACAGGTCAGCCTGTTCGGAACCGAAGGGCCGGCGGTGAAACTCTCGCTGCCCGATATTCCCGACTGGCGGCCGATGGAGAAGCTTTCCAACGAATTCGACGCCATCGGCTTCTATCTGTCCGCGCACCCGTTGGATGCTTACGCCGGTACGCTCCAGGCGCTGGATGTCGTCAAGGCCAAGGACCTCCAGAACCTGACTCCCGGCGACGTGACGCGCCCGATCCGCATGGCCGGTACGGTCGTTTCCAAACGCGAGCGCGTCGGCAAGCGCGGCAACAAGTACGCCTTCATCGCATTGTCCGATGACACCGGATCATTCGAGGTGATGGTGTTCTCCGAAGTCCTGTCCAGTTCGCGCGAACTGCTGGATTCCGGAACCCCCGTGCTGCTGACACTCGACGGGCAGATCGAGGACGAAAAGCTGCGCCTGCTCGCCAGCCGCATCGATTCCCTGGAGAAGGCCGTGGCCGCGCGGGTCAAGAACCTCAAGATCCGGATCGAACCCGGCGTGCACATGCAGGAGTTGCGCGACCTGCTGGTGGCCGACGGCCGCGGCAAGGGCCGCATCGTGGTGACCGCGCGCAGCAACGGCCACGAGGTCGATGTGGCGCTGCCGGGAACCTACGCCATCCAGCCCAGGACGCTCTCCGGGCTGAACAACATTCCGGGGATTCTGGAGATCAGGGAGTTTTAGCGACGGCGTAGGGGAATTAAATGTACCAGGTACAATTTCTTCGCTCGCCGATCGCGTTGATGCGCCTGTGCCCGTTAAATTGTACCTGGTACATTTAATTCCGGCACCGCCGGCGATTGTTAGATCGCCAAGCTCAGATGCCGCAGCCGCTTCACCAGCTTTTGGGTCCAGGTGCGGTAGTCGTCCACGTCGGCGCGGATCGACTGGAGCACCAGCATCAGGATGGCGCCATCGTCCATGTAGCCCACGCCCGGAATGAAATCCGGGATCAGGTCGAACGGATTGAGCACGTAGAGCAAGGCCACGGCGGCCGCGAACACCGTGCGCTTGGGCGCCGCGCGGTAGCTGCCGTCGGCGTAGTCCTTGACCATGTCGAACAGCACCGCCACGTCGCTGGCGATGTCGGCCAGGGGCCCCCGGATCAGGCGTTTGAGGGTCTTGGAGCGCTGGACGATCCGGCCCAGGTCCGAACGCCGGATCTTGCGCATACCCTCGCGCAGGGCCCGTTCCAGGGCTTCCCGGGTAACCGTGACGTCCATGACCGCACATCCTCTCAAAATGACCCCCTGCGCCTGGGGTAGCGTTTAGATGGGCGTTTCCCTTGCCCTTTCAATGGATTGGGACGAAGGAAGGTTCCCGGCCCCGGACACATTCGTGGGAACCGGGCCAAAACCCGGGTTTAACCCGCTGGGACTGCTTGATTTTCGGGATAAGACCCCCTATATCCCCGGCCATTCCACACGCGGGCTCGGGCGGCTGGGTGTTCCAGTTCGTCCATCCGGTGCCGGGGAAACGGTTTTCCTGGTCACTCGCCCGCGGAGGTTCAACCGGAAAACAGAGGACCACAATGGCGCTGCCATCCTTTTCCATGCGTCAGCTGATCGAAGCTGGCGCCCACTTCGGCCACAACACCCGCCGCTGGAACCCCAAGATGAAGCAGTACCTCTACGGGGTACGCGACGGGGTCCACATCATCGACCTGCAGCAGAGCGTTCCGATGCTCAGCCGCGCCCTCCAGGCCGTCCATGACGTTACCGCCAACGGCGGCCGCGTGCTGTTCGTCGGCACCAAGCGTCAGGCCCAGGAGATCGTGAAGGAATACGCCGAGCGTTGCGGCCAGTATTACGTCAACCACCGTTGGCTGGGCGGCACGCTCACCAACTGGAAGACCGTCTCGCACTCGATCAAGCGCCTGAAGGATCTGGAAGAGCGCCTGGGCAACGAGCAGGCGACCGCTGGTCTGACCAAGAAAGAACAGCTGATGGGCGCGCGCGACCTGGAAAAGCTGAACCGCTCGCTGGGCGGCATCAAGGACATGGGCGGCCTGCCCGACATCCTGTTCGTGATCGACACCAACAAGGAATCGATCGCGGTCGCCGAAGCACGGGTGCTCAACATCCCGGTGGTCGCGGTGCTCGACAGCAACTCCGACCCCGCCGGCATCACCTATCCGATCCCCGGCAATGACGACGCCATCCGCGCCATCAAGCTGTATTGCGAACTGGTCGCCAATACCGTGCTCGACGGCATCCAGGACGAAATGAAGACCGCCGGCGTCGACATCGGCGAAGGCGAAGCCGCCCCGGTGGAAGCGCTGCCGGAGCCGGGCGCCGAAGGCGAAGAGCCCAAAGGCCCGACCGTGGTGAAGAAGCCGCGTTCCCGCGCCCGCCCGGCCGCCAAGAAGGAAGGCGCCGAAGCCTAGTTTCATGCCCCGGCGCTAGTTTCTAGCGCCGGATCAGACCGATCATGAGGACCGCGGGGTTAGCGCCCCGCGGCCTCTCACATACACATCTCGAGGATTCCATGGCTCAAATCACTGCACAGATGGTGAAGGACCTGCGCGAAAAGACCGGCGCGGGCATGATGGACTGCAAGACGGCGCTGGCGCAAACCGACGGCGACATGGAAGCGGCCATCGACTGGCTGCGCAAGAAGGGCCTGTCCCAGGCCGCCAAGAAGTCCAGCCGCGTGGCCGCCGAAGGCCTGGTCGGCGTCGCGACCCTCGGCAACGTCGGCGCGGCGGTGGAGATCAACGCCGAGACCGATTTCGTCGCCCGCAACGTGCTGTTCCAGGACTTCGTTGAATCCGCCTCCAAGATCGCCCTGGAAGTGAAGGGCGATGTGGAAGCGCTCAAGGGCAAGCCGCACCCGGGCGAAAGCCGCACGGTGTCCGAGCAGCTCACCCACCTGATCGCCACCATCGGCGAGAACATGGCCATCCGCCGCGCGGCGGCCCTGGCCGTCGATAAGGGCGTGGTCGCGTCCTACATCCACACCGCCATCCGCCCGGGTCTGGGCAAGATCGGCGTGCTGGTGGCGCTGGAGTCCGCAGGCGATACGGGCAAGCTCGCCGAACTGGGCAAGCAGATCGCCATGCACGTAGCGGCCGCCAATCCTCAAGCCTTGTCGATCGCCGAGGTGGACCCCGCCGTGCTCGCCCGCGAGCAGGCCATCTACCGCGAGAAGGCCGCCGCCTCGGGCAAGCCGGCCGACATCATTGAAAAGATGGTCGCGGGCTCGACCCGCAAGTTCTACGAGGAAGTCGTGCTGCTCGAGCAGGCCTACATCATGGATGACAAGTCCAAGGTCGGTCAGGTCGTCGAGAAGGCCGGCAAGGACATCGGCGCGCCGGTCAAGCTGGTGGGCTTCATCCGCTTCGGCCTGGGCGAGGGCATCCAGAAGGAAGCCACTGATTTCGCCGCCGAAGTGGCCTCGGTCGCCGGCACGAAATAAGCTATTGGCAGTTCCCTGCGGCGCGGTTTGGTATATGATGCCAGCCGCGCCGCAAAAGTTTAAAAAGGACGGCAAAACCGTCCTTTTTTCATAGGCTTAAGACCCTATTAAATAAGGGAACCGACCCCATGGCTGAGCCGCTTCCCTACAAACGCGTCCTGGTGAAGATCTCCGGCGAGGGCCTGATGGGCCCCAGCCCCTATGGGATCCACAACGAGACCCTCCTCAAGATCGCGAATGACGTCAAACGGGTGACCGAAGGCGGCCGCCAGGTGTGCCTGGTGATCGGCGGGGGCAACATCTTCCGGGGCGTGGCCGGGGCCGCCCACGGCATGGACCGCACCACCGCCGACTACATGGGCATGCTGGCCACGGTCATCAACGGCCTCGCGGTGCAGAACGCGTTGGAATCCATCGGCGTGCCGACCCGCGTGCAATCGGCCATCGGCATGTCCCAGATCAGCGAGTCCTACATCCGCCGCCGCGCGGTCCGGCACATGGAGAAGGGCCGGGTGGTGATCTTCGCCGCCGGCACCGGCAATCCGTTCTTCACCACCGACACCGCCGCGGCCTTGCGCGCGGTCGAAATGAATTGCGACGCGCTGCTGAAAGCCACGCAGGTGGACGGCGTCTACAACGCCGATCCCAAGCGCAACGCCAATGCCGTGCGCTACGACCGCCTGACTTTCGACAAAGTGATCGCCGACGATCTCAAGGTCATGGATACCGCGGCCATCGCGCTGGCCCGCGAGAACCGCCTGCCGATCGTGGTGTTCAACATGCATGAGGCCAATGCCATCGCCAATGTGCTGAGCGGCAAAGGCAAGTTTACCGTGATCGCCGCCGAAGCCAGTAAAGCGGCCTGAGACATATTCGAGGGAGAGTGGGGACGCTATGAAGACCTACGCCGAGCTGAAGAAAGACCTTCAGCACAAGATGGAAGTCAGCATCGAGCACGCCAAGAAGGAGTTCTCCGGCCTGCGCACAGGCCGCGCCAGCACGTCCTTGCTCGAGAACGTCATCGTGGAAGCCTACGGCGCCAAGATGCCGCTCAACCAGTGCGCCTCGGTCTCGGTGCCGGAACCGCGCCTGCTGTCGGTGTCGGTGTGGGACAAGGGGCTCGCGAAGGCGGTGGAGAAGGGGATCCGCGAGGCCAACCTCGGCCTCAACCCCATGGCCGACGGCACCCTGATCCGCGTGCCGATCCCGCCCTTGACCGCCGA
Organism: Rhodospirillaceae bacterium; assembly: GCA_019694335.1. Classification (GTDB taxonomy): domain Bacteria; phylum Pseudomonadota; class Alphaproteobacteria; order Rhodospirillales; family Rhodospirillaceae; genus SHVO01. Next base: position 38,785 of record JAIBCD010000018.1, on the reverse strand, counting down.
ACGCCGCACCGAACTCACCAAGGTCGCGCATAAGTATGCCGAGAACGCGCGCGTCGCGATCCGCAACGTGCGCCGCGACGGCAACGAAGTCCTGAAGAAATTCGAGAAGGACCACATCATCTCGCAGGACGAGCACCGCAAATACGGTGAGGAAGTCCAGAAGATGACCGACCAATACATCGGCAAGGTCGACGAGGCCTTGAAGCACAAAGAGCAGGAAATCACTCAGGTTTAGGAAGCTGGGGTATAATGCCCGCGGAACCCGCCCAGCGGCTGACCGACCAAGGGGCGCTCGCCTCCGGCAAGACCGGCCCCGCCGGTCCAGTCCATGTCGCCATCATCATGGACGGCAACGGGCGCTGGGCGAAGGCGCGGGGACTGCCGCGCACCGCCGGGCACAAGCGTGGCGCCGACGCGGTCAAACGCGTGATCAAGAGCGCGGGCAACCTCGGCATCTCCTATCTCACGCTGTTCGGCTTCTCGTCGGAAAACTGGCAGCGCCCCGAGAGCGAGGTGAAGGATCTGTTCGGCCTCTTGCGCTATTACCTCGAGAACGAACTCGCTGAACTGCACAGCAATGGCATCCGCCTGTCCGTTATCGGCGATCGGGAACGTCTGCCACCCGACACCGTGGCACTGATAGAGGGCGCCGAGGCCCGCACCGCCGCCAACACCCGCATGACCCTGACCATCGCGCTGTCCTACGGCAGCCGGCAGGAGATCGTGGCCGGGGCGCGAAAGCTCGCGCGGGACTGCATCGAAGGAACGCTCAAGCCCGAGGACATCGACGAGGCCGCCTTCGGCAAGTCCCTGTTCACGGCCGACATGCCCGATCCCGACTTGCTCATCCGCACTTCCGGCGAACAGCGCATCAGCAACTTCCTGCTGTGGCAGCTCGCCTATACCGAGTTGGTGTTCACCGACACCTTGTGGCCCGACTTCGGCGCCGCCGAACTGGAAGCCGCCATCGCCACCTTCCGCTCCCGCGACCGGCGCTACGGCGCGGTCTCATCGTAAAGCACCCACCGCATGTTCTGGACCCGCGTCGCCTCGGGGGTGGTCCTCGCCCCCCTGTTCCTCGCCCTGGTGTACTGGGAGAAGCCCTATTTCCACATCATGGTGGCGGCGATCGCCGGGATCATGGCCTACGAATTCCTGCGGATGGACGGGAAGGCGGGCCCCAAGCGCCAGGGTCTGGCCATCGCGGGGATCGTCGCGGCGGTTCTGGCCATGACTTTCGTCTCCGCGACCGCGGCCCTGGCGCTGGGGGCGGCGGTCGGCCTGGCGGGCATCGTCTCGGACAAGGCCGCCGGGCGCAAGGAACGCCATGTGGCGCAAATCGCCGTGCCCTACGTGCTGCTGCCGGCGCTGTCCCTGCTGCACCTCATGGACGTGGGCGGCGCCCAGTCGGTGTTCTGGCTGCTGGCGGTGATCTGGGCGACGGATATCGGCGCCTATATCTGCGGCCGGCTCATCGGCGGCCCCAAGCTGGCCCCTGCGGTCAGCCCCAAAAAGACCTGGTCCGGGGCCGTTGGTGGGTTGATTTGGGCGGTGATTGCCAGTTCCGGTGTGTATTGGGCCTACCAGGGCGCGTTTGTGCCCTCAATCGCCGCCATCGCCGGGTTGCTGTCAGTTATAAGCCAGGCAGGCGATCTCTTTGAATCTTCGCTAAAAAGACGCTATGACGTTAAGGACTCCGGGGCCTTGATTCCGGGCCACGGCGGATTGATGGACCGGTTCGACGGACTCTGGGCCGCCGCCCCCTTTGCCGCGGTTTTTTGCGTTATTCTGGGCGGCGGAGTGCAACACTGGTGAGCCGGGCCAGAAGACCTGGATCACGCGATCCGGTTTGTTTGCGGTGAAGCGTCACGGGCCGAAAGCGGTTAAGAAATGCGGTCTGTAACACAGCCCACCAAGGGCGCGCGAAGGATGAGGCGGGGGATAACCACGTGCGGCGCATAACCATTCTGGGATCCACGGGATCGGTGGGCGAGTCCACCATCGATCTGGTGAACCGCAATCGCGGCGCCTACCAGGTGGTGGCGCTGACCGCCCACAGCAACTGGGAAAAGCTTGCTGCCCAGGCCATGTCGCTGAAGCCCGAGATGGTGGCCCTGGCCGATCCCAGCGGCTACGCGGCGCTCAAGGCTGCCCTGGCCGGCACCGGGATCGCGATCGCGGCCGGCGACCATGCGGTATGCGAAGCCGCCCGCCGTGACGCGGAATGGGTGATGGCCGCCATTGTCGGCGCCGCCGGCTTGAAACCCACCCTGGCGGCGGTGGAACGCGGCGCGACCGTTGCCCTGGCGAACAAGGAATGCCTGGTCAGCGCCGGCGACATCTTCATGGCCGCGGTGGCACGCCATAAGGCCACGCTGCTGCCGGTGGATTCCGAACACAACGCGATCTTCCAGGTGTTCGATTTCGACCAGCACGAGAAGGTCACGAAGGTCATTCTGACCGCGTCGGGCGGGCCGTTCCGGTCGCTGCCCATCGCCGACATGCGCGGCGTCACGCCGGCCCAGGCGGTCGCCCACCCCAACTGGTCCATGGGCGCCAAGATCTCGGTCGACAGCGCCACCATGATGAACAAGGGCCTCGAGGTGATCGAGGCCCACCACCTGTTCCGCATGAAGCCGGCGCAGATCGAGGTGCTGGTGCACCCGCAGTCGGTGATCCACAGCATGGTGGAATACGCCGACGGTTCGGTGCTCGCCCAGCTGGGCACGCCCGACATGCGCACGCCCATCGCCTATACCCTGGGCTGGCCCAAGCGCCTGGAAGCGCCGGCCGCGCGCCTCAACCTCGCCAAGCTCGGTTCGCTGACCTTCGAAACCCCCGACCTCGCGCGTTTCCCGGCCTTGCGCCTGGCGCAGGAAGCGCTCGTAACAGGCGGGGCGGCGCCCACCATTCTCAACGCCGCCAACGAGGTCGCGGTGGCGCGTTTCCTGGCGGGCGAGATCGGCTTCCTTGAGATTGCCGCAATTGTCGAGCAAACCTTGGCGCGCGTGGCGCAGCGGAAACTCGGCTGTCTCGACGACATCCTCGCGGTGGACGAGGAGGCCAGGAGAACGGCGGGAGGCGCCGCGCGCAAGGCCGTCGCGGGCAACGCCGCGCAAAAAACCGCGGCGGAATAGCTATGCGAAATTTGTGTTCAACGGGGGCCAACCGGAAGAGGCCACGACGTGATTGACCAACTGTTCGGCAGCACTTTCGCCATCGTCAGCTTCCTGGTCGGCATCACCATTGTGGTGTTCGTGCACGAATTCGGCCATTTCTGGGTGGCGCGGCGCAACGGCGTGCGCTGCCATGCCTTCTCGATCGGCTTCGGTCCGGAACTGTTCGGCTATACCGACAAGCTCGGCACGCGCTGGAAGTTCAGCCTGATCCCGCTCGGCGGCTACGTGAAAATGTTCGGCGAAGCCGAGACCATGCAAGCGGTTGAGGGCGGCGCCACGGATGGCGCCAAGCCGGAACCGCGCGCGCTGACCGAGGAAGAGAAGAAGGTTTCCTTCAAGTACAAGACCGTCGGTCAGCGCTCGGCCATTGCCTTCGCCGGGCCGGCGGCGAACTTCCTGTTCACCATCGTGGTGTTCTGGATCACCTTCATGATCTACGGCCAGTCGATCACCGAACCGGTGATCGGCCAGGTACAGGCAAACTCCGCCGCCGCCGCCGCCGGCCTGATGCCCGACGACCGGGTGTTGACGGTCGATCACACGGCCATCGAGCGGTTCGAGGACATCCGCAGCGTCATCCAGCTTTCCACGGGCGCCGCCATGGATGTGACCATCCGCCGCGGCGGCCAGGAAATGACCCTGTCGGTGACCCCGCGCCAGACCGTCACCAAGGATGTGTTCGGGAACGAGGCCAAGGCCTTCCTGCTGGGCATCACCTCGAACGGGGAAACCCACTTCAAGGCGCTGAACCCAGCCGCGGCGCTCGGGGCCTCGGTCCAGCAGACTTACGATATTGTAAGGACCAACCTGGTGGCGGTCGGCCAGATGCTGACCGGCCGGCGCGGAACCGAGGATCTGGGCGGCCCGATCCGCATTGCAAAATATACCTCCCAGGCCGCGAAGGCGGGGGCCGCCGAGTTCGTCCTAATGTTGGCGGTAATCTCTTTAAGCCTGGGTTTTATGAACCTTTTGCCCGTGCCTGTGCTTGACGGCGGACACCTGTTGTTTTACGCCATCGAAGCCGCGCGCAGACGCCCCCTTTCGGAGCGGGCTCAGGAGTGGGGATTACGCGTCGGACTGGCACTTGTTCTGGCGCTGATGTTGTTCGTCACCTGGAACGACATCTTTCGTTCATCGTGAGCCGCCAAGAACCGCCGCTGAAAACCATCGGGCAATTTAGAAGCTGAGAACAGTTGATGACGTTGGGGGCCCGCTTGGTTGGTGCTTTGGTATGCCGCGACATGACGCGGATCGTGATGACGCGGATTGTTGCCGTGCTCATGATCCTGGTGCTGGCGGCCTTCGCCGTGCCGCAGCGGGCGTTCGCGCAGAGTGACAGCGACACCATCGAGATCATCGCCGTGCAGGGCAACCAGCGCGTCGAGCCCGCCACCATCCGTACCTACCTGACCGTGCGCGAGGGCGACACTTTCGACCCGGCGCGCATCGACCGCTCGATCAAGAACCTGTTCGCCACCAGCCTGTTCGCCGACGTATCGATCTCGCGCCAGGGCTCCACGCTGCTGGTGCGCGTGGTCGAGAACCCGATCGTCAACCGCGTCCAGATCGAAGGCAACAACAAGATCAAGGACGAGGACATCACCAAGGAGATCCAGCTCCGCGCCCGCGTGATCTATACGCGCACCAAGGTGCAGCAGGACGTGGAAAAGATCCTCGAGCTCTACCGCCGCAAGGGCCGGTTCGCCGCCCGCGTCGAGCCGAAGGTGATCGAACTGCCCCAGAACCGCGTCGACCTCGCCTTCGAAATCACCGAAGGCCAGCCCACCTATGTGCGCACCATCAATTTCGTCGGCAACGAAAGCTACGGCGACGGCGACCTGCGCAGCGTCATCCAGACGCGCGAGGAACGTTGGTGGCGCATCTTCTCGTCGTCGGACACCTACGATCCCGACCGCATGAACTACGACCGCGAACTCCTGCGCCGCCACTACCTGCAGAACGGTTTCGCGGACTTCGAAGTGATCTCGTCGGTGGCCGAACTCTCGCCCAACCGCGAGAACTTCTACATGACCTTCACCATCAAGGAAGGTCCGCGCTACAAGCTCACCAAGGTCGATCTCGACGTCCAGATCAAGGATGTGCCGAAGGAAAACCTGCAGCGCGCGGTGATCCCGCAGGTCGGCGATTGGTTCAACGCCAAGCAGATCGAGGACACCGTCGACGCCATCACCGACGCCGCCGGCGCCTCCGGTTACGCCTTCGTCGATGTCTCGCCGCAGGTGCAGCGCGACCCCGAGGCCCATACCATCGCCGAGACCTTCCATGTCCGCGAAGGCCCACGCGTGTTCGTCGAGCGCATCGACATCACCGGCAACAACGTCACCGTCGACAAGGTGCTGCGCCGTGAAATGATCCTCGCGGAAGGCGACGCCTTCAACACCGCGAAAGTCCGCCGTTCCAAGGAGCGCCTGCAGAACCTCGGTTTCTTCAAGGAAGAGGGCGGCGTCACCATCGACAACGTCCGTTCGGAAACCTACCCCGACCGCACCATCCTCAAGGTGAAGGTCGAGGAAGACAACACCGGCGAAATCCAGTTCGGCGTGGGTTACTCGAGTGCGTCCGGCGCGCTGTTCGACATCGGCATCTCCCAGCGCAACCTGCTCGGCACCGGCAACGCCATCTCGGCCAATCTGTCGATCGCCCAGCAGAACAGCCAGGTGAGCCTCAGCTACACCAATCCTTACTTCCAGGACCGCCGCGTGGTGGCGGGCTTCGACCTGGTGGCGAGCAAGTCCGACTACAGCAAGTACACCGGCTACACCTCGAACACCTACGGCGGCACCGCCCGCATCGGCTTCCAGTACAACGAAAACCTGTATCAGCGCTTCAACTACCAGGCGTTCCTGCAAAGCCTGTCGGGCCTGACCAACGCCACCTCGCAGTACGTGCGCGAACAGGCGGGCTCGTCGTTCCTGTCGCAGGTCTCGCAGGTCACCACCTTCGACAAGCGCAACAACATCATCGACCCGACCCGCGGTTACTTCATCGCGCTCAACAGCGATCTCGCCGGTCTCGGCGGCGACCAGCGGTTCGTGCGCGGCGGCATCGGCGGCGCCATCTACACCATGCCGTTCGACGGCTGGATCATCTCCGCCGGCGCCTCGGGCGTGTACATCGTCGGCCTCGGCCAGGACGTGAAGATCTACCAGCGCTCGCAGCTGGGCGGTCAGTCCCTGCGCGGCTTCGAGGATTACGGCGCCAGCCCGCGCGACGCCAGCACCGGCGATGCCCTGGGCGGCGACTGGATGGTGACCGGCAACGTCGAACTGCGCGTGCCGCTCGGCCTGCCGCAGGACGTGGGCATCAAGACCCGCCTGTTCACCGATTGGGGCATCATCGGCCCGCCCAAGTCGATCATTAATTCCGGCGCGGCGTCGGTGCTCTACAGCACCAAGCCGCGCGGCTCGGCCGGGTTCGGCTTTGACTGGAAATCGCCAGTCGGGGTGATCTCGGTCGACTACGCGCTCTTCATCGTCGGCGCCCAGCCGTTCGACCGTAAGACACATTTCCGTATCAACTTCGGCCAACGTTTCCAGTAACAAACGCACACACAGCACTTTTGAAAATCGAGGGAACTCACATGACACGCTTCATCACTCACGTTCAGGCAGCGGCGCTCGCGGCCCTGATGGCCGCCGCCGTTGTTCAGCCCGCGGCCGCCCAGACCCGCGCCGCCACCATCATCGGCATCGTCGATGCCGACAGGCTGCTCGCGGAATCCCTGGCGGCGAAGGGCGTGCGCCTCGAGCGCGAAAAATACGCCTCGACCTACCAGGCGCAGGTCAAGGACATGGAGACCAAGCTGCGCACCGAGGACCAGGAACTGTCGCAGCAGCGCGGCGTTCTCGCGCCGGACGTGTTCCAGCAGCGCGCCCAGGCCTTCCAGCAAAAGCTCGCGGACTTCCAGGGCCAGGTGAAGGAAAAGCAGGACCGCCTGGACTATTCGTTCCAGCAGGCCATGCAGGAAATCGGCAACACCATCGTCACCATCTCGGGTGAAGTGGCCAAGGCCCAGGGCATCACCACCGTGATCGCGCGCAACCAGGTGGTCTACGCCGATCCGTCCATGGACATCACCGCGCCGATCCTGGACCGCATCAACCAGCGTCTGCCGTCGGTGAAGTTCCAGGATCCGGCCACCCTGCAGGTGCAGGGCGCTCCGGGCGCCGCGCCGGCCCCGGGCGTTCCGGGCACCGCCCCGGCCGCCAAGGCTCCGCCGGCTCCGGCGAAAAAGTAAACCGCTCCGGCGCGGGGGAAAGAACCGATGGCCGATCCTCGGTTCTTTCGCCGCGCCGGTCCGTTCACGCTCGGCGCCCTGGCGGATCGCCTCGGTGCGCAAAGCGGGGGCGCTGAAGTCGCGTTCGGGGGCAATCCCGATCTCGCCGTCACCGACGTCGGCACCATCGAAGACGCCGGTCCGTCGGATATCTGTTTTTTCTCCGACCGTAACTACGCCATCGCTTTCGCCGGCACCAAGGCCGGCGCCTGCCTCACCACGCCGGCGCTGGCCCCGCTCGCGCCGCCGGGCTGCACCGCGCTGATCGTCAAGGATCCGCGCACGGCCTTCGCCCTGGCCGCGCACGCCTTCTATCCCGACGACCGCCCGCCGGTGGGCGCAGAACCCGTCTTCGGCTCCGGCGTCGAGATCGGCAGCGGCGCATTCGTCGATACCGGCGTGCACGTGGGTGCCGGCGCGCGCATCGGCGCCGACGCGGTGATCGGCGCGCCGGTGCGCATCGGCGAGAACTGCCGCATCGGCCCCAATGTCACCCTCGCGCGCTGCCTGATCGGCGATCGCGTCATCCTGCATCCCGGCGTGCAGGTGGGCCAGGACGGCTTCGGCTTCGTGCCGGGGCCTTCGGGCCTTCTCAAGATTCCCCAGTTGGGACGCGTCCTGATCGAAAGCGACGTCGAGATCGGCGCCAATTCCTGCGTCGACCGGGGCGCCATGGGCGACACCGTGATCGGTGCCGGCGCCAAGATCGACAACCTGGTTCACGTCGGCCACAATGTCCGGATCGGACCCCACTGCGTCATCGTCGCCCAGGCCGGCATCGCCGGAAGCTGCCGGATCGGGGCCGGGGTTCTGATCGGCGGCCAGGTCGCGATCTCCGATCACCTGACGGTCGGCGACCGTGCGCAAATCGCTGGTAAATCAGGGCTTATGCGCGATGTTCCGGCCGGGGACACGGTCATGGGCTATCCCGCCAGGCCGATCCGCCAGTTCTGGCGGGAACTCGCCACCGTGACGCGGTTGACCAAGCGCGACAACAAACCGTAAAACCTGCCTTATATTGGCGGTCGGGCCTGATATCGGTAAGCGGGCCCGGGAACACGAAAGGAGGCCAGCCATGGACGGACAACCTTCGCCGACGAACACCGAAAATCCGGCCGCGGCGGGTTACACCATCGACATCCACCGGATCATGAAAATGATCCCGCACCGTTACCCCATGCTGATGATCGACCGGCTGGAGAACGTGGTGCCGGCGGAATCCGCGGTCGGCATCAAGAACGTCACCGCCAACGAACCGTTCTTCCAAGGGCATTTCCCGGGCAAGCCGGTGATGCCGGGCGTGCTGATCGTCGAAGCCATGGCGCAGACCGCCGCGGTGGTGGTGGTGGCGTCGCTGGGCAACACCGCCGAGGGCAAGCTGGTCTATTTCATGAGCATCGACGGCGCGCGCTTCCGCAAGCCGGTGGAACCGGGCAACCAGCTGCGCATCCACTGCAAGAAGGAACGTCAGCGCGGCAACGTCTGGAAGTTCTCCGCCGAAGCCAAGGTGGACGACACGGTCGTGGCGGAAGCCACCTATACCGCCATGATCATGGACACCTAGGCGGAACGATCGGCTTGGACACGACCCCCATAAACCTGCGGATCCATGCGACCGCGCTTGTGCACTCCGGCGCGGAGATCGGCCGCGATGTCGAGATCGGACCCTATTGCACCATAGGGCCCAACGTGGTGCTGGAGGAGGGGGTTCGCCTGATGTCGCATGTGGTGGTGGATGGCCACACCACCATCGGCGCCCACACCAAGGTGCATCCGTTCGCCTCGCTCGGGCTCCCGCCCCAGGATCTGAAATACAAGGGCGAGCCCACCAAACTGATCATCGGGCACCACAACATCATCCGCGAGCATGCGACCATGCATGTCGGCACGGTCCAGGGCCACGGCGAAACCCGTGTCGGCAATCACTGCTTCTTCATGGTCGGCTCCCACGTCGCCCATGACTGCGTGGTCGAGGACCATGTCATCCTCATCAACAGCGTCGCGCTCGGCGGTCACGTGCATGTCGGCGCGTACGCCATCATCGGCGGGCTTTCGGGCGTGCATCAGTATGTGCGCATCGGCAAGCACGCCATGATCGGCGGCGTCACCGGCGTGGAGAAGGACGTGATCCCGTACGCGCTCGCCATGGGCAACCGCGCGAAACTGACCGGCCTCAACCTGGTCGGCCTCAAGCGCCGCGGCTTCTCGCGCGAGGATATTCGTTCGCTGCGCACCGCTTACGGATTGCTGTTCGCCCCCGGCGGCACCATGGCCGAGCGCCTCAACGAGGTTTCGGACCTGTTCGCCGGGCACGCCGGGGTGATGGATATCATCAATTTCATCCGCGAGGATTCCTCCCGCCCCATCTGCACGCCCGGCGCCGCCAACGGCAACGGGTCGTAGCGGTGCCGCCGACGCTCGGCATCATCGCCGGAGCCGGGGCACTTCCAGGACTTCTGGTCGCGGCGGCCCGCGCGCAGGGGCGCGGCTTCACCGTTCTTGGCATCACCGGCTTCGCCGACCCGGCCCTGGTGGATCACTGGATTCACATGGGCGAGGCGGGCAGGGTGTTCGATCTGCTCAAAGCCGCAGATGTGAAGGATGTAGTGCTCGCCGGCGGCCTGCGCCGGCCGGCGCTGTCGGACATAAAACCCGATCTCAAAGGCGTGGAAATTCTCGCGCGCATCGCGGCGCGGCTGATGCCGGGCGTGGGCGATGACACCTTGCTGTCCGCGGTGATCGCCGAGTTCGAACGCGAGGGATTCCGCGTCGTCGGCGCGGACCAGGTGCTGTCCGAGTTGCTGGCACCCGCGGGACGCCTGGGTACCCGCGCGCCGGACGCCGGGGCGCTCGCCGATATCACGATTGGATTGGATGCCGCCCGCAGCCTCGGCGCCGCCGGCAAGGGCCAGGCGGTGATCGTGCTGGCCGGCGCGGTGCTGGGCACGGAAGACGTCCAGGGCACCGACGCCCTGATCGCACGCCACGGCCAGCCCGGGGCCGTGCTGGTGAAAGCCAAGAAACCGCAGCAGGAACGCCGGGCCGACCTGCCCACGATCGGCCCCGCCACGGTCGAGAACGCCGCCCGCGCCGGGCTGAAGGGGATCGCGGTCGAGGCTGGCCACACCCTGGTCCTGGGACGCGCCGAAGTGGCCGCGGCCGCCGACGCCGCCGGGCTGTTCGTGGTGGGCGTCTCGGCATGAGCGGGATTCTCAAGGATCAAGAGGGCGGCCCCCTGATCTACCTGATCGCCTGCGAGGCCTCCGGCGACCAGATCGGCGGCCTCCTGATGGCGGCGCTCAAGACCGCCTGCCGCGACAAGGTGCGATTCGCCGGAATCGGCGGCGCCACCATGCAGGCCGCCGGCCTCGAAAGCCTGTTCGACACCAAGGATCTCGCGCTGCTCGGCGTGTTCGAGGTGCTGCCCAAGGCGCGCATGGTGCTGAAGCGCGTGAAGCAGACCGTCGCCGATATCGAGGCACGCCAGCCCGACATCCTCGTGACCATCGATTCCTGGGGCTTCACCGGCCGCATCCACGAGCGGCTGACCAAGAAAAAATCTTCGATCCCGCGTGTGCGTTACGTGGCGCCCCAGGTCTGGGCCTGGCGCCCGGGCCGCGCCAAGCAGCTCGCGCGCTGGATCAACCATCTTCTGACCTTGCTGCCGTTCGAGCCGCCGTTCTTCACCCGCTTCGGCCTGCCGTCCACCTGGGTGGGCCACCCGGTGATCGAAAGCGGCTGGAGCCGGGGGGACGGCTATAGATTCCGCAAATTCCACAACATCCCCGGCGACAGGCGCGTGGTCGGCATCCTGCCGGGCAGCCGCAAGAGCGAGGTCAACCGCCTGCTGCCGGTCTTCAAGCAGACCGTGGCGCTGCTCAAGCACCGCCATCCCGCGCTGCATGTGGTCGTGCCGACCGTGGATACGGTCGCGCACGAGGTCTATACCGCCGTGCGCGACTGGGACGTACCGGTGACGGTGGTGATGGAGCCCGGCGGCCGCCCCGACGCCTTTGCCGCCTGCGAGGCCGCCATCGCGGCATCGGGAACCGTATCGCTGGAACTCGCGCTCGCGGGCGTGCCGCATATCGTGGCTTACAAGGCCAATGCGCTCTCGGTGTTCGCCTTCCGCATGCTCACCAAGCTCAAGCACGTGAACCTGGTGAACATTCTGGTCGGCCACGAGGCGGTGCCGGAACGCCTGCAGGGCAAATGCCGCCCCGACATCCTGGCGGACGACATCGCCATCCTGATGCGCGACGAGTTGCGGCGCACGGCGCAAGCGGCCGACTTCGCCGCCGCGCTGTCGAAGCTGACACCGGAAGGCACACGCCCCAGCCGCAAGGCCGCCGAGGTGATCTTGGGACTGATCAAGACCAGGAGCTGAACTCACGAATCCCGGTTCGCGCTTCGCGCGCCCGGGGCCGAGCTTTCGTAAGCTCGCTACGTTCGCTAACGAAAGCTAAGGTACGCAACCGTCTGCAGCAGCGTCGCTTGCAGATCGAGGCCTGTGGGCACCAGGCTGGCGGCGGCCTTGTACTGGTTGGCGGCGGCGATCATGCCCATCATGTCGGCCAGAGGATTGGGCGCCGACCCGGTTTCCTGCGCGAACACCGCCACGCCGCCGGTGACCAGGGGCGAGAACACCGCCGCCTGGGCGGCGTAGCTCTCCGTCGCGGCGTTGGCGATATTGTTGGCATGGATGTCCACCGCGCTGGCCGCGGCGATCATCCCGGTACTGGCGATCTCTAGGACGCTGCTGATCATCCGATACCCAACGAGCAAAAGGCCGGAGCTTTGGGCTCCGGCCTTTTCCGATTATTTCCGCTTCGCGAGCGGCACCACCTTGCGGGTGGTCGCGCCGGTGTAAAGCTGGCGCGGACGGCCGATCTTCTGCTGCGGATCCTCGATCATTTCGCGCCACTGGCTGATCCAGCCGGTGGTGCGGGCCAGCGCGAACAGCGCGGTGAACATCGACACCGGGATGCCCATGGCCTGGAAGATGATGCCCGAATAGAAGTCGACGTTCGGGTACAGCTTCTTTTCGATGAAGTAATCGTCCTCGAGGGCGATGCGCTCCAGTTCGATGGCGATGTCGAGCAGCGGATTGTCCTTGATCTTGAGTTCCTTGAGCACTTCCTTGCAGGTCTGCGACATGATCTTCGCGCGCGGGTCGTAGTTCTTGTAGACCCGGTGGCCGAAACCCATCAGGCGGAAGTTGTCGTTCTTGTCCTTGGCGCGCTTGATGAACTCGGGGATGCGCTTCTTGTCGCCGATCTCGCGGAGCATGGTGAGCACCGCTTCGTTGGCGCCGCCGTGCGCGGGGCCCCACAGCGAGGCGATGCCGGCCGCGATGCAGGCGAACGGATTGGCGCCCGACGATCCGGCGAGGCGCACGGTCGAGGTCGAGGCGTTCTGTTCGTGGTCCGCATGCAGAATCAGGATGCGGTCCATGGCTTTGGCGAGGATCGGGCTGACCTTGTATTCCTCGCAGGGCGTCGCGAACATCATGTAGAGGAAGTTCTCGGCATAGCCCAAGTCGTTGCGCGGGTAGATGAACGGCTGGCCGAGCGAATACTTGTAAGCCCAGGCGGCGATGGTCGGCATCTTGGCGATCAGCCGGTAGGACGAGATGCGGCGGTGCTCGGGGTTCGTGATGTCCAGGCTGTCGTGATAGAACGCCGACAACGCGCCCACGACGCCGCACATGATCGCCATCGGATGGCCGTCGCGGCGGAAGCCCGAATAGAAGTTATGGAACTGTTCGTGCAGCATCGTGTGATAGGTGATGTCGTGCTGGAACTGGTCCTTCTCCTTGGCGTTGGGCAACTCGCCATTGAGCATCAGGTAGGCGACTTCCTCGAAGTTGCAGGTCTCGGCCAACTGCTCGATGGGGTAGCCGCGGTGCAGCAGCACGCCCTTGTCGCCGTCGATGAAGGTGATCTTGGATTCACACGAGCCGGTCGAGGTGAAGCCGGGGTCGTAGGTGAACTTATCGGTATCGGCATAAAACTTTCGGATGTCCACCACGTCCGGGCCCATGGTTCCGGACAGCACCGGCAGCTTCCAGCTATTGCCGTTTGAATCGTCGGTGACTGTGAAAGTTTTAGCCATGATGTGGACCCCTTATCCTGTTTGCCGGGCGCGTTTTTCAGCGACCTTTGCTGCACTGCTTATAGCGCGGAAAATGCTTTTAAATCAATGACGATGCGCTTGGCTGCCAAGTCCCTGGCGGGGGCGCCTAAGCGCCCGTTACATCCCTGATTCGGGCCAGGCTTTCGTCTTTTCCCAAGGCTTCCAGAACCTCGAAAATGGCCGGCGAGGTCAAGGTGCCGCAAACCGCCGCCCGGATCGGGGGCAGGAGCTTGCCGAGCTTCAGGCCATGGGTCTCGGCATGGGCCTTGGCCCAATTCTCCAGGTGCTCCGCCGACCAGACCGTGGCGCTTTCCAGATGGGGCAGGATCTTGGCCAGGTTCTCCTTGCCGCCATCGCCCGGGGCGGCTTTGGCCTTGTCATCCAAGGTCAGGGGCCGGGCGGCCACGTAAAAAGCAGCCCCCTCGGCCAGATCCTTGAGGGTCTTGGCCCGCTGTTTCAGGCCGTGCATGCCGCGCGTCAGGCGCAGGCGCGCCGCGTCGGAAACCGGGCCTGCCTTGGACTCCAGATCGGGCACGATCTTGTCCACCAGGGCGCGGTCGTCGGTTTCCTTCAGATAGTAGGCGTTGAGGTGGCTGAGCTTGTCCATGTCGAAGCGCGACGGCGCCCGGCCGACATCCTTGATGTCGAACCACTCCACGGCCTTCGCGTCCGGAATGATTTCTTCGTCTCCATGGCCCCAGCCCAGGCGCAGGAGATAGTTGCGCATGGCTTCCGGCAGGAACCCCATGTCGCGGTAGGCCTCGACCCCGAGCGCCCCGTGGCGTTTGGAGAGCTTGGCGCCGTCCTGGCCATGAATCAGCGGCACGTGGGCATAAGTGGGCTCCGGCGCGCCGAGCGCGCGGATCAGCTGCAATTGGCGGAACGCATTGTTGAGATGGTCGTCGCCGCGGATGACATGAGTGACGTTCATGTCGATATCGTCCACCACCACCGACAGCATATAGGTGGGCGTGCCATCGCCGCGCAAAAGCACCATGTCGTCGAGCTGCGCATTGGCGACGGTGACGGTGCCTTGCACCAGGTCGTTGATGACGGTCTCGCCTTCGGTCGGCGCGCGCAGGCGGATGGCGGGCTTCACGCCGGCCGGCGCCTCGGACGGATCGCGGTCGCGCCAGCGGCCGTCGTAGCGGATCGACAGGCCCTTGGCCTTCTGCTCCTCGCGCATGGCGGTGAGTTCTTCCGGCGAGGCGTAGCAGCGATAGGCGTTGCCGCTGGCCAGCAGCTTCTCGACCGCCGCGCGGTGGCGGTCGGCGCGCGCGAACTGGAACACCACGTCGCCGTCCCATTGCAGGCCCATCCACGTGAGACCGTCGATGATGGCGTCGATGGCCGGCTGGGTGGACCGCGCCCGGTCGGTGTCCTCGATGCGCAACAGGTACTTGCCGCCGGTATGCTTGGCGTACAGCCAGTTGAACAGCGCTGTGCGGGCGCCGCCGATATGCAGGAAGCCCGTGGGCGAGGGCGCGAAGCGGGTAACGACGGTCATGGAAGACGGCTTTTCCGGTAAAAGACGGGGCTGGTTTAGCATATCTTCGTCGCGCGCCAAGTGTGCGCTTCTTTAGAATGCCGGCCTTCCGCCGGCAGGGGTACAGGCAGGGGATTGGGCCCGCCAATGAGCCAGCGCCTGGGCGGCATTGCCGGAGATATCGGGGTTCCGCCGGGGGTAAATCCGGGCGCGGCGCTGGTCCGCTTTGTTATTCAAGTGCAAACCGAAATCGCCGCCCAGGCCGGCCGTGCTTTCCTGTGGCTGGTGGTGGCTTTCGCCGCCGGGATCACCGCGTTCTTCGCTTGGTCCTTCGACCCGCCGGCGGGAACCGGCCTCGGGATCGCGGCCTTGGGCGTGGCCGGTCTCGCTCTAAGGCGGCGCGCGCTCGCGGGCATTGCCCTCGCGGTCATCATGTTCGGCCTGGGTCACGGTGCCGCCGAACTCCGCACCTGGGTGGTGCGGGCGCCGCTCCTGGATCGCGAGGTCGGACCGTTCCAATTGCGCGGCCGGGTGGTGGAGGCCGACAAACGCCCGGAAGGAAACCACGTCGTGCTGGCCGACGTGATTTTGCCGGGCGTGGCCGCGGCCGGCACGCCGGCCGCGATCCGCATCACGCTGCCCGCGTCCCATGGCCTGCCGCGCGTGGGCAGCCGCATGGGCGTGCGCGCCATGGTCGGGCCGGTGGGCCGCCCGGTGGCGCCGGATACGTTCCAGTTTCAACGCTTTTTGTATTTTCAGGGGGTCGGTGCCAGCGGCTTCGCGGTTGGCCGCTGGTATCAGGTGGCATCCGGCGATCCCACGCCATGGACTGCGCGCGCTCACGCCTGGACGGAATCCCTGCGCCGTAAAATCGGCGACCGGATCGCGGCCCTGGTGCCGGGCGAGGACGGCACCGTCGCCGCCGCGTTGATCAACGGCGAACAGAGCGCCATCCCGCAGCCGTTGCAGGAGGCGTACCGCGTTTCCGGCATCGCCCACATCCTCTCGGTCTCGGGCGTGCATTTGAGCCTGCTCGCCGCGATCATCTTCTTTGTGGTGCGGCGTGGCTTCGCGCTCACTCCCGCCATCGCCCTCAGGATCGACACCAAGAAAGCCGCCGCCTGGACCGCGCTCGCGGCCACGGGCTTCTATCTTGTGATCTCCGGCATGAGCGTGCCCGCCATCCGTTCGTTCCTGATGGTGGGCATCGTGCTGGCGGCGATCCTGGTGGACCGTCAGGCGGTCTCGTTGCGCAACGTCGGCTGGGCGGCGCTCCTGCTGATGGCGCTGTACCCCGACGCGATCTTCGGCGCGAGTTTCCAGATGTCGTTCCTGGCGGTGCTGGCGCTGGTCGCGGTCTATGAGCAAAGCTGGTCCAAGACCAACCTGCGCCGGATCGACGGCAGCCTGGATATTCCGCGCGCCATCGCGTTCTACGTGTTCGGCCTGGTGGTGGCGGACTTCGTCGCCGGCGGCGCCACGGCGATCTTCGCGGCCTATCACTTCAACCGGCTGCCCACATATTCCGTGATCACCAACCTAGTCGCGGCGCCGCTGACCTCGTTCTGGATCATGCCGGCGGCGGTGATCGCGTTGCTGCTGATGCCGTTCGGCCTCGACGCCTGGGCGGTGCGGGTGATGGGCGAGGGAGTCGCGCTGCTCGACAGCCTCGCGCGCCGCGTGGCCGATTGGCCGGGCGCGCAGGTGCATATCCCCCCCATGAGCGCGAGCGCCATGGTGTGCGCGGCTGCCGGATTGGTGTTCCTATGCCTGTGGCGCGGCCGGTTGCGCTGGCTCGGCCTAGCGCCGGTGGCGATGGCGCTGATCCAGCCGTTCCTCACACCGCCGCCCGACCTGCTGGTGGACGACACCGGCCGCGTGGTGGCGGTGAGCGACGCCGATGGCCACCTCGCCATCCGTCCCAGCCGCGCCGGACGCTTCGTGCGCGAGGTCTGGCGCGAGCGCTACGGCCTGTCGGACCACCCCTGGCCGCGCGCGCTGCACGGCGCGCTCACCATCGGCAGCGACGCGCTCGACCTGGAATGCGACGCCGGCGGCTGCCTGTTCACCCGCAACGGCAAGCGTGTGCTGATCGCCACCACGCCCGAGAAGATCGCCGGCCTGTGCGGACAATCGGACGCAATCGTCACCGCTCTGGAGATCGATTGCGCTCAAGGCCTGGTGGTTGACGCGAGCGTGCTGAGACAAGCGGGCGCCCATGCGCTATGGCTGAACCCGGACGGGCTCATGGTACACACGGTCTTGCAGTCCGATGGGATGCGCGTGTGGAGCCGGGCCCACGGCGCCGCCGAGGGCGATCACGGCCAATGAACGGAGCACTCTAGGACATGGGCATAGCGAGTCTCTCGCATCTGGGGATCGTGGCGGCGGTCATCGCCGTGATGGCGATCTTGTGGAAAGTACGGCAGCGCCGGACGCCGGGCGGAGCCTTCGCCTCCGGCCCGCAAACCGCGCCGACCCGGTGGACGTTCTTCAAGGCCCTGATTTTGATGGCGCTGTTCCTGGGCGCGATGATTCCGGTCATCCGCACCGACGGCGCCGCGCCCATCGTTCACCTGTCCGCGACCATCGGCCTGACGGTGCTGGCCGGCCTATGGCTGTTCCGTAAGCGTTAAAACGGCATATCGGAACTCGACGCGGCGCATATCTGGAGTACGCTAGGCGGCACAACCGAGGACGGTCAGTTGGGGTACCAGATGAATTTGCGCCGTTTCGCCGCCGGCCTGTGCGCCGCGCTCTTGTTAAGCACCTCTGCTTTCGCCCAGGACGCCGCCTTGCTCGCCAAGGCCAAGGCGATCCAGGCCAAAATCATCTCCATCGATACCCATGTCGACATCCCGTTCGATTTCTCGACCGACGCCTACGACATGATGAAGCCCGGCGTGCGCGGGCAGCAGGTGCATCTGCCGACCATGATCAGCGGCGGTTACGACGCGCCGTTCTTCATCGTCTATATGGGGCAGGGCGAGCGCAACACGGTTGGATATGCGAAGGCGCTGTCCGAGGCGTTCCAGAAATTCTCCGCGATCCACAAACTCACCGAGCAGCTGTACCCGGACAAGATCGAGCTGGCGCTGACGGCCGCCGACGTGCGCCGCATCAAGGCCGCGGGCAAGAAGATCGCCATCATCGGCATGGAGAACGGCTACTCCATGGGCAAGGACATCCGGCTGCTCGACCAGTTCCACGATTACGGCGGGCGTTATTTCGGCCTGGTGCACAACGGCCACAACGATCTCGCGGACTCCGCTCAGCCCAACAAGGCCAAGGGCGAGCCCGATGAGGAATGGCACGGCCTGTCGCCGCTCGGCAAACAGGTGGTGAAGCGCCTGAACGCGCTGGGCATCATGGTGGACATCTCGCATTCGTCGCATAAGGCGACCATGGACGCGCTGGCGCTTTCGGCCACGCCGATCATCGCCAGCCACTCTGGCGTGAAGGGGGTGTCCGATCACCCGCGCAACCTGTCGGATGAGGCGCTCGCGGCGTTCAAGCGTACCGGCAGCGTCGTGCAACTGGTGGCGTTCGACAGCTATGTGAAGGCTGTCCCGGCGGAAAAGACCGCGGCCATCGCGGCGCTGCGCAAGGAGATGAACATCCGCCCAGGCGACATGGACAAGTTGCCGCCGGAAACCCTCAAGGCCTACGATGCCAGGATGGCCGAGATCGACAAGAAGTGGCCCAGGGCGAATGTCGCCAACTACGTCGATCACATCGACTATGCCGTCAAACACATGAGCATCGACAATGTCGGCGTTTCGTCGGACTTCAACGGCGGTGGCGGCATCGACGGCTTCAACAACTCGGGCGAGGCCATCAACGTGACCGTGGAACTGGTCAAGCGCGGCTACACCGAGGAACAGATCGGCAAGATCTGGGGCGGAAACCTGCTGCGCGTGATGGAGAAGGCCGAGCAGTACGCCGCGGGACTGAAGAAGGGCAAATAAAGGAGGGCGAACATGCGTGGAATTTTACTGATTGCCGCTGCGTCCATAATCTCAGCCGTGGCGGGGCCGGCGCAGGCATCGTGCCAGTGCGCCTGCGTCAACGGCAGCGTCAAGGCGCTGTGCTCGAGCACAATCGAGATTCCGCCGATTTGCGCACCTCAGGTATGTCCGATAGCTCCGCCCGCGGTAACGCCGATCACGCCGCCGCGCATTCCGCCGATCGGCACGAACGAATGCCGGATGGAGCAAGTGCTGAACCCGGCGACTCATCGCTACGAATTCCAGCGCGTCTGCCGGTAGCGGCGGTTCACCCGGTCATCAGCTTCGCGACGATCCCCAGCACCATGCCGGCGCCACGCGGGTCGGCTGGTTTGCGGGCCTCGAATTCCTTTTGCAGGAACGCGAGCGCCTTCTTGCGCTCCTTGGCGTCGCGCTTGCCGAGGTAGGCGACGATCCAGTTCGACACCGCGCGCGGGTCGGGGCGGTCCTTGATCAGCGCAAGCAGGGCGGGGACGGGATCGGTCGGCATGCGGTGAACCTAGCGCCGCGCGCGCGGCGAGGGAACCGCTACCCTGCGTCCTTGGCCGGATCGTGCGCCAGGGACCAATGTGTGTGGATGATTTTCCAGGTCTCGCCGGACTGGCGGTAGACCTCGGTGCAGTTCCAGCGCATGGCGCCGTCGCTGCCTTTACCGATGTATTGAAAGGTCAGCACCGCGATCTCGCCCGCGCGCTGCACATAGGGGTCGACGATCTGGTCGTTGTCGATCTTGATCTTGCCGCGGAACGAAGCGTACCAGGCGCCGAGGGCCTTGAGGCCGTCAACCCGGCGTTCGGTGAACGGATCGAAATAGGTAACGTCGGCGGCGGAGGCCTCGAGGTAACCGCCCGGGTCGCCCTTGCCCCACCGGTCCAGGGCCGCGCGCTCAATCGCCAGTATCGCGCTCGCGGCCGCCATGTCCGCCTCCGGCCTAGTACCGCCGCATCAGACCGACCAGCTTGCCCTGGACGCGCACGCGGTCGGGGCCGAAGATTCTCGTCTCGTAGGCCTTGTTGGCGGGCTCCAGCGCGATGGTGTCGCCCTTGCGGCGCAGGCGCTTCAGGGTGGCTTCCTCGTTGTCCACCAGGGCCACGACGATGGCGCCGTTATCGGCGGCGTCGCAGCGCTTGATGATCACGGTGTCGCCCTCGTGGATGCCGGCGTCGATCATGGAATCGCCCTCGATGGTCAGGGCGTAATGGTCGCCGCTGCCCAGCATGCCGCCCGGCACGCCCACATGTTCGGTGGGGTTGCGCAGGGCCTCGATGGGGGTACCCGCCGCGATCTTGCCGTAGAGGGGTAGGTCGATGGTCTCCGACGCCTGGCTGGCTTTCACCGAGGCCCCGGGCATCGCACCCGAGAAGTTGCCGGTGATGACATTGGGCGTGAAGGCGGCGCGGTCGGGGACCGGGCGCCCACCCGAAATCGAAACGGGGGCGTTGTCGGGGAGCTTGATGACTTCCAGGGCGCGGGCCCGGTGGGGCAGGCGGCGCAGGAAGCCCCGTTCCTCGAGCGCCATGATCAGGCGGTGGATGCCGGACTTGGACTGGAGGTCCAGGGCCTCTTTCATCTCGTCGAAGGAGGGGGCGACCCCATCCCGCGCCATGCGGTCACGGATGAACAGAAGGAGCTGATGTTGCTTCTTGGTGAGCACTTTGGAGCCTCCCGATGGCGCTAAGACCGAACCTGAATTCGAACCAAAATTTGAGTGCCGATTTTGAGAACAAAACCAGAAACTCTTAATGTTCTACTTTGGTTCTTACCGATGGTCAAGGATTTCAGGCGCAAAGGTTGGGGGCTGTCACGTTTTCGCCCTTCGCCAGCGGCCTCTGAAAGGACGCGCGGAATTTTCAGAAATCGAACGGCAATACCCGGCAAATGTCCCCGGCCTTGGCGGCCGGCGCATGGGGTGGACGGACGATGAGGGCGTCGGCACGGGCCAGGGCCGAGACCATGCCGCTGTCCTGTTTGGGGAAGGGTGTCGCCACGGCGGTACCTGGGGCGCCCGCCGGATCCGGGGCGGCCAGGGTGGCGCGAACATGGTCCTCGCGGCCGTCATTGGCGGGCATGTCCGCCCCCAACACCGCTGTCACGGTCCGGGGCGCTTCGCCGGACAGACCGGTCAGGCGGGCGATGGCCGGTCCCAGGAACAGGGTGGCGCAGATCATGGCCGAGACCGGATTGCCCGGCAGGCCGAGGATGGGCAGAGCGCCGACCCGGCCGAACAGCAGGGGCTTGCCCGGCCGCATGGCGATCTTGTGGAAGGCGAGCTCGGCCCCGCTTCCAGAAGTTGGGCCCATCAACTGCCCCATGAGATCGTGGTCGCCGACCGAGACCCCGCCGCTGGTGACCAGGAGATCCAGCGGCCCGGCGCCGGCGATGGCGGCACGCAAGGCGGCCATGTCGTCGCGCACGATCCCCAAGGACATCGCTTCGCCGCCGTGATGGCGGATGAAGGCTGCCAAGCCCGGGCCGTTGGCGGAAACGATCTGCGCCGGCCCCACCGGATCGCCGGGAGCCACGATCTCGTCACCCGTGGACAGCACGCCGATACGCGGCCGGCGCGCGGCCGGAACCCGGGGCAAGTTCATGGCGGCGAGGAAACCGATATCGCGCACGGTCAGGCGGCGCGGGCTCTTCAGCCCCACATCGCCCACCGCGAAATCCTGGCCGGCGCGGCGGATGTGCCGGCCCTTGATGGGGACCGCGGTGATGGTGACGGCCTTGCCGGCAACGGTGGTGTCTTCCTGCAGCACCACCGCGTCGGCGCCGGCGGGCATATGCGCCCCGGTGAAGATCCTCACGGCCTGGCCAGGCCCGACCGTGCCGGTCCACGGATTGCCCGCAGCGGACTCGCCCACGGTCGTCACGGTGCCGCCGATGGCGGTCACATCGCCCGCGCGCAACGCGTACCCATCCATGGCGGAGACATCGGCCGGCGGATGCGAGACTCTTGCCACCGCGTCGGCGCGCAAAGTGCGGCCCAGCGCGTCGGCCAGCGGCACATCCTCCACGCCCACCGGCGCCAGCGCCTGGATGATCAGGCGGCGCGCGTCGGCGATGGGAAGGAGCGGCGGCATCTTATTTCTGAATAAACCGGCCGGACTTGCCGCCGGATTTTTCGACCAGGCGGATGTCGCCGATCTTCATGGCGCGGTCGGCGGCCTTGCACATGTCGTAGACCGTGAGCGCGGCGGCGGACACGGCAGCGAGCGCTTCCATCTCCACGCCGGTCTGGCCGGTGACCTTGCATGTGGCGGTGATATGCACGGCGCTGCGCTTCTTGTCGCAGGCCAGCTCCACCTTCACCGACGACAGCGCCACCGGATGACAGAGCGGAATGAACTCGGGCGTGCGCTTGGCGGCCATGATGCCGGCCAGTTGCGCCACCGCCAGCACGTCGCCTTTTTTTACCTTGCGCTTGTCGATCAACTTGAGCGTGTCGGCGGCCATGAACACGCTGCCCTTGGCGACCGCGAGGCGCGCAGTGGCGGGCTTTTCCGACACATCCACCATCACGGCGTTGCCCCGAGAATCAATATGGGTAAGCCGGCCGATGTCGGTGAGTTTCTTCTTAGGCACTGGTTGCCTCCTGCAGAAGGAGCGCGCGGGTGGCGGCCTCGACGTTGCGTTCCTTCATCAGCGCCTCCCCGATCAGGAACCGCCGCGCGCCAGAGCGGGCCATGCGTGCGAGGTCGATGGGGGTCTTGAGGCCGCTCTCGGACACCAGCACGCGGTTCTTCGGCAAGCGGTGCGACAGGCGCTCGGTAACCGCGAGATCGGTCTTCAAGGTTTTGAGATTGCGGTTGTTGACCCCGATCAGCGGCGACCTCAACGCCAGCGCGCGGTCGAATTCCTCTTCGTCATGCACTTCCACCAGCACGTCGAGGCCCAGGGACATGGCGTAGGACTCAAGATCCTGAGCGAGGGCGTCGGTGAGCGCCGCCATGATGAGTAAGATGCAATCGGCGCCGATGGCGCGGGCCTCGGCCACCTGATAGGGCTCGAGCATGAAGTCCTTGCGGATCACGGGCAAAGGCACCGCTTCGCGCGCGAGCTGGAGGTAATCGTCGCTGCCCTGGAAGTAATCCTCCTCGGTCAGCACGCTCAGGCAGGCGGCGCCACCGCGATGATAGGCCTGGGCGAGGGCCACGGGCGCGAAGTCCGGGCGGATCAGGCCCGCGGACGGTGAAGCCTTCTTGATCTCCGCGATCAAGGCGTAGAGGCCTTTGTCGGCCTTGGCCGACAGCGCCTTGGCGAAACCGCGCGTGGGCGGCGCCGCCTGGGCGAGGCGTTCGACTTCGGCGAAGGAGCGCTCCTTTTTGCGCTTCGCGACGGCCTCGCGCTTCCTGGCGCAGATTTTGGCGAGGATGTCTTTCACCTCTGGGGCGCTCATGACTGTTGCCCGTTGGTGATGGCGACCAGGGCGGCCAGGGTCTTCGCCGCATGGCCGTTGGTGAGGGCGTTCCTGGCCATCTCGGCGCCGGCCTTGAGGTCGGTGGCCTTGCCCGCGATCACCAGCGCCGCGGCGCTATTCAGGACCGCGATATCGCGGTAGGCCCCGCCGCGGCCATGCAGGATTGTGCGCAGGGCGGCGGCGTTGACGGCGGCGTCGCCGCCCTTGAGGTCTTCGGAGGGCGCGCGCTTCAGGCCCGCATCCTCGGGCGTGATTTCGAATTCACGGAATACGCCATCCTTCATTTCCACGGCATAGGTCACGCCGGTGGTGGTGATCTCGTCGAGGCCATCGCTGCCGTGCACCACCCAGACGTGCCGGGAGCCGAGGCGCGCGAAAGCCTCGGCCATGGGCTTCATCCACTTGCGGTCGAACACGCCAACCAGCTGGCGCGTCGCTCCCGCGGGATTGCACAAGGGGCCGATCAGATTGAAGATCGTGCGCACGCCCAGCTGCTTGCGCAGCTCGGCGACGTTCTTGAAGGCGCTGTGGTGCTTCTGCGCGAACAGGAACCCGATATTCGCTTCCTTGAGCGCCCTGGACACGGTCTCGGGCGTCACGTCGAGATTGACGCCCAGTTCCTGCAATACGTCGGCCGCGCCGGACTTGGAGGTGGCGGCGCGGTTGCCGTGCTTGGCGACCGGCACGCCGCAGGCCGCCGTCACCAACGCGGCGGCGGTCGAGATATTGAACGTGCCCGAATGATCGCCGCCGGTGCCCACGGTATCGATGGCGTCGGCGGGCGCCTCGACCTTGAGCACGCGCGAGCGCAGCGCGCGCGCGGCGCCGACCAGTTCCGCCGGCGTTTCACCGCGCACCTTGAGGGCCATGAGGAAAGCGGCGCTTTCCACCGGCTCCGCCTGGCCCGACATGATCGCGTCGAAGGCCGCCTCGGCCGCGCTCTCGTCGAGCGCGGCGCCGTCGGCGGCCGTGGCGAGGAAGGATCTGAGTGCGCTCATTGCCCGGCGGTCGCGGTTTGAGGCCTGCCGATGGCAGTAGCGGGCCGGTGCAGCACGGGCTCGGGGTTTGTGGCGAGCCCGGTCGCACGCAGGAAGTTGCCGAGGATGCGGTGGCCGAAATCCGAGGCGATGCTCTCGGGATGGAACTGCACGCTGGTGATCGGGTGGGTCTTATGCGCGAGGCCCATGATCTGGCCGTCGCCGCTCTCGGCGGTGATGACCAGGTCGGTGGGCAGCGTGGCTTTGTCCACCACCAGCGAGTGATAGCGGGTGGCGTGGAAACGCTGCGGGACGCCGGCGAACATGGCGTGGCCGGTATGGGTGATGACGCTGACCTTGCCGTGCATGGGCTGGGGCGCGCGCACCACCTTGCCGCCGAACGCCTGGCCGATGGATTGCAGCCCCAGGCAGACGCCGAACATGGGGATTTTCCTCCCCGCTTTTTCGGTGATCGCGGCGATCAACGGCAGGCAGATGCCGGCCCGGTCGGGGTCGCACGGGCCCGGCGAGAGGATGATGCCAGCGGGCGCCATGGCCAGAACCTCGTCCACCGCGATCTTGTCGTTGCGGTGGACCGCGACGTCCGCGCCCAACTCACCCAGGTAATGCCACAGGTTGTAGGTGAAGGAGTCGTAGTTATCGATCAGCAGGTAGCGCGGCGCGAGCGGGGCGGCCATGGCAGCATTCCTAATAAGCGTGCCCGCAAGATGGCTGCGCGGTGGGCGCGCGTCAAGCGCGCCAGGAGTGTGATTTTTCAATGATTTCAGCGGGATGTTTTTAAAATACACGCCGGAATTCATGGACCTTTAAGACCCCCGCGTCTACAAAACCGGCCATGGGCGCGAAATCCAAACAAAAGCTGGTGCGCACGCCGTTCCTGATCGCCATGGGCGTGGCCCTGGTGGGGTTCGGCGTCGTCAGCGGCATTGCTTTCGACATCGCCACCCGTCCGGCGCCGCCGCCCAAGCCGGCACCGGCCGCGCCTCCGACCCATGCCGCGCGTAACGTACCGATGCCGCGTGTGGTGATGACCCCCAGCCCCACCGATCGCGGCAGCATCCTGGAAGGGGACGCGCGGCGGGCCTGGTCTTCCGTTCCCGAGCCCCAAGAAAATCCCGCCCAGCGCCCACTCGCGGCCTTCGCGGTGCCGGCCGCCGCCGATCCCGCGCGCCCGGCCCTGGCCATCGTCATCGACGACATGGGCCTGGACCGCCCACGCGCGCTGCAGATGATCGCGCTGCGCGGCCCGCTCACGGTCTCGCTGATGACCTACGCCGACAATCTGCCGGAGTTGGTCAAGCAGGCCCATGACGGCGGCCACGAGGTCATGGCGCATCTGCCGATGGAACCGGTGAACCCCAAGGAGAACCCGGGGCGCGGCGCGCTGCTCAGCCGCATGGACGAGGGCGCGATCCGCAAAACCATCGCCGACGATTTGGACAACTGGTCCGGTTATGTCGGGATCAACAACCATATGGGCAGCAAATTCACCGCCGACCGCAACCGCATGGCGGTGGTGATGGAGGAGTTGAAATCGCGCGGCCTGATGTGGCTCGATTCCCGCACCATCAACGACAGCGCCGGACCGGGCGCCGCGCGCGCGCTGGGCGTGCCGTTCATCACCCGCGACATCTTCCTCGACAACGTGGAAACGCCGGATGCGATCCGCGTGCAATTGGAACTCGCCAAGACCACCGCCAAAAATCGCGGCACGGCGGTCGCCATCGGCCATCCCCACGACGCCACCATCGCCGCCCTGAAGGAATGGCTGCCGCGCCTGACCGAAGCCGGCGTGCAGTTGGTGCCGGCGACCGAAATCCTCAAGCGCCGCAGCGAGAAGGCGCCCTCATAAAGAAACCCGCCGCGCTTTCACGCGGCGGGGGCTCGCATCGGAGCGATGGTCACGAGCGGCTGGGGCGCTGCGGCCGGCCGGTGTGGCGGTCGATCAGTTGCTGGCTGACCAGCGAGTTGTCGGCGGCCACGATGTCCACGGAGATGGTATCCGCGTCCTTCTCCTTGACCGCGCCCACTTTCAGGTGCGGGTTACCGCGCATGATCAGGTGGGCCTCCGCGAGTTTCTTGGCCTGGTCGGTGGTCAGCGCCAAATCCTTACCATTTGAACCGCGTTTCTCACCCCGATCCATGCCCGGTCCGCCGCGCTGGGTCATCATGCGCGGGCCCCCATGAGACCCGGCGTGTTCGCCGCCACGGAAGCGCTGGCGCATTTCACCCAGGCGGCCTTCGCGGTGCGCGGGCAGGCCGGTCCTGGTGGAGATTTCCTGGGTCTCGACCAGCGCGCCGGTCTTGGTGGTGACGTCCACCGCCATCACGCCGTCGCCCTTGGCGGCGACCTTGCCGACTTTGAGGTTGGGGTTGCCGCTCATGGCGAGGCGGCCTTCGACGATGTCCTTCACCTGGTCGGCGGTGAGTTTCTTGTCGATCTGCGGGCGTTGGGGTTGCTGTTCGGCCGCCTTGTCGCGATCCGGACCGCGGAAGCCGCGCGGCCCGCTTGTATTCGGGTCCGCCGCGGGATCGGCGGAGGCGACCACAATCGCCGGCGGCAGCAGGAGCGTGCCCTCTGGTTCAAACGTGGCGGGTTCGAGCGCCGCTTTTGCCGGCTGCAAGGTTGCGGCGATCCCGGCGGTGGCGATCCCGGCCACGGCGATGACGACGCCCGTGAACAGGCGATTCCTGCGGCTGGTCTGGAACGGCAGTAGCGGTTGAGTGGTCATTCTATGTCTCCTTGGTGTCGGCTGCTGAACCGCAGCCTCAGACAAAGAGACGCCCGCCTTTCGGCAATCCTGCGCGCGCCGGGAGAGGTGGCAGGGATGTAATCCAGTCACGCCGGCGTGAGTCAGTTATTCCCGCCGGCGAAATACCTGATAGCGTCCTCGGCGGCGCGGATCAGGGCTTTCGCCTTGTTGTTGCTTTCCTGGAACTCGGCTTCGGGATCGCTGTCGGCCACCACGCCGCCGCCAGCCTGGATGTGGATCTGACCGTCCTTCACCACGGCGGTGCGCAAGGCGATGCAGGTGTCCATATCGCCGTTGGCCGAAAGATAGCCGATGGCGCCGCCGTAGAATCCGCGACGCTCGGACTCCAGTTCGTCGATGATTTCCATCGCGCGGATCTTGGGCGCGCCCGAGACCGTGCCGGCCGGGAACCCGGCCATGAGCGCATCCATGGCGTCATAGGCGCTGTCGATCTCGCCCTCGACGTTGGAAACGATGTGCATGACGTGGCTGTAGTACTCGATGGTCATCTGCTCGGTGACCTTCACGCTGCCGGGCTTGCAGACGCGGCCCACGTCGTTGCGGCCCAGGTCGAGCAGCATCAGGTGTTCGGCGATTTCCTTGGGGTCGGCGAGCAGATCCTTCGCCAGGGCGTCGTCCTCGGCCTTGGTGGCGCCGCGCTTGCGCGTGCCGGCGATCGGGCGGATGGTGACCTTGCCGTCGCGCAGGCGCACCAGGATCTCGGGGCTGGAGCCGACGAAGGAGAAGCCGTCGAAGTTGAGGCAGAACAGGAACGGCGCCGGATTGAGGCGCCGGAGCGACCGGTAGAACGAGAACGCCGGCAAACTGAACGGAATCCGGAAGCGCTGCGACGGCACTACCTGGAAGATGTCCCCGGCGCGGATGTACTCCTTCGCCTTCGTGACCATCGTGTGATAGCCGTCGCGGCCGATATTTGAGACCGGCTCCTCGAAACGCGCGCTGGTGGCGGGAACCTGGGCCGGCACCGCCTTGGCCAGTTTCGTCACCACGCCTTCGAGGCGGAACTTGGCTTCGGCGTAGGCCGCCTCCGCCGTGAAGCCGGGGCGCGGATAGACCGGCGTCACGACGATCATCGTGTCCTTCAGGTTGTCGAAGATCACGGTCACGCGCGGGCGCATGAACACGCCGTCGGGAATTCCAATGGTGTCGGGGTTCTTGTCGGGGATATTTTCCACCAGGCGGATGGTGTCGTAACCCATGTAGCCGATCAGGCCCGCCGCCATCGGCGGCAGGTGATCGGGCAGGGCGATGCGCGACGCTTCCATCAGGGCGCGCAAGGAGGCCAGCGTGCTCTTGTCGTCGGGCGTGAAGGCCGGCGGCTGGCCCGCCGCGACGTCGCGGGCGATCTCGGCGCCCTGGCCCTTGCAGCGCCACACCAGGTCGGGGTCGATGGCGATGAAGGAATAGCGGCCGCGCGTGGCGCCGCCCTCGACCGACTCCAGCAGCGCGGAATAGCTGCGCTCCTGGCCAAGCTTGAGCATCACCGAGACCGGCGTGTCGATATCGCCCGCGAGCGCGGTCCACAGCACCTGGGCCGCGCCGCCGGTATAGGCCGCGATGAAATCCGCGCGCGCCGGGAATACGTCCATAGGCGTGTTTTGAGTGTTTGTGCTTTAGGTGTTTGTGCTTTTAGCGCTGCCGGGAAACGAGGTCGTCGATCATCGTGTTGTTGATCTCCAGGGGATAGCGCTTGCCGAAGGCCTTGCTCATCTCTTCCATCAGGTCGTTGCCGATGGCGGCCTTGATGGACTCCGCGAGCTGGCTGTAGCCGCTCTCGGCCACGTTGGGCTGCGCGGGGCGGATCTCCTTCACGCGCGCGATCACGAAGCCGTCGACCACCGGGGCGGTAACGACGTCGCCGACCTTGGCCTTGAACAGGGGCTCGAGCAGTTCCGGGCTCACCCGGCGGGGGTCCACGGGCGCGCCCTGCGCCGGGCTCTCGCCGAAGCGCGTCACCGGGCCAAGCTGGGAATAGGACAGGCGCTTGTCCGCGGCCTCCAGGGCCGAGAAAGCGGTGGAGGGGGAGATCGACGCCGCGGCTTTGTCGGCGATCTCCTTGGCCATCCGGGTGCGTTCCTCTTTCTCCCACATCACCGTCGCCTGCGCCTTGACGTCGGCGAGGGGCTTGGGCTTGGGCGGCGTGATGCCGTCGACCTTCAGCACATAATAGCCGTCGCGGCCGGCGGTTTCCTTGAGGCCGCTATCGGCTCCGGCCTGAAGCGAGAACGCCGTACGGATGAACGCCTGGCGGTCGGGGATATTGGCGATGCTCGCCCCGAACGGCGTGTTGCCGTCGCGGTCCATCTCGAAATTGTAGAACGCGCCGTTGGTGAGCTTGGCGGCTTCTTCCATGGAAGCCCCGGCCGCGACCTGGTCCTCCAGCTGGACCGAGGCGTCATACATGGCGGTCGTCCCCTTGTCGGCGGCGACCGCGGTACGCACCTGGTCCTTCACTTCGTCAAAGCTCTTGACCACTTCCGGCGTGAGCGAGGTGACTTCGAACAAGTGCCAGCCGAGGTCGGTCTGCACCGGCGGGCTGATTTCGTTCGCCGGCAGCACGAACACCACGGCGATGGTCTTGGCGAGCGGCGAGTCCTGGCCCAGGTCGCCCATGTCCACGACATCGGCCTTGAGGCGGGCGGCGAGGGCGGCGAGGGATTCACCCGGCTTGGCTTCGGCCTTGGCGGCGGCGGCCTTTTCCTCGCTGTCGAACGCGACCTGCACCACATGGCGCTTGGCGGGCGTCTTGTAGCGGGCGTTGTTCTGGTCGTAGTACGCCTTGAGGTCGGCCTCGGTGATGTCTTCCGGCTTCACCATGCCCTTGGCGGTCAGCACCACCGCCGACACCTTGCGGTATTCCGGCGCGGTGAAGGTGGAGATATTCGCGTCGTAGACCTTTTTGATGTCGTCGTCGGTCGGGGTCTTGGCGAGCGGCAGGGTCGCGGCGGTCACCAGCAGCGTGTCGGCGACGCGGGTTTCATTGCGGTAAGCGAAAATCGCGTCGACCAGGCTCTTGGGCGCGCCGGCGTTGGCGGCGATCGGGCGGATCATGCGCTGGCTGCGCAGATCCTGTTCGAACATGTCGACGAAACCGCGCTCGGTCAGGTTGGACTGGGCCAGCACCTGGGCGAACTGCATCTGGCTGAACTGGCCGCTGGTGGGGTCGGCGAAGGCCTTTTCGTCGCGGATCAGTTCGAACAGGGTGTCGCGCGGGATCACCACGTCCATGGCGCGGCCGGCCGCGTCGATGGTGGCGGTGCGGGTCAGGTCCTGGATCAACGCCTGAACGATGGCACGGCGGAAGGATTCCTCGGTGGTCGCCGTGGCGCCCATGGACTGCTTGAAGCGCTCCAGCTCCGAGGTGTAGCGGCGCTGGAATTCGTCGGTGCGGATTTCGGTCTTGCCGATCTTGAGCGCGATCGAGGGATCGAGGCCGCCGGCGCCGATGAAGTCGCCCACGCCCCAGATGCCGAAGGACAGCGTCAGCAACCCCAGGAAGATCTTGAGGATGATGCTGTCTTTAATCAAACCGCGGAAATATTCGATCATGGCAACACTTCAGGCAGGAGAAAGGGCGCGGGGGCGGACGACCGCCGCCCGGGGCCAGGGATTTTGAATGGGGCGCATAATAGGTGTGGCGCAAGGGGGCGGCAAGCGCGGCCTTGTCACAGGTTTTTGACGCCTTTACCGAGGGTTAGCTAGGGGTTTGTCGATTGCGGCGAGCGGGAAAGCAGGCTAGCTAGAGCGGCTTGGAAAGCGAGGCAAAGGGGGCTCCGCATGGGATATCTGATCGCCGGCAACTGGAAGATGAATGGGTCCATCGCCTTCGCGCGCGAGATCACCGCCGCGCTCAAAGCCAAGGCCGCCCATGCCCCCAAAGCCACCGTTGCCTTGTGCCCGCCGGCGCCACTGCTCGCCGAGGTCGCGGCGGCCCTCAAAGGCACGCCCATCGTGCTTGGAGCACAGGATTGCCACTTCGCGGAAAAGGGCGCCCATACCGGCGACGTCAGCGCCACGCTCCTTAAAGAGATCGGCTGCCGCTATGCCATCGTCGGTCATTCCGAACGCCGCGCCGATCATGGGGAAACCGACGCCCTGGTCCAAAGGAAGGCTGCGGCGGCTCTGCGCGCCGGACTGACTCCCATCATCTGCGTGGGGGAAACCGATGCCGAGCGCGAACGGGGGGAAACCGGCGCGGTGATCGCCCGGCAAATGAGGGGTTCGGTTCCCGAAACCGCCACCGTAGCCACCTGCGTGATCGCTTACGAACCGGTCTGGGCCATCGGCACCGGCAAGACCGCCACCATAGCGGATATCGAGCCGGTCCACGCCCAGATCCAGGCCCTGTTCGCCGAAGCTGGGCGTGCCTCGGCGGGCCTCGCCATTCTCTATGGCGGGTCGGTCAAGGGCAGCAACGCGGCCGCCATCCTCGCCTGCCGGGGGGTGAGCGGCGCCCTGGTAGGGGGCGCCAGCCTGGACGCGGAGGATTTCTGGAGGATCGTAACCGCTTGCCCCTAGGGGGTTCTCACCCCATATGAGCTTGCAATACCGGCTTTTTCGCCAAAAACCCCTGGCCTTGGCCCCGGCGGGAGACTACAAGACCCCCGGCTTCAAGGCTTTTGGAATTCCGGACGTCCTATGCTCACGGTCCTCATCGTCATCCACATCATGGTCGCGGTCGGCCTGATCGCGCTCATTCTGCTTCAGAAGAGCGAAGGCAACGCCGCCGGCGGCGGGTTCTCGGTGTCCTCGGTGACGGCGATGATGCAGCCCCGCGCGCGTCCGAACCCGCTTTCCCGCGCCACCACCATCCTGGGCATCGGCTTCTTCGCCACCAGCCTGGGCCTCGCCGTGATCGCCAAGAACGTCGGCCCGGCGCCCTCGCTGCTGAATTCCAACCCGGCCACCGCCGCGGGCCGCGCCCCCCGGGTGGATGAAGTCGCGACCCCGGCCGCCACGGCTCCGGCGGAAACCGCCCCCGAGGCCGCGCCCGCGGCACCGGCGGTGCCGACGGTGCCGAAGAACTGATGGCCTTCCGGTGGCGGATGGAAAACCCTCCCGCCACCGCCGCCAGCGTCGCCTCTCAACTTTTCCACAGAAATTTTTCCGCGCACGCGGATGTTTGCCGTGCCCGCGCTTGCCGCCGCCATTTCATGAGATACATTGAGCACCCATGACGCGTTTTATTTTTATCACCGGCGGCGTGGTTTCCTCACTCGGCAAAGGCCTTTGCTCCGCATCGCTCGGTGCGCTGCTGCAGGCGCGCGGCTATCGCGTGCGCCTGCGCAAGCTCGACCCGTATCTCAACGTCGATCCGGGCACCATGAGCCCGTACCAGCACGGCGAGGTCTATGTCACCGACGACGGCGCCGAGACCGACCTGGACCTGGGCCACTACGAGCGCTTCACCGGCGTATCCTCGCGCGGTTCGGACAGCGTCACCACCGGCCGCATCTACTCCAACGTCATCGCCAAGGAGCGGCGCGGCGACTACCTCGGCGGCACGGTGCAGGTGATTCCGCACGTCACCGACGCCATCAAGGAATTCATCACCTCGGACATCACCGACGAGGACTTCATCCTGTGCGAGATCGGCGGCACGGTCGGCGACATCGAGAGCCTGCCGTTCCTGGAAGCCATCCGCCAGCTGGGCAATGAACTCGGCGAAGAACGCACTCTGTTCATGCACCTGACCCTGGTGCCGTTCATCTCGGCCGCCGGCGAGCTCAAGACCAAGCCGACGCAGCATTCGGTGAAGGAACTGCTGGGCCTCGGCATCCAGCCCGACATCCTGATGTGCCGCATCGACCGGCCGCTGCCGCAGTCCGACCGGCGCAAGATCGCGCTGTTCTGCAACGTGCGCGAGGAAGCGGTGATCCCGGCCATGGACGTGGACACCATCTACCACGTGCCGATCTCCTATCACGACGAGGGCCTCGACACCCAGGTGTGCAAGCACTTCAAGCTGCCCACCGACAAGGAGCCCGACCTGACGCGCTGGTTCGACATCGTCAACCATGTGCGCAAGCCGGAAGGCGAGGTGACCATCGCCGTGGTCGGCAAGTACGTGCAGCTCAAGGACGCCTACAAGTCGCTGTCCGAGGCGCTGGAGCACGGCGGCATCGCCAACCGCGTGAAAGTGAAGCTCGACTGGATCGATTCCGAGATCTTCGAGCGCGAGGACGCGGTCTCGCACCTGGAGCACGTCGACGGCATTCTTGTCCCGGGCGGTTTCGGCGAGCGCGGCGCCCAGGGGAAAATCGAGGCCGCCAAGTTCGCGCGCGAGCGCAAGGTGCCGTATTTCGGCATCTGCTTCGGCATGCAGATGGCGGTGATCGAGGCCGCGCGCAACATCGCCGGCATCGCCAAGGCGAGTTCCACCGAATTCGGCCCGACGCCGGACGCCGTGGTCGGCCTGATGACCGAATGGACCAAGGGCAACGAGGTCCAGCGCCGCACCTCCGAGACCGACAAGGGCGGCACCATGCGCCTCGGCGCCTATCCTTGCGCGCTCAAGACCGGCAGCCGCGTGGCGGAGATCTATGGCTCACCCTCGATCAGCGAGCGCCACCGCCACCGCTACGAAGTGAACATCAATTACAAGAAAGACCTGGAGAAGACCGGCCTGACATTCTCCGGCATGTCGCCCGACGGCGTGTTGCCGGAAATCGTCGAATATCCGGACCACCCCTGGTTCGTCGGCGTGCAATTCCATCCCGAACTGAAGTCCAAGCCGTTCGAGCCGCACCCCTTGTTCACGTCGTTCATCGCCGCGGCGGTTCAGCAAAGCCGGTTGGTGTAATGAGACGGCTGATCGCGGCGCTCTGTCTCCTGGCCGGCGCTGCGCTGGCTGCACCGATCGACGACATCCAGAAAGCGCTTCAGGCAAAGCAATTCGACACCGCCGTGCCGCAGCTCCGCGCGCTGGCCGAGAAGGGCGATGCCACGGCGCAATTCGCGCTTGCCACGATCTATGAAGGCGCCTTCGGCTATCCCAAGCCCGATCACAAGGAAGCCCTGGCCTGGTACCGCAAGACCGCCGACCAGAACGTGCCCGAAGCCCAGACCGTGCTCGCCGACCGGCTGATGCAGACGCAAGGGCCGGAGGCCGACAAGAGTTACGCCGAGGCCGCCAAGCTCTACCGCGCCGCCGCCGACAAACTGCCGGTTGCCGCGTCGCATATGGGCGACCTCTATTGCTACGGCGTCGGCGTCAAGGAAGACGCCGCCGAATGCGCCAAGTGGTACCGGAAAGCCGCGGCCGGCGGCGTCGCGCACGCCGCCTCGGCCTTGGGCGGCATGTACGCCGTCGGAAACGGCGTCACCAAGGACGACGCCGAAGCCAACAAGTGGCTGTTGCAAGGCGCCAACGGCGGCGACGTGCTCGGCCAGTACGGCATCGCGCAAGCGCACCTCAAGGGCGCCGGCGTGAAGCAGGACTATGTCGAGGCCTTCGCCTGGCTGACGGTCGCCCAGGCCAACCCGGGCGCCGCGGCCTTCGGCGCAGACATGCAGGCCGCGATCCGCGAGGATATCGCGGAGGCCGTGAAGCATCTCAGCGCGGCACAGAAGACGCAGGCCGAGAAATTGGCCGGCGAACGCCTTGCAAAGAAATAAGCCGCGCCCAATATCCCGGATGCGGTAAGCTCAGGGCCTCACATGACTCAATCCCGCCACGTCAAGATCGGCAACGTCACCCTCGGCAACGACCTGCCGCTGGGGCTCATTGCCGGGCCATGCCAGATGGAAAGCCGTGCCCACGCGCTCGAAGTCGCATCGGCCTTGAAGGAGATCGCCGCCAAGGCCGGCGTGCCGCTGATCTACAAGACCTCCTTCGACAAGGCCAACCGCACCAGCCTCGGCGGCAAGCGCGGCCTCGGGCTCAAGGAGTCGCTTCCGGTGTTCGACGAGATCCGCAAGACCCTGGGCCTGCCGGTGCTCACCGATATCCACGAGATCGAGCAGTGCGCCATCGTCTCCGAAGTGGTCGATGTGATGCAGATCCCGGCGTTCCTGTGCCGGCAGACCGACCTGTTGCTCGCGGCCGGCGTGACCGAGGCCGCGATCAACGTCAAGAAAGGCCAGTTCCTGGCGCCCTGGGACATGGCCAATGTCGCCGCCAAGGTCGCCTCCACCGGCAACGAACGCATCATCCTGACCGAGCGCGGCGTGTCCTTCGGCTACAACACCCTGGTCACCGACATGCGCGCGCTGCCGATCATGGCCAAGACCGGCTATCCCGTGGTCATGGACGCCACCCACGCCGTGCAGCAGCCGGGCGGGCAGGGCACCAGTTCGGGCGGCGACCGCGCCTTCGCGCCGGTGATCGCGCGCGCCGCCGTTGCCGTGGGCCTCGCGGGCGTGTTCATGGAAACCCATCCTGACCCCGATTGCGCGCCGTCCGACGGGCCTAATATGATCAAGTTGAAGGACATGGCGGGCATCCTCGCCACGCTCAAGTCGCTCGATCAGATCGCCAAGGCCAATCCGGTCGGCCTGGGCTAATCGGATGCCGGCTTCCGTCGCCGCCAAACGTTCTGTCTTCCGGCGGCTGCATGAGCAGGGCTGTTTCATCATCCCCAACCCGTGGGACATCGGCAGCGCCAAGCTGCTGGCCCATGCCGGCTTCAAGGCGCTGGCCTCCACCAGCGCGGGTTTCGCTTGGGCGCAAGGCATGCCCGACGGCAAGGCGCCGCTGGAAGACATCCTTCAGCACCTGAAGGACGTCCGAACCGCGGTGGAAATTCCCGTCACCGCCGATTTCGAGAACGGCTACGCCGACGACATCCCGACCCTCGAGATCAACGTCATGCGCGCCGCCGCCACCGGTGTCGCGGGCCTGTCCATCGAGGACGCGACGGGCGACCCCGAAAATCCGCTATACGATTTCGACCAGGCGGTCGTGCGCGTCGTCGCGGCGCGCAGGGCCCTCGACCAGAGCCCCAGCGGCGGCGAGCCGGCGCTGCTCACCGCGCGCTCGGAAGGCTTCATCCGGGGGCGGCCCGATCTCGCCGAGACCTGCCGCCGCCTCAAGGCCTTCGCCGCCGCCGGCGCGGACTGCCTCTACGCGCCCGGCCTCAAGACCGCCGCCGAGATCGAAGCGGTGGTGAAGGCCGTGGCGCCCAAGCCGGTGAACCTCCTGGTGCCGCCGAGCGGACTGTCCTTCGACCAAGCCGCCGCCCTCGGCGTGCGGCGCTTGAGCGTCGGCGGCGCCTTGGCGCGGGCCGCCTGGGGCGAGACCCAACGGGTCGCCGCGGAAATGATGGCCGGGAGCTTCGCCGGCCTGCAACGCGCCGCGACATCGGCCGAAGTCGAAAAGGCCTTATAACAAGGTCTTTTGCGCCGGAGGCTTGATTTTCGGCACTTTTTCCCCCATCACCGTAACATATGAAATGTTGGAAAACTCATGAGCGCCATTATTGATATCGCCGGCCGCGAGATTCTGGATTCCCGCGGCAATCCCACCGTCGAAGTCGACGTGACCCTTGAAGACGGCGCCTTCGGACGCGCTGCCGTGCCTTCGGGCGCTTCGACCGGCGCCCACGAGGCGGTGGAACTTAGGGACGGCGACAAGCAGCGCTACGGCGGCAAGGGCGTGCGCAAAGCGGTGGACGCCATCAACGGCGAGCTGCACGCGGCGCTGGCCGGCCTGGATGCCACCGACCAGGTCAAGATCGACCGCACCATGATCGGCCTGGACGGCACCCCGAACAAGAGCCGTCTCGGCGCCAACGCGATCCTCGGCATCTCGCTCGCGGTCGCCAAGGCCGCCGCCGCCTCGGCGCGGCTGCCGCTGTACCGCTATGTCGGCGGCGCCTCCGCGCACCTGCTGCCGGTGCCGATGATGAACATCATCAACGGCGGCTCGCACGCCGACAATCCCATCGACATCCAGGAGTTCATGATCCTGCCGGTGAATGCGGCCACCTGCGCCGACGCGATCCGCATCGGTTCGGAAATCTTCCATTCCCTGCGCAAGCAGCTGAAGGACGCGGGGCACAACACCAATGTCGGCGACGAAGGCGGCTTCGCGCCCAACCTAGCATCGGCCGACGCGGCGCTCGCTTTCATCATGAAGTCGATCGAGGCCGCCGGCTACAAGCCGGGCTCGGACGTGGTGCTGGGGCTGGACTCCGCCTCGACCGAGTTCTTCAAGAACGGCAAGTATGTCCTGGAAGGCGAGGGCAAGACCCTCGACGCCGGCGGCATGGTCAAATACTACGAGGATCTGGTGAAGCGTTATCCGATCGTGTCCATCGAGGACGGCATGGCGGAAGACGACTTCGAGGGCTGGGCCGCGCTGACCAAGGCGATTGGTTCCAAGGTGCAGCTGGTGGGCGACGACCTGTTCGTCACCAATCCCGCGCGCCTCGCCACCGGCATCGACAAGGGGCTCGCCAACTCGATCCTGGTGAAGGTCAACCAGATCGGCACGCTCACCGAGACGCTGGCCGC
Organism: Rhodospirillaceae bacterium; assembly: GCA_019694335.1. GTDB lineage: Bacteria > Pseudomonadota > Alphaproteobacteria > Rhodospirillales > Rhodospirillaceae > SHVO01. Next base: position 1,037 of record JAIBCD010000018.1, on the reverse strand, counting down.
CGTCGAGATGGCGCATAAGAACGGCTACACCGCCGTGATGTCGCACCGCTCGGGCGAGACCGAGGATTCCACCATCGCCGACATCGCGGTCGCCACCAACTGCGGCCAGATCAAGACCGGCTCGCTGTCGCGTTCCGACCGCCTGGCGAAATACAACCAGCTGATCCGCATCGAGGAGCACTTGGGCTCGGCCGCCGTTTACGGCGGGGCGGCCTTCAAGAAACGCCGCAAGATCGGATAGCAGCGCACTCAGCCATTCTTGTTTGGCGCGCGTTTACCGCGCGCGGGCGGGGCAGCCTTCAAGAAACGTCGCAAGATCGGATAGCAGCGCACTCAGCCATTCTTGTTTGGCGCGCGTTTACCGCGCGCGGGCGGGGCAGCCTTCAAGAAACGCCGCAAGATCGGATAACAGCGTGCTCAGCCATTCTTGTTTGGCGCGCGTTTACCGCGCGCGGGCGGGGCGGCCTTCAAGAAACGCCGCAAGATCGGATAGCAGCGTACTCAGCCATTCTTGTTTGGCGCGCGTTTACCGCGCGCGGGCGGGGCGGCCTTCAAGAAACGCCGCAGGATCGCCTGATCCGTTTCTTTGTCATTCTTGCGTCGCGACGCGATGCAAGAATGACAGAAAAACTAAAAGTCCGCCGTCAGGTTCATCAGGAAGCGGCGCGGGGAGCGCGGGAAGAATGCCCCAGAGTTATTCGAATTCCATGCATAGTTATTGGCGATATTGCTGAGCTGGGCGCGGAAGCTGGCGGGAGCGTCCCAGAGCGTGAAATTGTAGCGCACACCGACGTTGGCCTCGACCCAGCCTTCCGAGTTGAAGGTGTTGTCGGAGCGCACGGTCTTGTCCGAGTTGACGTAGACCTGGGTATCGACGGAGAACCTGCCCCAGGACAGCGGCTGGTAGGTCAGGCTGACGAAGCTGGAGCGCGGGCGCGGCCCGAGCGGGATGCGCCCGACCAAACCACGATCCACCGGTTCGCCAGACAGACGGGCCTGGCTCAGGGTCGTGCCGCCGACCACGTTCAGTCCTTCGA
>JAIBCD010000017.1 GCA_019694335.1 Rhodospirillaceae bacterium | reverse complement strand
CATCGCCACCACGGTGCTGGGGCAGAACCTGGCCATGCCTGTGATCTTGGCGCCGATCGGGCTGGCCGGGCTCAACGCCCGGCGCGGCGAGATCCAAGCCTGCCGGGCGGCCCAAGCCGCTGGCGTGCCGTTCATTCTGTCCACCATGTCGGTCTGCGCCATGGAGGAAGTCCGCGCCAAGACGGAACCGTTCTGGTTCCAGCTTTACGTCATGCGCGACCGCGGGTTCATGAAAGCCATGATCGCGCGCGCGCAGGAGGCCGGCTGCAAGGCGCTGGTGTTCACGGTCGATATGCCGGTGCCGGGAGTCCGCTACCGCGACATGCGCTCCGGCCTTTCGGCGGGCGGACCGATCGCACGGCGGCTAAAGCGGCTGGGACAGGCGCTGGCGCGGCCCGGCTGGGTTTGGGATGTGGGCCTCCTGGGCAGGCCGCACACCCTGGGTCACGTCGCCTCGGCCCTCGGTGAAAGGGCCGGGATCGAGGAATATTGGGGCTGGGCGGGACGCAACTTCGACCCAACCGTCACCTGGAAAGACATCGCGGCCATCCGCGAACTCTGGAAAGGACCGCTGATCGTCAAAGGCATTCTCGACCCCGACGACGCGCGCGCCGCGGCGGATATCGGCGTGGAGGGCGTGGTGGTCTCCAACCACGGCGGCCGCCAATTGGACGGTGCGCTGTCGTCGATCCGCGCCTTGCCCTCGATCGCCAAGGCAGTAGGCCATCGCACCACCGTATTGATGGACGGCGGCATCAGGACCGGAGCCGATATCGTGCGCGCGCTGTGCATGGGGGCGCGCGGCGTGTTGATCGGCCGGGCCTGGGCCTGGGCACTGGCCGCGCGCGGACAAGCCGGCGTCACCCATGCGCTGCAGATCCTGGAAAAGGAAATGCGCGTCGCCATGGCCTTGACCGGAGCGACGCGCATTTCGGACCTCAACCCCGACCGCCTGGATTTGCGCGGCCTGAAGGAACTCGGCTTCGGGAGCTAGCCTCTGCCGACCAGCGGCATGGCGGTGGCCATCACCGTCATGTACTGCACGTTTGCGGACAGCGGCAGGCCAGCCATATAGACCACGGCGTCCGCCACGTCGTTCACATCCATCGCCGGCTCGACCATGGTCTGGCCGTTGGCCTGGAGCGCGCCGGTGGTCTGGATCGCCGCCATCAGCGGGGTCGCGGCGTTGCCGATGTCGATCTGGCCACAGGCGATGTTGTATTTGCGCCCGTCGAGCGAGAGCGACTTGGTCAGGCCGGTCATGGCGTGTTTGGTGGCGGTATAAGGCGCGGAGTTGGGCCGCGGCGCCTGGGCCGAGATCGAGCCGTTGTTGATGATACGCCCGCCTTGCGGGCTCTGCGCCTTCATCACACGGAACGCCTGCTGCGCCACGAAGAAAGCGCCGGTGAGGTTGATCCCCACCACCGAGGTCCAGGTCTCTTCCGTGATGTCCTCGAACAGGGACTTGGGCGGAAAGATGCCGGCGTTGTTGAACACCACATCGACGCGGCCGAAAGCGGCGACGGTTTCGGCGAAGACCTTGGCCACGTCGGCGGACTTGGAAACGTCGCCGGTCACCACCAGGGTCTTGGCGCCTTTTGCTTCCGCGGCGGCTTCCTGCAGGGGCTCAGCCCGGCGGCCGACCAGCACGACGCGGTAGCCGGCGCGCGCCAGAGCCAGCGCCGAGGCGCGGCCGATGCCGCTGCCCGCGCCCGTGATGATCGCCACCTTGCCCTCGTCGGCCATGGTCCCCTCTTTGTATGATTTAGTTGGTCACGGTTTGCTTGGCGTCCACGGCGAACACCGGCACCGATTCCAGATAGTAAGCCGCCGAGATCGATGCGTTCTGCCCGGTCGTGGGATCGGGATCGGCGTCGGCGTGCTTTTTGAGCAGATAGTAGAGCCCCGGGATATCGCCGGTAATGCAGACTTCCATGGTCGGGCCGCCGGCAGCGAAGCCGAAATAGAGATCGGCCCAGGGCTGGTAGCCGCCGATGATACCGCTCAGCGTGCCGTCGGGGCGCAGCGAAAGCCGCATCTTCACCTTCGACAGTTTGAACTCGGGCGCCACCAGCGGGTTTTGCAGAAGATGCAGAGCACCCGGTTGATCGAGCGAAATCACGCCGCCCTTGATGTGCCCCTGGAGCACGTTGTGCGAGCGGGGATCGGGATCGATGCGATAGGACGCGTCGGCGCGCGGGGAACCGTCCGCGTTGGAGCGCAAGTGTTCGAGCGCGCGGTCGAAGGTGATCGTGACCGGGCCGTCCTTGGTGAAGTCAGGGGCCGAGAGCGTGATCAGCCAGGCCGGCTGGGAGTCCTTGAGCTGGCCCCAGGCCCAGGCCCAGTAGGTCGGCCGGCTGGCGAGCGAGCCCCGGAACGACCGCATGCAGCCGAGAGCGCGGGCGAGTTCATTGTCGACGCCGGTCTCGTGGGTCTCGGGATCCTCGAAGGATTTGGGGCCGGCGGCGCCATCGAGGTCGAAGCCGTAGGCGTAGCGCGCCGACACGGCGTTGAGCTTGGGATCGACCACCGCCGACGGATAGCTGTAGGGATTGGCCGGCTTGCCGTCGATCCGCGCCCGGGTGTTCATCAGCGAGCGCAGCGAGTCCGGCAGGCCCTTGCCCTTGCCGAACGCCGCGATCTGTTCCTTGGTGAAGCCCATCAGGTGGGCGTTGCGGACATACTGCCGGCTGATGTCGGGGTTCACCCCGCCGGGGCAATCGCCGTCCTGGGAATAGGTCGCCTGGGAGAACCAGCCGACCACGAAGGTGCGGGTTTCGGCGGTCGCCGGCGCGGCGAAGCCCGCCAGCAGGCAAACCAGCCCGCAAAATCGCGACACATTCTTTCGCAGCCTCGTCATAAGGGCTGTTTTACCCGTGCGGGAATCGCCGCGCAATGGCGGCGACCCCGTACGGCCCAAGGGATGCAAGCGGCGGTCAGTTCGCCCCGTCGAAATACTCGACCACCATGCGGGCGACACGGCCCAGGTTATCGTCGGCGTCGGCCGCCAGGCCCGTGTAACCAATGGTGTAGAAGGCGATCACGATGGGGCCGGACTTGGCGTAGATCATGCCCACGTCGTTGGACACGCCGCCCACCTCGCCGGTCTTATGGGCCACGGGCACGCTCAGCCAATGCGGGATCTTCCGGGTGCCCGCCTGCTGGCGCAGCATGATGCGCTTCATCTCCTCGCAAGCCTCTTTCGAGGCGATGGTGTTCTTCTCGATCCCTTCCAGGAACCGGCCCATCTCGGCCGGGGATACCGCCGCCAGCCAGTACTGCTCCTGGGACCGGCGTTTCAACATCTCGTCGGAGACGCGTTTATCGGCCAGCTGCGCGTTGATGCGCGCGATCATGTCCTTGCGCGGGTTCACGAACATCGGCACGTCGCTCATCAGCGCGAACAGCTCCTCGGTGGTCAGCGTCTTGTTCCTAGGGTCCGCCACCTCGTAGCGCTGGCGGAAGAACTCGAACACCGTGCTGTTGACGTGGAAGGCGGTGTAGCCCTGCGCCTTCAGCCATTCGTTGATCTTCGCCACGCCCCCGACCTTGGCGATCATCAGGTCGGTGGCGACGTTGTCGCTGGTGATTACCATCTGCGTAATAATGTCGCGCCAGGTGGGGTTCCCGCCCATGTCGTGGTAGCGGAAGACGCCGGAGCCGCCGCGCATGTCCGACGGCTTGATGGTATAGCGCGCATTGAGGTCCAGTTCCTTGCGGTCCTGCATCTGGTAGGCCATGACCATCATCGCCAGCTTGAAGGTGCTGGCGGTCTCGAAGTGATCATTGGCATTGACCGCGGCCTCCTCGCCGGTGGTCATGTGCTTGATGTAGATGCCGCCCTTGTAGGGGCCGTCGGGCCCGGCGAAGCGGCCGATCTCGGATTCCAGCAATTTGGTGAGGCCCGATTTCTGCGCGGTCTGGGCCTGCGCCGGTGCGTTCAACAGAAACAGCGCCGCGGCGAGCGCGAACATCTTTCTCATGGCAGCTTCCCCTTCTCCCAAAAGCAAACCGGGCCGGTGAGAGAACTCACCGGCCCGGGATTGTAATGCGCTACATCGGAGAACTCTTAGTATTTCCAGCGCACGCCCGCGCGGAACACGCGGCCTTGGCAATCGAAGTTGCCGCAGCTCGAGAGCAGCGCGTAGGCCGGCGTGCCCGAGGGGCCGGGGCCGCGTTGCGCGGGATCCTTGTTGGTGACGTTGCGGACGTTGAGGAAGGCATCGGCGTTGCCTTCTTCATGCAGGAACCTGTAGCTGAACGACACGTCGAAATAGGTCGCGCCGTCGATCTTGTTGATATTCTGCGTCGGGTTGTTGGCGGTCGCCGCCGGGCAGCCCGAAGTACATTCCACGATCGCGTTGCTGTACTTGGTGGCGCTGCGGCCGCGCATGGTCAGGCCCACGGAGATCGGATCGAGCGCGTAATTGATCGACCCGACCCAACGCCATTCCGGATTGTCGACAGTGCCGACCTGGACGTTGGGAATGCTGCCCGGGATACCGCTCGCCGAGGTGTCCTCGATGAAATGGGTGGCGAGGAAGCGCAAGGTCAGGTTGCCGCCCCAGTTCGGGTTGATGGCGTCGAGCGGCGTGGTGTAACTCGATTCAATGTCATACCCGCGCGCAGATTCCACCACGAAGTTCAAAGGATAGGTGGTGATGCGGATGATCTGGTTGGTGCCGTTCAACAGGCCGCGGGTGATCAGCGGGCAGAACAGCGTGTTACCCTGATAGCACAGGTCCACGGTCTGCTGCGCGCTGACCGACGAGATCGCGCCCGAGATGTCGATCTTGTAGTAGTCGAACGACACGTTGAATCCCGGGAAGAACTGCGGCGTCACCACGAAGCCGAGACCGGTGGTATCGGCGACTTCGGGTTTCAGGACCGAGTTACCGATCGAGTTGCCCTGGTAGGACGTGAGCAGGTTGTTGTTGAACGGGTCGGTGACGCTGTTGGTGTTCTGGAGACCGGCGTTGAACAGGTCGGCCAGGGTCGGTTCGCGGATGTCGCGCGAACGGGTGGCGCGGAAGCGGATATCGTCGATCGGCGTATAGGTGGCACCGACCTTCCAGGTGGTGACGAAGCCGGAGGTCGAGTAGCCGGTAAAGCGCGCGGCGGCGTTCAGATCGAGCGCCTTGGCCCACACCGTATCCTTGGCCAGCGGGAACACGGTTTCGACGAAACCTTCGGTCACCGAGAAGCTGCCGAACGTGGGCAGGTAGTTGCCCACGAACCAGTCGTTGGCGAGCGAGCCCGGATCGGACATGCCGCGCACTTTTTCCTTGCGGGTTTCGATACCGGTCGCGAGCGAGACCGGGCCGGCCCAGCTCTCGAACGGGTTGCCGCGCAGGGTGGCGGCGGCGACGTTCTGGATCATGTCCTGGTCGATGAACGGACTGCCGCCCATGTACCCAAGGGTGGCGGCGCTGTTCACGCCGACGCCCATGGCGTTGTAAGGCACGCAGCCATTGGTCGGGTTGGTGAGAGTCGAGCGGCAGATGATGGTGCCGTTCGCGCCGCGCACCGCGTCCAGGGCCAGCGCGAAGCGCGCCTTGCTGGTGGCGTAGGGGATGCGCGAGGACGAAAGGCTCATGCCGTTCTGGTAGTAAGCGTCCCAGGTCCAGTCGGAGCCGAAGGCTTCCAGCTTGCCGTTGGCGCCGACCACGAAACGCTGCACGCGCCGGCGGTTGTTGGTGGCGATCACGGGAATGTCGGCGTTCCACGAGCCGATGGTTACGGCGGTCAGCTTGTTGGCGGCGATCTGCGTGGCGACGGTGGCCGGCAGGAAGGCGTTATCGGCCTTGATCGAGATGTTGTTCTGGTTGAACTGCGGGCAGCAGTAGATGTAGGTGCGGGTGCCGTTCCACGACGCCTGCGCGAATACTTCGATGTCGTCGGTGATCTGGTAGCTGGCGCGCGCGAACACGCTCTGGCGGGCTTCCTGGTCGTCGATCGAGTTGCCCTTGGAGTCGCGGATCACGGTGTAAGCCCAGTCGCCGCCCGACATGTCGACGGTGCCGGTGATCGAGCCGTAGTTGAACTGGAACGGCACGCCGCCGGGGCCGAAGGCGATGCCCTTCAGAGGGCCCGAGGTGATGATGCCGCCCGGCGCCGCGTTGGCGACGCTGGAGTTGTTGAGCAGCAGGCGCTGCGGCACGGAGGTAGACTGGCCGGGGCCGGTACCGTAGGCCGGGTTCAGGATCGCGGCGATGCCGGTCTTGTTCCAGGCGCGGCCGCCGGCGGTGAGGATGCCATCCTTGCCGACGATTTCACCCGACAGCAGCAGGTGGCCGCGGCCGCCCGCGAACTCGCTACCCGACGACAGCGCGACTTTCCAGTTGCGCCCGTCGCCGTAGGTGGTGACACCGCCCGAGACTTCGCCCTTGAAGCCGGTGAACTTCTTATCGAGGATGAAGTTGACCACGCCCGAAAGCGCGTCGGAGCCGTAGGCAGCGGATGCGCCGCCGGTGACGACATCGACGCGGCTGATCAGCTGCTGCGGTAGGGCGTTGGAGTCGACAACGCCGGTGATGATCGAACCGACCGAGCGCTGGCCATCGAGCAACACCAGGGTGCGGACGGTACCGAGATTGCGCAAGTTGAGCGCCGCGATGCCGGCCTGGCCGTTGGAGACCGAAGCCTGGTTGGTGGCGGGCGAGAGCGAGCCCGCGAAGCTCGGCAGGGTGTTGACGAACTCGCCGATGCCGGCGGTGGCCTGATTGGAGATTTCCTCGGTACCGACCACGGTCAGCGGCGTGGGCGCTTCGTAGCCGTTACGCAGAACGCGGGTACCGGTGACGACAATTTCTTCCAGGTCGCCGGCCTGAGCCGACTGCGGCGCCGCGGTGGCGGCGGCCTGCGCGAAGGCTGCGTTGGGCGCGGCAAGGCTGGAGACAGCAACCAGAGCGGCGGTGCTCACGGTGGCGAGCGCAGCGCGGCGGGTAGCAACGAACAAGTCACGGCGCTGAGCCGCGGTCATCACGACGGTCATGTATCCCCCTAATGGAAACGTTGGGCGCGAAAATTTTTGTCAAAAACCCCCGGATATTGCTTCGCAACATCCTTGCAATATTTAGCAAATTCCCCCGGGCTAAGGAACGCCCACGGAGACCGCCAGACTTTTGCCGGCACAGGGGTGTTGCAATCCTGCACGCAACGCGGGAAGTCCCTAGGCATAAGGGCCAAATAGGCCGCCTTAGCGCGCCAAAATTGTGCACCGCCATAACCGGACTGCATGGGTCCGGAAAGCCCCTGCATAGCGGGCAGGGGTTTAGGGAATGGCGATCGCCCAATACAGCGCGGGGGCGCCGTCCATGGGGGTGCCGAAATCGAGCGGCGCCTTGGCGCCGTGCATGTGCGGCAGATCGCTGAAGGCATACATGAAGGTATCGTTGCCGTTGAGGTCGCCGGGCTTCTTGTCGCCGTCGTAAGTCCACAGCGCGTAGCCCTGATAGACCCACTGCTTCGTGCCGTCCGGGCGCGTGGCCACGTCCCAGAACCCTTGGGGCCGCGCATCGGCGGGCGCGGCCAGCGGATGCCATTCGCTGGCGCACTGCCCCTCGCAGTGCGCGTCGGTGCCGATATCGCGGCCGACCGCGGGGCGCGGCGGCTGGCCGCGATGCAGGCTGTGACCGCCACCGGACTGGAAGATATAGCCGTCGCGGCGGTAGAGGGTCATGCCCTGGGCGGTTGTGAGCACATAGCCCTGATTCAAGGACCGGCGCAGCGTGACCCCGGCCGGCATGAACAACGGCGCCACGGCGGCGACGGCGAGCTTGGGGTGCGCGCCGGTACCATTGGCGTCACCGGGTGCCAAATCGCCGGCGAAGGTGTAAAGCGCCCTGCCCTTGTAGGCCCATTGCTTGATGCCATCGTCGCGACCGACGACGAAGAAATCGCCCATGGCTTCGGCCAGCTGGGGTGCCGCGGCCGGTTGCCAGGCGCAGGGGCGCTGACAGTCGAGCGCCGGCGCCGGCAAGGGTTCGTCGAGCGCATAGAGCGTGCGGCCGCGCCAATCCACCAGCGCGAAAGCCGCCGCGTCGGCCACTTCCTTCACGGCGAAACCGGCGGGCATTCTGATGTCTGTGACCGGATAGGCGAGCGCCACTTTCCAATCGGCCGGCAGCGGCGCCTCGGCCGCGCCGCCCTTGGCGCCGGCGCCGCGAATGCCGCCGCCGACAAACACGCCCGCGCCGTTCTTGCGCCGCGCGCCAAAGCGCGCCGGGCTATTGCCGCCCACGGAGCCCGGATCGACGTCCTTCACATAGGTATAAAGCGGCTTGTCCTTGTAGGCCCATTGGCGCTTGCCGTCGGCGCGCGTGACCACCGACCATGCCCCGCCGGTCTGGGCATCGGTGGGCGCAACCGCGGGCAGCCAACTCTTGGCGCAGGCGTCGGTGCAGGCGGATTTTCCGGGCGGATCGTTGCGGTGGGTGTAGAGAGTCATGCCCCGCGCGTCGGCGAAAGCGATACGGTCGCGCGGCAAAGCCGCGGCACTCTGCTTGCCGAGGTCATAGCCCTGCCCCTTGCCAAGCACTTGCAGCGTGATCCCGGGTGGCGTCAGCGTCTCGGATGCAAAAACCGGCACGCCACTGAGAATCAGCACAGCCGCCCCGGTCAACTGGAGAAGAATACGCATCGCCGTCATCAGGAAAATTGCCCCACGGCTCATATGGCCGATCCGCACAGTATACCTCAACTCCACCCGAAAAGGATGACCGGGATCAAACCTTCGGGCCCGCTTAAACCTTCAAGATCGTGGATCCGGTGGTGGCCCTGGCCTCCATCGCCCGGTGAGCCTCGCCGGCGCCTTCCAGGGGAAATTCCGCCCCGATCTCCACCTTGACGATTCCGCCCGCCACCGCCGCGAACAGGGCATCCGCCATCCGCTGCCGTTCTCCCGCATCCTCGATGTAGTGGAACAGGATCGGCCGCCACAGGGCATTCGACTTGGCGGCGAGGCGCGCGGGCGCGAACGGCGGGATCGGGCCCGCGGATTGGCCGAAATTCACCAGCACGCCCTGGGACGCCAGAACCGCCAGCGAGCCTTCGAAGGTATCTGCGCCCACGGAATCGAACACCATATGCACGCCCTTGCCGCCCGTGATTTCCGTGACGCGCGCGGCGAAGTTTTCGCGGGTATAGACGATCACATGGCCGCAGCCGTTGGCGCGGGCGAGCCCGGCCTTGGCGTCGTTGCCCACGGTGCCGATCACCGTCGCCCCGAGGTGATGCGCCCACTGGGTCAGCATTTGCCCGACACCGCCGGCGGCAGCGTGAATCAAACAAGTCTCGCCACGCTGGAGCGGCCGCAGCTTGGTGAGCAGCATCTGGACCGTGAGGCCCTTGACCATCATCGCCCCGGCGGTGCGGTCGTCGATCGTATCCGGCAGACGGATGAGCTTGGCGGCCGCGATCAGGCGATGGCTGGCGTAGGCGCCGTAGGCTCCCGTGACATAGGCAACGCGGTCGCCTTGCTTGAACCCGGCGACCCCCTCGCCCACCGCCTCGACGATACCCGCGGCTTCGACCCCGGGGATGCCGGGCAGCGCGAGGGTCTTGTAGAGACCGCTGCGCACGTAGGCGTCGTGAAAATTGATGCCGATGACGGTCTGGCGCAAGCGCACCTCGCCCGCGCCCGGCGCGCCTACCGTCACGTCCTCGACCCGGAGTTCCTCCGGGCCACCGTAATTGCGCAGTATGATGGCTTTCATCGGTGTTCCCCAAAAGCATCGCGGCCGGCCGGGAGCATGCCAGGCCGAAGTGGCAGCCGGTTCAGCCGACGGACATGCGACCCAACAATAATTTAGGGCCTGTTTCCGATGGAAACAGGCCCTAAAGAGCCGGCCTCGACCCTTCTGTCCAAATCTTCGCGTCTACGGGATCGCAATCGCCCAGTAGAGCGCCGGCGTGCCGTCTGTGGGCGTGCCGAGGTCGATCATCTTTTTCTGCGTGTCGTTCACCATCGCCGGCGTATCGGCGAAAGCGTATTGGAACGAGTCATTGCCGTTCATGTCGCCCGGCTTCTTGTCGCCGTCGTAGGTCCACAGCGCATAGCCCTGGTAAGCCCACTGCTTGGCGCCGTCGGCGCGGGTCAGCACGCTCCAGAAGCCGCGCGGCTGCGCGTCGGCGGGCGCGAGATACGGGTGCCAGACCTTGGCGCAATCGGCGTCGCACAGCGCATTGGTGCCGATGTCGCGGCCGACGGCCGGGCGCTGCGGCTGGCCGCGGCGGAGCGAGTGGCCGCCGCCCGACTGCAGGATGAAGCCGTCGCGCTTGTAGAGGGTCTTGCCTGTCGTGGTGGCCCACACCTTGCCCTGGCCGGGGGTGTTGTAGAGCGTCACACCGGCCGGCAGGTAGTAATCGACCACCGCGGCCACCTTGAACTGCTTGTCGGCGCCGATGCCATAGGCGTCGTCCGGCGAGAAGTCGTTGGCGTAGGTGTAGAGGCCCTTACCCTTGTAGGTCCACTGCTTGATGCCGTCGGCGCGCAGGACGAAGTTGAAATCGCCGACCGCGTCGGCGAATTGCGGCGCCGAAGCCGGCGTCCACAGGCCAGCGGTCTTCTGGTCGCGGTTGGGATCGCCGTCGAAGGTATAGAGCGTCTGGTTCTTGTAGTTCACCAGCACGATGGCGTTGGCGTCGGGCACTTCGCGGGCATTGATGCCGTCGGGCGCCTTGAGGTTCGACACCGGGAAGGCCAGCGCCGCCGCCCAGTTTTCCGGCATCGGCGCATCGACCACGCCCCTGCCGCCGGCGCCGCGCACACCGCCGCCCACGGGCTTGCCGGCGCCGTCAATGCGCGCCGCCCCCGACCGGGCCGGGCTATTGCCGGCGATGGAGCCGGGGTCGACGTCCTTGATGTAGGTATAGAGCGGCTTGCCGCCGAGCGCCCACTGCTTGGCGCCGTCGGCGCGCGCGATCACGGACCAGATGCCGCTGGGTTTGGCGTTGGCGGCCGCGAGCAACGGCTTGAAGGTCGCGGCGCATTCGCCGTCGCAGTTCGACTTGCCGGGCTCGTCCTTGGCGTAGGTATAGAGCGTCATGCCCCTGGCGTCGGCATAGGCCACTTGTTCACGCGCCAGGAACGCCGCGGTTTGCTTGCCCAGATCGAAGCCTTGCGCCTTGCCGAGCGGCTGCAGGGTGATGCCCTCCGGCGTCAGGGAGGAGTCCGCCGCGGGCTGACGCGTGGCCGGCGCGGCCGCATGCGCGGTGACGGCGGCGAGCGAAATCCCGGCCGCGAGAAGCAACTTGATGCTGGTCTTGGTCATGATCATTCCCTCTACGCCAGGAGTTCGGTGACGGTTTTTGAGGTCTCGTTGGAGAGCGCGCCCCAGGTCTTCAGCGGCACACCCATCATCTGCTGCATGGTCAGGCCCAGGCGCGTCGCGGGATCGCCGGGCAGCGAGATGTGCATGCCGGTTTTCAGGCGCCCGCCGGCCTTGCCCGCGGTCATGATCGGCAGCGCGTCCATGGTATGGGTACGGGCGTAGGAGTGGTCGGTCTGCCAGAGGATGGCCATGCGGTCGAGCACCGTGCCCTGGCCCTCCTTCACAGAGTCCAATTCCTTCAGGAATTCGACGAAGCGGGCGTTGGCCCAGTTGATGAACCAAGTGACTTCCGGCTGGTAGCCCAGCTTGTCGTCCACCGGTTCCTCGTGGGTGAGGCTGTGCCAGGTCTGCTGGCTGCCGACGCTGTGCAGGCCGTTGGAGCCGAGCATCACGTTGACGACGCGGGTTTGGCCGCAGGCCAGCGCGTGAGCCATCAACCGGCCGAAGATCTTGGCGTTCTTCTCGGCGTCGGGCACGTCCGGGCCGTCCTTGGTGGCCTCGACGGTGCCCGGCACGGTGCAGGCCGGCAGCGGATCGGGCTTCTGCATTTCGAGCGAGAGCTGGTTCTCGAGCTGGCGCACCGAGGAGAAGTATTCCTCGAGGCGGGCCTTGTCGGCCGCGCCGACGGCCTTCATCAGCTCGCGGCGCTCGTCCTTGACCGCCGACAGCACGCTGTCGCGCGCGACCGTCATGGCGTCGGGCGTGAACGCGGCGGCGTTGGGATCCTTGAATTCCGGCCCGAAGATACGGGTGTAAAGCGACGCCGGCGACGGCTCGGACGGGTTGGTGGCGGAGCCGGCGCGCTTCGAGAAGCTCTGGCGGCCGCCGCCGATCGACACCTCGATCGAGCGGAAGCGCGTGCGGGTGCCGATCACGTCGGCGATCTGGCTGTCGAGCGACGGGCCGGTGTTCACGCCGACCGGGATCGCGCCCATGGAGGCGATCTGCCAGCCGGTGGTGTGGGTTTCGAGCGGGCGCCCGTCGAGGAAGTACTTGGTGCCCGAGATCACGTTCATCTTGTCGCGGAACGGATCGAACACCTTGAGTTCGACGTTGTTCTTGAAGCCCGCGCCCACGGTCGACGGTATCCAGCGCCCCGGGTTGAAGCCCAGGCCCTGGTACCAGGTGCCGAAGCACACCGGCAGCGCCGCGCCCGTGGCGGCGAGCGCCGTGCCGTGCCCGTCGAGGAAACAGTCCAGGAACGGCACGCCGACGCTGAACGCGGCGCCGTAGGCGGTGCCGCGCAGGATGTTGCGGCGGCTGGCGAGTTTCTTCGTGACCAGGTCGTACATTACCGGGCCTCCTTTGCGGGTACGGCCGCCGCATCGGCGGCCTTTGTTTCAACGGGCTTAACGGCGAAGAAATTGTCGCTTTCAGCGATCTCGCGCATCAGCGCCGGCACCTGATAGCCGTAGGCGGCGAAGCGCTTGTTCAGGTCTTCGAGCCATGCGGCCTCCTGCACAGGTCGGCCCAGGGCATAGGCCGAGAGGCGGCTGACCAGGCAGGACGGCGTATTGGGATTGTCGTGAACGGCTTTGCCGAGTTCGGCGGCAGTGGTGAAGTTGACGCCGTCGAGCGAGCCGGAGGTGTCGATCCTGGCGCCTTGCTCGGTGGTGCGATAGGCGCCGGCGCCGTCGAAGTTCTCGAGCGCGAGGCCGATCGGATCGATGATCTTGTGGCAGCCGGCACACACCGGGTTGGTGGCGTGGGCGTTGAGGCGGTCACGCGCGGTTTTGTACAGCGGGTTGTTGGTGTCCTGGACGATATCGAATTTCACGTTCGCCGGCGGCGCCGGAACCTTCTGGCACAGCAGCACCTCGCGCAGCGCCTTGCCGCGCAGGGTGGGTGAGCCGCGCCCCGGCGGCGAATGCAGCGCGGTGAACGCCACCTGGGTCAGGATGCCGCCACGCGGATCGTCGGCGGGGAATTGATAGGCCTGCCAGGTGTCGGGCGCGCCGTTCGGCAGCGTATCGACCACCGGGATCTTGTAGATCGCACCCAGTTCCTGGGTGATGAAGGTCTTCTTGGTGGTGAAGATGTCGCGGTAGTCGCCCTTGTTCTTGATCAGAAGGTCGACGACGGTGCGCAGGGTCTGTTCCTGGGCGTCGGCCGCGGCCTGGGCGCTGAACTTCGGGAACAGCGTGGTGTCCTTGGTCAGCGTCTCGAACTGGTCGAAACCGAAGTCGTCGATGAAGAAGGCGCGCACGCCTTCCTCCAGGCGCGGGCTGGCGATCATGCGCTCGACCTGTTCGGCGACGCCCTTTTTGGTGTTGAGCTTGCCGCTCTCGGCCGCGTCCAGCAACAGCTGGTCGGGGCCGGAATTCCACAAGAAGAAGCTGAGCTGCTGCGCCTTGGAATAGGCATCCAGGCGCCAGCCGCCGGCGTGGTCGGGGTCGGGTTCGGCGGTCTCGGTGCGGAACAGGAACTTGGGCGACGACAGCATCGCCGCCAGGCTGAGCGACAGCCCGCTGTAGAAGCTCTTGGTCTTGACCGCGCCGACATTGGCGGCGGTGACATAGGCCTGGAGTTCGGTCTGGGTCAGGGGTCGGCGGTAGAGAATGCGCCCCACCCGCGCCATCACCTGCGCAGCGCAGGCATCGTCGGCCGCGGCCACGTTGGCCGGCTTGCAGCGCAGCATCATGTCGCGGCGCTTCTCGTCCACGATCTGCGATGCGATACGTCGCGCCATCAAGTCATACTGCTCGATGCCGGCGGCGGTGATGCTGACGTCACCCGATCCCACGGCCAGGAGGCCGTTCACGCGCAAATCGGGCTCGAAGCGCCCGCCCAGTTCGATGGTCGGGCCGAACACGTCGTGGATGACGTTCTGGTACTGCTCGCCCGACAAGCGGCGCATGGTGAGTTGGCGCGGGGCGTAGACCGCGTCCTTGGCGACCGCGGTGGTTTTCGCGGCCGGCGCCGACGCCGTTTGTTTGGACGTGTCGGCGCTGCAGGCGAGCAAACCGCCGGCCGCGGCGAACACAAGCGCCATGGCGGCGGTACGGGACAGGAAGGAACGCATTACACAAACCTCTGATCTAGCGTTCGCCGGCGTCGCCGGCGACTTTTGGCGTCGGGGGTTGCGCCGCGAAAGCCGGCACCGCTTCGATGTAATAGGTGGCCGAAATGGAGGCGTTCTGGCCGGTCTTGGGATCGGGATCGGCGTCCGCGTGCTTGCGCATCAGCCAATACAGCCCCGGGACGTCGCCGGTGATGCACTGCTCGATGCCGATGCCGCCGGAACCGAAGCTGAAATACAGGTCGGCCCACGGCTGGTAGCCGCCGATGAAGGCGGTGAGCGAGCCGTCCGGCTTGAACTTCATGCGCAGGTGGGTCTTCGCCAGCTTGAATTCTGGAACCACCAGCGGATTTTGCAACATGTGGAAATCGCCGTGCTCGGAGATCGTCAGCACGCCGCCCTTGAACTCGCCCTTGAAGGAATTATGCGAGCGCGGGTCGCTGTCATAGCGGTAAGTGGCGTCGGCGCGCGGGCTGCCGTCGACGTTCGACTTCAAGTGCTCGAGCGCGCGGTCGAAAGTCACGGTCACCGGGCCGTCCTTGGTCAGATCGGCACCGTCGATGGTGATCAGCCACGCGGGCTGGGAATCCTTCAGCTGGCCCCAGGCCCAGGCCCAGTAGGTCGGCCGGCCTTCGAGCGAGCCGCGCATGCTGATGTAGCAGCCGAACGCACGGTAGAGTTCGTTGTTGACGCCCTTCTCATGGGTCTCGGGGTCCACAAAGCCGTTCTTGGTGGCTTCGCCCTTGCCGTCGAGGTTGAAACCGTAAGCCTCTTTGCCGACGATCGCCTTCCATTTCGAGTCAATCGCGGTGGCCGGGTAGATGTAGGGGCTGACCGGCTTGCCATTCATGCGGCCGCGATTGCGGAGAATATCAAACATTTCCCCGCCTTCGCCGGTCTGCGACTTCTTCACCAGCTCTTCGATCTGCGCCGGGGTGTAGCCGAGGTCGGCCAGGTTCTTGCGGTACTGGATCTGCACGCCCGGATTGGGGCCGCCGGGGCCGCAATCGGTGTCGTTGGAGTTGGTGGCCATGCTGAACCAACTCACCACATAGCTGCGGGTTTCGGCGGCGGCCGGGCTGAACGAGCCTCCAAGGCAAGCCAACGTCAAGGCGCAGGCGCCCAACACGGGGGATAGGTAAGTGCGCGGGCCCGGCATGATGGGCTTCTCCATTCCTGCAAAATCAGTTTCCAGGCTAGAAAGATTATACCTTTCTGCTTTGTCGGTGGAGTCTCAATAGGTTGTGACCCATAACCGGTGTCAAATGGTAACCGGGCCGCCCCCTATTTGGAACGGCCCGGCGCGCTGTCGGTAACGCCTTAAAACCGCTTGGGAAACCGGCCTGGAGTCTGCTTTCCACGGAATCGGAAACAGACTCCAGGGCCTTGTATGGCCGCATGTTTAGCGGCCGAACCGGATGCCACTTCGGCCTAACATGCTCTCGTCTTATCCGGTCGCATGTTTAGCGGCCGAACCGGATGCCACTTCGGCCTAACATGCTCTCTAGGCCGCCACCTGGTCCTTGGGCAGCTCCGCCGTCGGCTCCTTGCCTGAGAGAACGGCCTTGAGCCGGGCGCGGTCCAGTTCGCCTTCCCAGCGGGCCACGACGATGGTCGCAACGCCGTTGCCGATGAAATTGGTGAGCGTGCGGCCGATCGACATGAACCGGTCGATGCCGAGCAACAGACCCAGGGATTCGATCGGAATCTGCGGGAACAGGGTGAGCGTCGCCGCCAGCACCACGAAGCCGGCGCCGGTGACGCCCGCGGCGCCCTTCGAGGTCAGCATGGTCACCACGACGATGGTCATTTCCTGGCCGAAGCTGAGGTCGGTGCCGGTGACCTGGGCCAGGAACAGGATCGACAGCGTCATATAGATATTGGTGCCGTCGAGGTTGAAGCTGTAGCCGGTGGGCACCACGAGGCCCACGGTCGCTTCCGACACGCCGGCCCGCTCCAGTTTGCGCATCAGGTTGGGCAGCACGGTTTCCGAGGAGGCCGTGGCGAAGGCGATCACCAGTTCTTCGCGCACGTATCTCAGGTATTGGAACAGCGAGAAGCCCGCCAAGCGGGCCAGGCTCGCCAGCACCACGAACACAAAGAAAGCCGCGGTCAGGAAGAAGATACCGATCAGGTAGCCCAAGGTGACCAGCGAGGCGGCGCCGAAATTGCCGACCGTGAAGGCCATGGCGCCGAACACGCCGATAGGCGCCACATACACGATAAAGCCGACGATCTTGAAGAACACCTTGCCGACGTCGTCGATGCCCTTGGAGATCTTGTGGCCGAGGTCGCCCATCTTGGCGAGCGCCGTGCCGGTGAGGATCGAGATCAGCAGAATCTGCAGCAGATCGCCGGTCGCGAAGGCATCGAAGAAGCTGGAGGGAATGATCGCCATCAGGTGGCCAACCACCCCGGTATCGTCGGCGGCGCGCTTGACGAAACCCTGCACCGCATTGGCGTTCGCCGGCAGAGAGCCGGTGAAGCCCTCGCCCGGATTGGTGAGATGCGCCGAGATCAGGCCGAGCACCAGCGCGAAGGTCGAGACCACCTCGAAGTAGATCAGCGCCTTCAGACCGATACGACCGACGCGGCGCATATCGCGCATCGAGCCGATGCCATGGACGATGGTGCAGAAGATGATCGGCGCGATCATCATGCGGATCAGGGCGATGAACCCGTCGCCCAGCGGCTTCATGGCCTTGCCGGCGTCCGGCCAAAACCGGCCGAGCATCACGCCCACCACGATCGCGATGAAAATCTGGAACCAGAGCCGTTTCCACAACGGCGGTTTCTTGGCCGCGATTGGATCATGCGTGGTCATGCTGTAGCCCCCAACACTAACCGGCGCGCGAGGATGCGCGCCGCCCTCCCCCGATTACGCTGTGTCCGCCTATTTCCTGGGGCGGAACACCACCAAAAGCTCGCTCCGGCTGGCCGGATAGATCGACCCGTCGAGGCCAACGCCGAGTTCGTGCGAACGCCCTTCGATACGCCCGAGGAACTTCCCGGTGGCGTTGTCGATCTTGACCACATTGAACTCGTCGTCCAGCGACACCCCTTTGGGATGCACGCTCGCCCACAGCTGGCCGCCGGCGTCGAAGGTCACATTATAGAATTGGCCGCCGTACTTGCGCTGGCCAAGGAACTTGCCGGAAATATCGAACCACTGGATGCGGCCGTTCTCGCGGTCGGCGACATAAAGATTGCCATCGGGCCCGAAGGCGACGCCATGCACCAGGTTGAACTCCCCTGGCCCGGTGCCGCGCTTGCCGAATTCCATGATCTTCTTGCCTGAGCCGTCGTACTCGATCACGCGGCCGTTGCAGTAGCCGTCGCCCACGAACACATGGCCGTCATTTCTGGGCGAGAACGCAATGTCGGTGATGCCGCAGAACTCGCGCTTGGGGTCGGGCACGCCGCCGACGTCGATCTCCAGCATTTTCCGGCCTTCGGGCGTGTATTTGAAAACCTTGGAGAGGTTGGCGTCCAGGGTCCAGACATTGCCGGCGGGATCGATACGGATGCCGTGCGGGATCTTGTAGGCGCCCTTGCCCCACGAGCGCAGAACCTTGCCGGTGGGATCGAGCACCACCACCGGGTCGGCGTCCCCGGTCGGGCGGTGGATGACATAGATATTGCCCTTGGCGTCGGCGGTGACCATCGAGATTCCCTCGAGCTTCACCGCCGGATGCAGTTCCACCCGGTCCAGGGCAATCACCGGGGTCGCCTTGGTGAGTGCGCGGAGTGCGTCGGAATCGGCTTTTTGCTCGGGCGAGAGCCGCGGTGCGTCCTGCGCGAAGGAGGGCGCGGCGCATGCGATCGCGATGGCGGCGACGAGGCTCAGAGTGCGGCGCATAAGTCCTCCCCAGGTCGTTACGATGCCGGTCATCAGGTTGCCGATCATCTGGAGGCGGCGCTGTCTGCGCGCGGCACCTCGCGCGATGCAACGATTCCAGTCATGACAGAATCGATTTGGCCTTACAAGGCTACCTTTCGCGAGGCTGCGGTGGGGAAAGAAAAAGGGGGGCAATTGACGCCCCCCTCTTCCGTTTTCGGAGTGTCGTGCGTCTTACGGCACGACAATCGACCAGTGCAGCGCCGAGGCGCCATCCATCGGCGTGCCGACGTCGAGATCCTTCACCGAATCCTTGTCCACGCCCGGAGGCGCGGCATAAGCATAGGTGAAGTCGTCGTTGCCGTTCATGTCGTTGGGGCGCTTGTCGCCGTCATAGGTCCATAGCGCGTAGCCCTGGTAGACCCACTGCTTGCTGCCGTCGGGGCGCTGCGCCACGTTCCAGAAGCCCTGCGGCTGCGCGTCGGCCGGCGCCTTGAACGGGTGCCACACCTTCATGCAGTCCTCGCCGCACATGACGTTGATGCCGATGTCGCGGCCCACGGCCGGGCGGTTGGGATGGCCGCGGCGGAGCGAATGGCCGCCGCCCGACTGGTGCACCACGCCTTCGCGCTTATAAAGCGTAACGCCGGCGGCGGTGGCGATGATACGGCCCTGGCCGGGCGTGTTATGGACGCTGACCCCATCGGGCATGAAGTAGGCATAGACCACGGCGGGTGCGATCTTCTTGTCCACACCCATGCCGTTGGCGTCGCCGGGGGCGAGGTCGTTGGACGAGGTGAACAGCGCCCGGCCCTTGTAGGCCCACTGCTTGATGCCGTCGTCGCGCAGGATCAGGGAGAAGTCACCCTTGGGCTCGGCGAGCTGCGCGGCGGCCGCCGGCACCCACGAGCTGTCGAGCTTCTTTTCCTTCTTCACGTCGCCGTCGAGCGCGTAGAGCGTGCGGTTGCGATAATCCACCAGCGCGAGGCCGGTCGCGTCCGGCACTTCCTTCAGGGTGATGCCGGCGGGGACTTCGACAGTGGTGTTCGGGAACGCCAGCGCGGGGGCCCAGCCCTCAACCGGCTTCAGGTCGGGCGCGGCGTTGCGCGCGCCGGCGCCGCGGAAACCGCCGCCGACATATTCACCGGCGCCGTTCTTGCGGCGGCCGCCGAACCTGGCCGGGCTGTTGCCCCACACCGAGCCGGGGTCCACGTCCTTGACGAAGTGGTAGAGCGCCTTGCCCCTGTAAGCCCACTGCTTGGCGCCGTCGGCGCGCGCGGCCAGCGACCAGTCACCGAAGCCCTTGGCACCCTTTTGGGCGAGCATCGGCACCCATTCCTTGGCGCAGGCATCGACGCAAGTGGCCTTGCCGACCGGATCGTTGGCGTAGGTGTAGAGCGTCAGGCCCCTGGCGTCGGTGAAGGCGATGTCGTCGCGGATCTGCGCCGCCACGGTCTGCTTGCCGAGGTCATAGCCCTGCCCTTTGCCGAGCACTTCCGTGGTGATGCCGGGCGGCGTCAGCAGCTGGCTGAAGGCCTGGCTGCTTTTGGCGGCCGAAACCGAACCCGAGGCCGCGGCGACGGCGGTCACCGACAATCCTGCGAGCAGCAAGAACCTCTGAGTCTTCATCACAAATCTCCCCTGTCGTTTGTGCCTCGGGATGATGCTCTTGCGAATCATCATCCGGCTTTTTGTTTAGTCGCGTGTCCGGCCGGAAACCCGGCCTCCACTTTTCCTGAACACGCTCTAGGCGACGATTTCGGTAACGGTCTTGGAGGTCTCGTTGGACAAGGCCCCCCAACTGGAAAGCGGCACGCCCATGATCTGCTGCATGGTGAGGCCGACGCGCGTGGCCGGGTCGCCGGCCGCCGAGACGTGGATGCCGGTCTTGAGACGCCCGCCGGCCTTGCCCACCGTCAGGATCGGCAGGAAGTCCATGGTGTGGGTACGGGCGATGCCGTGGTCCGACTGCCAGAGAATGACCGTGCGGTCGAGCACGTTGCCCGAACCTTCCTTGACGCCCTCGAGCTGGCGCAGCAATTCGGCGAAGGTCTCGTTACCCCACTCGATGAACGACGTGACCTCCTTCTGGTAACCGAGCTTCTCGTCGATCGGCTCTTCGTGGGTCCAGCTGTGCCAGCCCTGGGTCGAGCCGGCCTTGCGCAGGCCGCCGGCGCCGACGTTGATGTTGAACACGCGGGTCTGTCCGCAGGCAAGCGCATGCGCGAGCAAGCCGCCGAACAGCTTCGAGTTCTTGCCGGCCTCGACGATGTCCTTACCCGGCTGGGTTTCGCCGAACGCGGTCGGCACGGTGCAGGCCGCGAGCGGCGCGGGCTTCTGCAATTCGATGTCGAGCTGCTGTTCGATCTGGCGCAGCGCGGAGAAGTACTCGTCCAGACGGGCGCGGTCGGAGGCGCCCAACTGCTTCATCACGTCCTTGCGCTCGTCGGCGACATAGGACAGCACGCTGCGGCGCGCCATGACCTTGGGATCGGGCGTGAAATCGGCGGCGTTGGGATCCTTGAACTCCGGCCCGAAGATGCGGGCATAGAGCTTGGACGGCGACCCTTCCGACGGATTGCTGGCCGAGCCCGCGCGCTTCGAGTAGCTCTGGGTCGAGCCGTCGAGCGAGACCTCGATCGAACGGAAGCGGGTCTTGGTGCCGATCACGTCGGCGATCTGGCTGTCGAGGCTGGCGCCGGAGTTGATGCCCAGCGGGATGCGCCCGGTGGAGCCGATCTGCCATCCGGTGGTGTGGGTTTCCAGAGGGCGTCCGTCCATAAAATACTTGGTGCCCGAGATGATGTTCATCTTGTCGCGGAACGGCGTGAGCGCGCGCATTTCCACCTTCACCTCGTAGCCGGCGCCGACTTTATCCGGAACCCAGCGGCCCGGAGTCATGCCCAGGCCCTGCCACCAGGTGCCGAAGCACACCGGCAGCTGCGCGTTGGTCGCCGCCAGCGCGGTGCCGCTGCTGTTGAGGAAGCAATCCAGGAACGGCAGGCCGACCGTGATCCCGGCGGCGCCACGCAACACTCTCCGGCGATTGACGAGTTTGTTCATTTTGTTGTCTCCCTCGACTTAACGGGCGGGTTGATTGGGGGCAGCGGCTTCGGCCGCCTTGGTGTCGGGCGGCGTAACGCTGAAGAAATCGTCGCTGAGCGCGATGTCGCGCATCAGGTCGGGCAGCTTGTAGCCGCCGGCGCTGAAGTTCTTGAGCAGCGCCTGGGCCCAGGGCATGCCGGTATCGATCGGGCGCCCGGTGGCATAGGACGACAGGCGGCTGACCAGGCACGAGCTGCTGGCCGGATTGTCGTGGATCGCCTTGCCGAGCTCGGCGGAGTTGGTGAAGTTGACGCCGTCCAGCGAGCCGGAGGTGTCGATCGGCACGCCGTTCTCGGTCAGGCGGTAGGCGCCCGCACCGTCGAAGTTCTCGAGCGCCAAGCCCATCGGGTCGATGATCTTGTGGCAACCCGCGCACACCGGGTTGGTGGCATGCGCCTTCAGGCGCTCGCGCGCGGTCTTGTAGAGCGGGTTGTTGGTGTCCTGCACGATGTCGAATTTCACAGCCGCCGGCGGCGCCGGGACTTTCTGGCAGAGCAGCACTTCACGCAGCGCCTTGCCGCGCAAGGTCGGCGACCCGCGGCCCGGCGGGGAATGCAGTGCGGTGAACGCCACCTGGGTCAGGATGCCGCCGCGCGGATCGTCCTTCGAGAACTCGAACGGCACCCAGGTGTCGGGAGCACCGTTCGGGCCGTCGTTGACCAGGGGCACCTTGTAGATCGACGCCAGCTCCTGGGTGAGGAAGGTCTTCTTGGTGGTGAACACGTCGCGATAGTCGCCCTTATGGGTGAGCAACAAATCGACGATGGTCTTGAGGGTCTGTTCCTGCGCGTCGGCCGCGGCCTGGGCGCTGAACTTCGGGAACAGGGCCGCGTCCTTGGTGAGGGTGTCGAACTCGTCGAAGCCCAGATTGTCGATGAAGAAGGCGCGCACGCCGGCTTCGACACGCGACGAGGCCATCATGCGATCGACCTGCTTGGCGAGGCCCTTCTTGGTGTCGAGGTCACCGCGCTCGGCGGCGGCCAGCAGTTCGAGGTCGGGGCCGGCGTTCCACAGGAAGAACGACAGCTGCTGCGCCTTGGCGTGGGCTTCCATGCGCCACTGGCCCGGCTTGCCCGGCTCCGGCACGATCGCGACCTGGCGGAACAGGAACTTGGGTGAAGACAGCATCGCCGCCAAGCTCATGGACAGGCCGTTCCAATAGTCCTTGGTCTCGGCGGTCGCGACGCGCGCGGCGCCGACGTAGGTCTTGAGCTCGGCGTCGGTGAGCGGGCGGCGGTAGAGCAAGCGGCCGACCTTGGCCATGAACGTGCCGGTGCAGGCATCGTCGGCGGCTTTGTCGTTGGCCGGCCTGCATGGGATCAGGTCACGGTGCTTGGCGTCCACCACCTGGTTGGCGATGGCGCGCGCCATGACATCGTACTGTTCCATGCCGGCGCTGGTGACGCTGACGTGGGTGGTGCCGACGGCGAGCAGGCCTTTGACGCGCAGCTCGGGCTCGAAGCGGCCGCCGAGCTCGATGGTCGGGCCGAACACATCGGTGATGATGGTGCGGTATTCATCCGCGGTCAGGCGGCGCGCGACGGTGGAGGTATCGACTTCTGCCGGGGCGTCCGCAGCAAGCGCCGCACCGAGAGAGAGCGCCGTGAAAGCCGCGCCGGAAAGCAAACGTGCAGTGGTCTTCATTACGTGATGTTCCCTTTTATTCGCGGGCCGGAGCGTGCTGAGTCGCCTGCGCGCTCTCCGACGCGATGAAGGCGGGCACGGCTTCGAGATAGTAGGCGGCGGAGATCGCGCGGTTCTGACCGGTCTTGGGGTCCGGGTCGGCGTCCGCGAATTTCTTGAGCAGATAGTAGATGCCCGGGATGTCACCGGTGATGCAGTACTCGGTGCCCGGACCCTGCGTGCCCAGGCCGAGATAGAACTCGCTCCACGGCATGTAGCCGCCGACGATGCCGCTGATCGAGCCGTCGTCCTTCAGCGTGAGGCGCAGCTTGGCCTTGGTCATCTTGAATTCCATCGGCGCCATCAGCGGGTTCTGCATCAGGCGGAAATCGACCGGCGTGTCGAAGGTGAGTTCCTTGCCCTTGAGCTTGCCGTGCAGGACGTTGTGCGAGCGCGGATCGGGATCGATGCGGTAGGTGGCGTCGGCGCGCGGGGAACCGTCGGCGTTGGAACGCAGGTGTTCGAACGCGCGGTCGAACGTCACGGTGACGTCGCCATCCTTCGAAAGACTCTCGGCGCTGATGGTGACGACCCAGGCCGGCATGGAATCCTTGAGCTGGCCCCAGGCCCAGGCGTAGTAGGTCGGCCGGCTTTCCAGCGAGCCGCGGAAGCTGCGCATGCAACCGAGCGCGCGGGCGAATTCGTTGTCGATGCCTTTCTGCCGGGTCTGCGGATCCTCGACCGGGCCGGGCTTGCCGTCGAGGTCGAAGCCATAAGCCAGGTTGCTCGTCGATGACTTGAGTTTGGGGTCTACGACGAACGCCGGGTAGGCGTAGGGATTGGCGGGCTTGCCGTCGACGCGCGCGCGGCTGGTCATAAGCCCGCGGATCGGGCTGTTCTCGCCGTCGAGTTCCTTCTTGGCCATCTCTTCGATCTGGGACGGCGTGTAGCCGAGGTCCGCAAGGTTCTTCAGGTACTGGTCGTCGATATTGGGATTGATGCCGCCGACGCAGTCGTTGTCCTGCGAGTAGGTCGCCTCACTGAACCAGCCGATCACGAAGGTTCTGGTCTCGACAGCATGGGCGGGTGCGGCGGCAACGCCGGCCATCAAAACACCCACCGCGAACCCCGCGCGCAGCCCCGTTCGAAACAAGGACTTCGGCGTGCGGACAACCTTGCCGATCATGCAACATTTCTCCCAAGAACAATTCTAGGTTACGAACCATAGCCCCCCCCAAATATTATATTTTTGGGGCCTATCCCTGAAGCGAAAGGCTGTAACAACCCTGTTACGGAAGCTCATGGAGTGGCACGGCTTTCCGCCACCCTTGTCAAATCCCGATGCACGCTGCATCGCGAAACAACCTATGCGGGACTCTTCCTTTCGCGTCAGACAGTTCGCGGAAGCTCTCCGCGCCCAATCCCGCGGCGCAGCATTTTCATAAGCTTATGCTTTTTACAGCATAGCTATATTACAGGTCGGCTGTAAGGCCCCTCGAGGCCGCCGGCGCCCGACTCCGCGTGATTAAGCCTGGCTGGGCTGCGGCCGGGCCGCCTTGGGCTTCTGGACCAACACCGGTGGCGGCGCCTTCTTCACCGAGGCGACCTTGCAACGCTCACCCCCCTTGAGGATGACCGTCGAGAACCGGTCGAAGGTGCCGGCGGGATCCTTGGGGTCGAGGCGGATACGGTTGGCGTATTCCAGGCCGATGCACGGCCCGAACAGATCCACCTGATACCATTGGCGGTCGGCGGACTGCACGAACAGCTGCCGGTCGTTGTCGGCATGCCAGTCGCGGATCGTACGGTACTGCACGAAGTGGACCTGCGCTTCGGGTTCGCCGGCCGCGGCCTGCTGGAATTCATAACGCGCGGTGCTGCAAGCGGTGAGCGCGAGACCCGCGGCGACCAGGGTGACAAATGCGCGCATGTGTACCTGCCCATTCAATAACGCGTGTGAAGCTTAATCTAAGGCTCATCCGGCCACGATCAAGATAGCCCGTCGGCCTTACCTTCGTGTAACGGATTGGATACCGCGATCCTGCGCTGACGCGCTTACGGCCAAGTAAAGCCGCCGGTCGGAATCGCGGGCGGGCGCCCGGCGATGGCATCGGTCACCACCTTCGCCGATCCGCAAGCCAAAGTGAATCCGAGAGAGCCATGGCCGACGTTGAGCCACAGGTTCGGGTAGGCGGTCGCGCCCAAAACCGGCTTGCTCGTCGGTGTGGCGGGGCGCCGGCCGAACCAGGTGGCGGCATGATCGTAGTCGCCGCCCGCGGGGAAGGTTTCGCGCGCCTGCCGGGCGAGCAGCGCAAGGCGCCGCGCGTCGGGCCCGGACGTCAGCCCGGTGATGTCGGCCATGCCGGCGATGCGCAAACGGTCTCCGAGCGGCGCGTAGACCACTTTGTTGTGCGTGTCGGTGATGCTGATCCGCGGCGGCCTGTGCGACGGGCCGACCGGCAAAGTAAGGCTATAGCCGTTGATGGGATAGAGCGGCACCTTGATGCCGAGCGGCCGCAGCAGGTCGAGACTGTTGATGCCGAGCGCGACGACGAAGGCGTCCGCGTCGACGTCGCCCTGCGTGGTGCGAACCGCGACAACGCGGCCGTGTGCTCCCAGCAAATCCCGCACGGTCGCGCCGTAGACGAAAGTAACACCGCGCGCGGCCGCGACCGCGGCGAGACCGCGCGTGAACTTATGACAGTCGCCGGCATCCTCGCTCGGCGTGTAGATGCCGCCGGCCAGCTTGCCCGCGAGCGGCGCCAGGGCCGGTTCCAGGTCGACGCAGGCCTGGCCGCTCAAGGCCTCCTGCTCCGCGCCGAGCGTCGCCTGGAACGCCATCTGCCGCTTGGCGCCTTCGAGCCCCATGGCGCCCCGGTACAGCACCAGCTTGCCGTTACGCACATAGTCGAACGCGATGTTCTCCTCGCGGACGATGGCGTGGATCAACGACCGGCTGTAGAAGCCGAGCGCCAGCAGCTGCACCGTAGCCTCGCGTGAAGCCGAGAGCGTGCAGGAAGCAAGAAAGCGCAGCAGCCAGCGCCATTGCTGCGGTTCGAACCGCGGCACGAACTGCAAGGGCGAGTCCGGGCGCAGCAGCCAGCCCGGGAGTTTCGGAATCACCGAGGGGTCGGCGAGCGGCGCGACATAGCTGTAGCTGAGCTGTCCGCCGTTGGCGAAGCTGGTTTCGAGAGCCGGCCCCGCTTCCTGGTCGATCACGGTCACGTCGTGACCGTCGCGGGAGAGATAGTAGGCGGTGACGATGCCGACGACGCCGCCCCCCAGCACACAGATGCGCATTTTCTTCTTGTTGGTTGGCTAACTTCGGTTCAGCGCGCTAACGCCACTTCGACGTTGTTGTTGGCGACCGGCTTGCCCAGTACCCCCTCCCACTTGGCGACGCAGGCGGTGGCGATCGAGCAGGCAACGGTGTTGGTGCAGGTACGGCCGGTATCGAGGATGTGGTCGACCGCCAGCAGGAACGGGAACGCCGCCTCCGGGATATGCAGGTACGGCAAGGTCGCCGCCACCACCAGCAGCGAGGCGCGCGGCACCATGGCGATTCCCTTGCTGGCGATGAACAGCAGGAACGACATCAGCGCCAGGTCGCCCGCGCCCATCTGGATATCATAAGCCTGGGCCGCGAACATGGTGGCCATGGTCGCGTACAGCATGGAGCCGATCAGGTTGAAGGCGTAACCGAGGGGCAGCACGAAACTGGCGATGCGGTTGGGCACGCCGAACTGCTCGAGGTTGTTGAGCAGCGACGGATAGGCGGCTTCCGAGCTGGTGGTGGAGAAAGCGATCAGCGCGGGGCCGCGGATGGTCTTCATCAGAGGCCAGATGCGGTTGCCGATGATGGCGCCGCCGATGGCGATCAAGGCCGCCCACAGCAGCGCCAGCGCCAGGTAGAACTCGCCGATGAAGGCCGCATAGTTGCTGACCACGCCGGCGCCCTGCGAGGCGACCGCCGAGGCAATCGATGTGAACACGGCCGCCGGCGCCGCCCACATCACATACATGGTGATCTTGAGCATCAGCGCGGCGCCCGCGTCCAGCATGTGAACGAGGGTATCGCGATGCTCCTTGGACAGATTGGCGATGCCGATGCCGGCGAACAGCGAGAACACCACGATCTGCAGAACCTCGTTACGCGCCATGGCGTCGAAGATCGAGATCGGGAACACGCGGGCGATGAAGCCCTGCAAGGTCAGGTTGGTCTGGGCGGCGGGCTCCATGCTGACGGCCGCCACCAGGTGCAGGCCTTCGCCCGGGTGGAACACGCTCATGGCCACGAGCGCGATGGTCAGCGAGATCAAGGTACCGCCGATGAAGAACACCATTGCCTTGAAACCGATGCGTCCGATCGACGATGCGTCGCCCATCTTGGCGATGCCCAGGGTGAGCGTGGTGATCACCAGCGGTGAGATGATGGTGCGCACCAGGCGCAGGAAGACGGTGGTGATGGTATCGAAGACCGTGATCACGCCCTTGAGGTCGGCGGGGTCCGACGCGGCGGCATTCAGCAGGACGCCGACAATGATGCCCGCGAGCAGCCCGATCAGGATGTAAAGGGTGACGCCTTTTTTCATGGTGCCTCTAAGCGTGTCCGGGAAAAGTGGATACCGCGCCGGCCGAAGGCCGGGTAGATAAAAATTTTGCGCGCTTCGCGCGCGGCCGCCCTGACACGCGACAGAAAAATAGCGATACGGGGGAACACTACGCGGGGGTCCGGAAAGTCCGGACTTCCAAGGCTTCGCAACTCTATAGCCTGCGGTAATGGGGACTTCTACCGGCGTCCTTCGCTCACCACCTTGCGCAGGGTGTCGAGGAACTTCTTGACCGTGCCCGAAGGCGGATGATCGACCAGATACATGCCGTGGAGGCCGTATTTGAGCGGCGGATCGAATGGCCGGAAGGCGAGTTCGGGCGTGAGCACCGCACGGGCGGTGAATTCATCCACCACCGCCGCGCCCGCCCCGAATCGTACCAGCGCGGCCGCCACGTAGTAGGTATGCACGGTGGCCACGACCTTCAGTTTCACGCCGCTTTTTTCGAGCGCGGCCGTGAACAGATCTCCGAGCGGACCGCTGCCGGAGAGATCGACGAAATCCGTTCCGGCGAGTGCTGCGACATCCATGCGGGCCCCCTGCCCCTTGATGTCCTTGCGGCGATAGAGCGTAACCAGCTCGCCGGTGCCGATCTCGACACTGGCGAGGCGCGGATGCTGGGGGGCGTCAAAACCCACCGCCAGGTCGCTTTCCCGCTGGCCGAGCGAACGCAGGATATCGTCGTGATGGCGGGTCTGGACGTCGAAGGTGACCGAGGCGTGGCGTTCGCGGAACCGCGCGATCGCCATCGGCGCCAGCGATAGGCCCAAGGCCGGCGGCACCGCGAGACGGATATGCCCCTCGCCGCCGCCGCGCAGGTTCTTCGCCGTCATGTTGACCGCGCCGATGCGCTTGTAGAGATCATCCACCTCCTTGAACAGGATGTGGCCTTCGTTGGAAGGAGTCAGCCGCCCGCCGATGCGCTGGAACAGGGGGAAGCCGAGGCGCCCTTCGGCGTGTTTCAAAACTTTGCTCACCGACGGCTGCGAGACATTGAGCGCCTTGGCCGCGGCGCTGATGGTGCCGTTGACGTAAACCGCGTGGAACACTTCGATATGCCGAAGGTTCATGGTGTTGTTGGGAATCATGGTCCTTACGCCCTGGGAGCGCCTATGCCGTCAGGTTATGGCCCCTACCCTATGCGGGCCGGGCGGACGAAACCAAGAGGATTGCGCATCCGCCTATTTCCCCCGGGGCACATTTGTGCCCGCGTTCGGTTCCGCCACCGCCGGGCCGTCGTATTGAGGAGAGGCATGACGGCGGCCTCGGGTAAATCGCGCGCCGACCGGGTGGCCCTTCAGCGGGTAGGCCGCCCGCGTGGATTGCGGTGGTCCCGCGGATCAGACGGCCGTCAGAATCCCATAAAGCGCGTCGGCGGCCACCGAAAGATCGTAGCGTTCCACCGCCCGCGCGCGGGCGGCCGTGCCCAGACGAGCACACAACGCCGGATCACGGTATAGCGCCACCAACGCGGCATACCATTCGTCTTCCGTCCCGCAGTGGAACCCGGTCACGCCCGGCTCCACCAGATCGGCGGCGATCCCGACCGGGGACGTCAGCGTCGCCCGCCCGGCGCTCATATACTGGATGATCTTGTAGCCGCTCTTGCCCCGGGTCCACGGACTGTCGTCCAGCGGGCACAGGCCCACCGAGAGACCGGCGAGGAAGGATTCCTCCGCCGCTTCGCTCCAGGGCAGGCGCAGCGCCGGAATGTCGGGATACTGCCGTTGATCCGCGCCCATCAGGGTGCAGGCCGCGCCGGTCTCCGCCAGGAAGCGCTTGAGCGGTTCGCGCAGCACATGCAGCGATTGTTGGGCGGTCATCGGCGTGCCGATCCATCCCACGGTGAACCGCGCCGGTGGCGAGGCCGCGGCGAACCGCTGCGTATCCACCGCGCTATGGACCAGGCGGACATCCGCCGCGCCGGCGGCTAGTGCGCATGCCTTCATGGTCTCGCTGCCCACCACCACGGTCCGGGCGCCGCGCATGAGCCGCGCGATCTTGCCGCCGAACAGTCCGCGTGCCGGCGCCGACGCGTGGTTTTGATAATAGAGGTGATAGGCGTCGTCGAAATCGATGACGTAAGGCCGCCCCCGCAGCAGACCCGCTTCGATGAACGCGGGAAGGAAAGGAAACACTTCCTGTTGCAGCCAGATCACGTCGGCGCCGCTGTTGCCGAGCAGCGTGGCGATACGTTTGCCGAGAGCTCCGAGCAAACCGCTGCCCGACCGCTTGCCGTCCCGGTAAAGCCGGGCGAGCGACTCATTGGACATGAGCGGCCGGACCGTGACGTTCACGCCCCGGCGTTCCAGATACGGAATATATTGCAGGAAGCGCACGCGGCTGCTTGCACCGATATGATCGTACCGCGTGAGCGCCAGAACGCGTGTCATTGGAAAAGGATGCAAGTTCAGAAAGGCCGGGGAATACCTGTGGTATTACAGAAACCGGCCCTTGGCAAAGGCCCCGATGGCCGGCTCAGGGGCGCCGTGGTAGAGAATTGAGCATCATGCCGGCCCGGGTTTCCGTCGTTGTCA
Source organism: Rhodospirillaceae bacterium (assembly GCA_019694335.1). Classification (GTDB taxonomy): domain Bacteria; phylum Pseudomonadota; class Alphaproteobacteria; order Rhodospirillales; family Rhodospirillaceae; genus SHVO01. The sequence goes on along the minus strand of JAIBCD010000017.1, from coordinate 24,330 downwards.
TCAGCTACAATTCCGAAGCGACCCTGGGCGCCTGTCTCGCGGCGCTGGGACGGCAGACCTTCACCGATTTTCACCTGCTGGTGATCGACAACGCTTCGGCGCGGCGGCCCAGCACTTATCTCGGCGCGCTTCCTTACGCCCACACATTCCTCGACCTGGATGAGAACCTTGGCTTCGCCGGCGGTATGGCGCTGGCCGTGGACAAGGCTGAATCCCCGCTGATCGCGGCCCTCAATCCTGACGCCTTCCCCGAACCCACATGGCTTGCCGAGTTGGCCGCCGCCGCCGAACAGCATCCCGAAGCGGCCGCCTTCGGCTCCCTGCAACGCAGCGCCGCCGATCCAGCCCGGATCGACGGCTTCGGCGACCACATGCTCGCCACGGGCCAAGCCTGGCGCGGACAACAAGCGCCCGCCGGCGACAACCTGGTCTATTGCTTCGGCGTCTGTGCCGCCGCGGCGCTCTATCGCACGGACGCGGTGCGCGCGATCGGCAACTTCGACCGCCGATTCTTCTGCCTCTACGAGGATGTCGACCTGTCCTTCCGCCTGCGCCTCGCGGGGCATCAATGCGCCGTCGTGCCACGCGCGGTGGTGTCCCATGTCGGCGGCGCCAGCTTCAAGACGCGGGCGCCGTTGCTGCAGCGCCTGATCGGACGAAACCAGTGGTGGGTGCTGCTCAAGAACATGCCCTTCCCGCTGGTGCTGCTCGCGGTTCCTGGGTTCTTCGCCGTGGAGTTTCTGGCCGCGCTGCGCGGCCATCGTCCAGGCAGCCTGGGAGGCCTCCTCGAGGGCTTGCGCCGCAGCGGCGAGATGTTGGATTCACGCCGGGAAATTCAGAAGGCCGCCAGAATATCCCCGGCCACGTTGTGCCGCTGGCTGACATGGGCTCCGTCCGCTTTCCTGCGCAAACAGTCGCCTGTCAGGCGTTCGCTTTAGGCGGGCCCTTTAATCCGGTCCACGGCCACAAAAGTGATCGGCAAGCCGACCAGCGTCAGCGTGGCGGAACTGGAGAGCACCTCGAACACGACCGCGTCATGCAGCCAGTGGCGGTGGACATGGTGTTCCATGGTGCCGTCGGCGAGCGCGACGGTCAGGGTGTAAGGTCCGTGCGCCAAGGCCGGCCAGCGGAAGCGGAAGCGGGCCGCCATGGCCTCGCCGGCGGCCATCGGCGCCTGCGGCAGGTCGGCGCGATACGTGTTGTCGCCCAGCAAAAGTTGGCCCAGGCGATCCTTGATGTAGAAACCGAAGATCGGCCGTTCGACCACGACGTCGGCCCGGGCCTCGATGCGCAGATCGACCTCGCGGCCTTCCTCGACGCGATCCAGCTTCACGCCCGTCACGGGATCGACCAGCCCGGCATCGGTCAACGCCGCGCCGCCGATCCCGAACCCGCTGGCGCCGGGGTTGAACGGCGAACAACTTGTGACGCCGCCGCGCGGCGTGACGGCCGTGGCGGCGTCGTACAACACGACGCGATCTCCCGATGGAACCGGGATCGCGGATGGACCGTGAGAACCAGGCAGCATGTCCGCGCCCGGGTTCTCGAACTGGGCAGCCACATATTGCTCACAAACCTCGATGGCAGGGCCGGCGCCGCGCACGACGCCGCGATCGAGCCACACCGCGCGGTCGCACAGGCCGGTGACCGCGCCCAGGTCGTGACTGACGAACAGGATCGAGCCCTTGGCGCGAAAGTCCTTCAGGAACCGCATGCACTTCTGCGTGAACCGCGCATCGCCCACCGACAGCGCTTCGTCGATGATGAGAACGTCGGCGTCGACATGGGCCGCGACCGAAAAGGCGAGGCGCATGAACATGCCGCTGGAATAGGTGCGCACCGGCCGATCGATGAACTCGCGCAGCTCGGCGAAGTCGATGATCGCGTCCATGCGGTCGGCCAATTGCCGGGCTGTGAGGCCGAGGATGGTGCCGTTGAGCTTGATGTTTTCGCGCCCCGTGAAGTCCGGTTCGAACCCCGCCCCCAATTCCAGCAGCGCCGCGACCCGGCCGCTGACCCGGACGTCGCCGGTGCTGGGCGGGATGGTTCCGGTGATCACCTGAAGCAGCGTCGATTTGCCGGCGCCGTTCTGGCCGATGATCCCGACCGTCTCGCCGCGGCGGACATTGAACGACACGCCCTTAAGCGCCTCGAAGACCGGGTATTTGAGGCGAGGCCAGAGCATGTGCACCAACCGCTGCGTCGGCGTGCGGTAGAGCGTGTAATGCTTATGGACATCGCGCACCGCGATGACGTCGGCGCCGCCATCCCGTGCCGGCCGGTCAGAGCACATCGGCAAAATTTCGCTTGGACTTGCGGAAGAACAGAAGGCCCAACGCCGCCACGACCCAGGCCACGGCAAGATAAACCAAAAGCCCGGACCAGTCGGGTCCGTGCCCTTCCACCAACACCGCCCGGCTTTGGATCACGATGAAGCTGATGGGATTGAACATCACCACCCCCTGCAAACCGGGCCCCAGACGCGACAGCGAATAGAACACCGGCGACAGAAACATGACCCCGGTCATCACCAGGCCGATAACGTAATTGAGATCGCGGAAGTAAGCCCCAAGGGCCGCCAGGATCCAGGCGAAACCGGCGAGCATGAGGATGAACGGCGCGATCACCACGGGAAACAGGAGAACCGTCACCGGAATGCTGCCATGGACATACAGCATCGCCGCCAACAGGACCGCGGTGTTGATGGCGCCGTGGAATAGCGCCGCACCGACGACGGTGAGCGGAAGGATTTCCAGCGGGAATACAGATTTTTTCACCAGATTGGCGTGGCCGACCACGGCGGTGCAGGCCTCCGCCGCCGATTGTGCCAGGAGCCAGAACACCAGGAGACCGGCGAAAAGGTAGATGCTGAACGATACCTGATCGCCGGACGCGGTGACGGCTCCATCCCAGCGGCTCTGCATCACGGTTCCGAACACAAAGGCATAGATGCCAAGCGTGATCAGCGGCACCAACGCCGCCCAGAAAAACCCGAAGGCGCTCATCTTGTACTGGCGAACGATGGCGCGTTGCTGGAATTGGACGAATGCCGACCAGCGCCGCACCAGGACCAGGGGCGGACAGAGAACTTCCTGCCAGGGCGGAGAAAGCATCATGCGGGTCAAGAGTACCGATCGACGACGTCGCGCACCGACATGAGCCGGATCGACGGCGGGAGCCCCAGAAGCTTCAGGACGGCGTCCGACACCATGGTCACCCGCTTGCGGTGCTCGATCGTCGTGCGCACGCCCTTGAAGCGTTCCACCGACTGGGGAGACAGGACGCCGTCGGTGGGGACAGTGTTGCTGCCGTCGGTCTTGTAATAGTAGTCGCCGACGTCGGTGCCGATGAGCGAGAAATCGGATGGATAACGGGCGCAGATGCGCAGGAGAACGTCGTAATCCTCCTCCATCAAAAGGTTGGCGTTGAATGTAAGCGCTTCCGGCGCCACTTGGCTGCGATCGATGACATAAGAATGGATCGGGCAGAAGTTGCTGCGGAACAGATCTATCAGCGTGTTGCCCTTGAAGGATGCCAATCTTTCCGCGGTATAAAAGAAGTGCCCGTGGACATGCAGCCGCATGATGCGCACCGATGCGAATGCAATGGCGGCTCCGGTCTCGCGCAACTTTCCGATCAGGAGCTCGTAGGCGTCGGGATAGAGGGCGTCGTCATAGTCAAGGTAAGCGAGATAGCGGCCTTGGGCGTTCTGGACGCCAAGGTTGAGGAGCACGGACCGCGCGTCGGCCGGTTCCGCTTCCGCCCAATTGATGATGTCCAGGGCCACACCTTCTTCGCCGGTCAGCAATGGTGACAACGCTGCTTTCGTGGCCGCCAGGGCCTCCGCGGAGAACCGCTGCGTGACGACGATGATACGCAAGGGCCTGTAGGTCTGGCTCACCAGCGAAAAAACGCAACGATTGAGCTCCGCCATGCGGTCCACGGCGTGGATCCGCACCACCACGTCGATCTGTTCGGGCTGGGCTACCATCGGGCCTCGGCGAAGGTGAATTGGTGATCGAAGTCAGCCACCCTGCGCCAGGACTCCGGCACCGGCTCGACCGTGCCGGTGGCCGGCGGCATCTTGTGCACCTCGAGCTCGCGGGCGATCCAGGCCTCGAAATCGGCATCGCCCCATTTGCGCGCCAGCATGGACGCGGAATTGAGGATCATGCGCAACACCTTCGGATCGCCGCCGCGATCGCGCACCGCGTGACTGAACAGGGCACGCGGGCAACAGCGCACCACGAAGCCCAGGGCCCGGGCACGCCACGACAGGTCCACATCCTCGCAGTACATAAAGAAGTCTTCGTCGAACCCTCCGGTGGCGTCAAACACCTGGCGGGGAATGGCGAGGCAGGCGCCGGACACCCATGATGTCTCGAACGTCATGGGGTCATAGGTACGCGGATGCTCCACCGGGAATTGCAAGGCCTCCACCAGGGCGCGGTAGCCGTAGGCCGCCTGCATCTGCACCAGAGCCGCCACGGCGCCGGGATGGAAAGCGCCATCAGGATTGGCCGCGATGTAAATGTGTGCCCCCTCGGCGAAGGCGCGCTTCATCAAACGGTTGTGCGCGGCGCCAAATCCGACATTGCCCTCCGGCGGCAGCACCACCACCCCGGCCGTACCGGCGGCGGCTGAAACCTGCCCGTTGTCCATCACCATGACCCGGCCCGCGGCCACGAGGCCGGCGTGGGCCAGCGCCTTGCCGGCGGAGGTTATGATCCGGCGGACCTGGGCCTCGGTGTTGTTGTAGGTCACCACGCCAATCCGGACGTCGAGCGTCGGTTCGATGATTTGATCTACGCCGAGCGCACTCTCCTGCAAGCGCGCGATCAGTCCTTCGGAAGGAGGTATCGGCGCGGGATGGGCGGCGCGCGGCGGCGGCAGGTTTTCACCGCTCAGCTTCAGCCCATGCGCGGCGATGAAGCGGTCCAGGTCGGCAGGCGCGGCGACGGACACAATCGCCGGCGTATTGGCGAGCAAGGCCGGATTGGAAATTTTCAACCAGCCGAACCCGGCGTGCTCGCAGACGTAGAAATACAGGCGTTCGATGGCGTGGGCGATGGTGGCATCGATCTGCCCGCGTTCGACGTCGAATTCCTCCACCTTCAGATTGAGGTCGAGCAGCGGCTTCAGCGCCGCCGTGCGGGCCCAAAACATCGAGCCGGACGGAAAATCCAGGATCTTGCCGGCCGGCAAGGCGAAGCCCATGCGCTTCATCAAGCCCTGCGCCAGACCGAAATCGTCCCCCCAATTGATCCACTGGCGCATGGCCTCGAAATGCTGGGCCGCGACGATCCCGAGATCGGGGCGGCGCCGGAAGGCGTCGAAAACGCTGGCGACGATCGCGGGCGACCCGAGCAGCGTCTCATAGGTATAGCCGCGCCAGGACGCGAGTATGTCGTGGTGTTTCGATGCCTTCGAATGCAGGTGAAGGACGTAGTCGTAGTTCGGGTAGACATCCTTGAAGCAGATCAGCTTGGGCGCGATGTCGCGGCCGCGATTGGGCGCGATGCGAACCTCCAGCTTACCGCGGGTCCAACCGCGGAAAGCCGCCTCGATCAGCACCTTCTTGGCCTCAGTGTCGGTCGAGACATAGACGTCGAAACCGAACGGGATATGGTTGAGGTAGCGCTGAATCTCAGGAGTAATGTTGTCGTAGTATATGTGGCAGATCGCCGCCACGCGCGGCGCGCCGGGCTCCGGCGTATAGCCGAACGGCACGGCGATGCTGTAATCGACATCGGCTTCGCGCGCCGATTCCTTTGGCGGCTTGCGGCCGCCCGCGGCAGGCTTCCAAGCCGTAGTGGCGAGGTCGGCGCGATAGTTCCGGTTCCAGTCCTGGTAGGCGCGGGTGCGGCGAAAGAGGCCGCCCGTGGAACGGAAGACGGCGTGGGCGATGGAACGCTTGACCCAAAGCGGGATCGGCACATACCGGTAAAGCGCGCGCGATACGTCCATCGCCACCGTGCGGATACGCCGCGCCAGCCCGCGCGGCGCGCGGCGCAGCATGCGCACCGGCGCGGTTATTTTCCAGCTGGTGGACGTCTGCATGGCAACGATGACGCCGGCTTTGGCCTGATTTTCAGAGGTCAGCGCGGCAACCTGGACGTTCAACGCCGCGGCATGAGCGCTCAAGTGCTTGATCTCGTCCTCCAGGGCGTTGCCGCGCCGTTCGGCATGGATCATCACCGACCTGAGCTCGTGTTCGAGGTATTCGCAGCGCACATCGGCGGCCTGCAACACCGCCAGGCGAGCCGTTGCCTGGTCAAGGTTCCTGGTCAGCTCGGCGGCTATGCCATCCATGCGGTTGCAGCGCGCCTCGAGGGCATCGGCGCGGGCCTCGTGGGCGTTAGCGCGCGCTTCGAGGGCGTTGGCGCGCGCTTCGAGGGTGTTGGCGCGCGTCTCGTGGGCACTAGCGCGCGCGACCAGGGTTTTGGTGTGTTCGGTCATGACCGCAGCACGATCTGCCGCCGTAGCCTCGACCTTGAAGGTTTCCCCCAAACGCGCGTAGACCAAGCGCACATCCGCCGCCACGCCAGGGTCACGGCAAGCGGCGATGAAGTCGAGCACCGCTGCAGGCGCCTCGGGGCCCAGCGCCAGTACGCCAAGGCCATGCCCATGGAAAAATTCGAACGACGGCGCGGTATCCTTCAGACTCTCCCACAAACGAAACACGCCGAACTGGCGCTCGCGTACGTTGGTGTCGTGAAACAGCACGACCGCGCGGTCCGAGAGCTTGGGACGCCAGGATTCAAAATCGTGTTTGACGTCTTCGTAGAAGTGGCGCCCGTCGATGTGCAACAGGTCGATGGACCCGTCGCTGAAATGGACTAGCGCCTCGTCGAAGGTCGCCCGCACCAGGCGCGAGAAGCCGGCATAGTGGGCCGCGTTGTGGTCGGAAACGGTGTTGAAGAAATCCTCGCTGTAAAACCCGGCGTGTTCGTCGCCTTTCCAGGTGTCGACGGCGAAACAGCGGGTGCCGAGGCCCATTTTCTTGATCGCCTGGCAGAAGGCGAAATAGGAGTAGCCGGCGTGGGTGCCCAGTTCGGCCAGGGTGCGGGGCTGCGCCGCCCCAATCAACCAGAACGCAAACGGGGCGTGATCCACCCAGGCCGAAATCGGGCGGAAAACGGGGGCCGCGAAAGACTCCCGTGACAGGTAGGTCTCGAAAGGCAGAGGTTTCCCGGCAGTATCCATCGTTTCCTGGGTGACAAGCCGAGCCCCCCTGCGTCGCGGGAGAGGTCAGAGATTGCGGATCCTGGATTGCCGCCTTCAAATCATACGCGGCAACATAGGTAAAGGCCCGTGATTTTTGGCTTTTTGCCCAAATTCGAAGGCCAAAGGCAAGCCCAAATTTTGACACGGGATGCGCGTTGATCACCCCGGCGGCCGCCTTGCGGAGCCCCGCGAACGGGTGCAGAAATGACCCCGGTTTTCCGGATCGCCATCCTCGAGGCGCGTGCCTTAGGCGCGCCCCATGAGTCCCAGTGGTAAGGTCATGATGCAGCCCCCCCGCGGTCCGCAATCCCTTGTTGTTGCCTGGCGGACACACACACGCGCGCGCGGTTTGATCGCGGTGGCCGCGGTCGCGCTGCTCGGCCTGGCGCTGGCCAAAGACGGTGTGCATACCGCCACCATGCTCGGGCAACAGGTCTCGGCGCGTATCGCGGGCTGGCATCGGCTCGAACGGGCCCTGACCCAGGCGGACAGCGGACGCGAGGAACTGCCCGCCAGCATCACCGCAACGGTCGCAGCTCTGAAAGCGAGCGGCGCCCCGGCTTTTCGTCTGTCCGAAGGCCTGGTGCTAGATGAATTTCTGGCGCAGCGCATTTCGGAAGTAGCCTGGCCGCTGCCGATCGCCCCCGAGGCGCCGTTTCTTGTGCGCAAGTCCGATGAGACCTCGTCCTGCGCGCTGCTCGCGCAAAATGCCGGAGTTGCCATTGATCGCTGCGACTAGCTGGCTCCTGATGACGCTCGCGGGCCTCGGCTTGCCCTTCGCCATGGCGCTGACCGGCCGCCGGCCGCAACCGCACACCGGTTACGCAGCGGTCGTGGCCCTGGCGTTGATGTCTGGCCTGCTGATAGACCACGGCCTGGGTCTCGCGACCCGCGGCCTCGCGGCGCAGAATGCGGCGGCCTGGGCCGGCCTGCTATTCGGGGCCGGCGGCCTCGCGTTGCTCTGGCGCACATGGCGCAGCCAACCCGCTTCGGCTTCTCACGGCCGCGAGTATTGGGGCGCGATCCTGGCCGCCGCGCTGATCGTGATCCTGACGCTGGCGATCTATGCGGCACCGCTGATGCAATGGGACGCGCGCTCGATCTGGTTTTTCCACGGCAAGGTGATTTTCTTCGACGGCGGCCTCAAGCCCTCGCCGTTCTGGAGCAATCATGCCTATGACTGGAGCCACAAGGACTACCCCGACCTGATCCCGATGCTGTCGGCGCGCGCCGCGGCGTTCGCCGGCGTCTGGAACGAATATGCGCCCAAGGGCGCGCTGGTACCCATGGCGGCGGCGAGCATCTTGGCGCTGCTGGCCCTCGCGCGCGGGCCGGCGTTTGTTTTCCTGATACTGACGAGTATCGCCACCCTCGGCCCTTCTCTGTGGGATGGCTACATGGACGGCTGGCTCGCGTTGTGCGGCACGATTGCAGCGCTCGGCATCGCGGTCTGGGCGGAGACCGGCGAACGGGCAGCCCTGGCTCTGGCGGCCGCGGCGCTCGGCGTTGCGCTCTGCCTCAAGAATGAAGGACAGCTTCTGGCCCTGGTGATCTTGCCGGCGTTGGTGGCTGCCGTCGCGAAACGGCACAACCTGCGCTTGATGGACCTTGCGATGCTCGCCGCCGCGGCTCCCTTTGTTCTATGGCTGGGAGTCAAAGCGAACCTGGGAGTCCACGGCTACCTGGAAAGCGCGGGCGTGGCGCACCGGGCGCTGGCGGTGGCGACAGACCTGCCCGAGCTCACCTACCGCCTGTCTTTCCTGGCCGAGAACGCGGCCCAAAACACGCATTTGTTCGCCGCCTTGGCGGCCTATCTCGCGGTCGGCCTTTGCGTTGGATTTCCCCGGTCCAGCCTCCTGTTCGGCTTGTCGGCGGCGCTTTACGCCGGTGGCCTGATTGTGGTTTACCTGGGCACGCCCCTAGAGTTCGCTTGGCAGGTGCGCACCAGCCTGGATCGCGTGGTCATGACGCCGACGTTGCTTTTCCTGGGCGGACTTTCCACCATGATCCCCGATATTATCTCGGCCTTGCGCCAAACCGCCTCCCCTCAGGTATCTTGAACCCATGCGGCTCTCCGTCCTGATCCCCGCATATAACGAATACGCCACCATTCTGCCGGTACTGGGGATGGTTTGCGCCGCACTGCCGGCCGTGGAGAAGGAAATCATCGTCGTCGATGACTGCTCGACCGACGGCACCCGGACGCTGCTGCAGAACACATTTCCCGGCGGCGCGGGACGATACACGCGCGTGACCGCGGCCCCGGACGGCTCGCTCGACCTGACGCCGGCCGCGGACGGACCGATTTCCATCGAAGTGCTTTACCATGACAAGAACGGCGGCAAGGGCGCCGCGTTCCGCAGCGCGCTGGCGCGCGCGAGCGGTGAAGTGGTGGTGATCCAGGACGCCGACTTCGAATACGATCCGCAGGACTGGGGACAGATGTACAACCTGATCGCGGAGCGCAAGGTGGCGGACGTGGTCTATGGGTCGCGGTTCTACGGCAGGCCGCATCGCTCGTTGTTCTTCCACCACTTCATGGCGAACCGGCTGATCTCGCTCCTGTTCAACGTACTCTACAACCAGACCCTCACCGACATCGAGGTCTGCTACAAGATGTTCACCCGTGAGGTCGCCAAGACCTTGAAGGTCACTTGCAACGATTTCGGCATCGAAGTGGAGATCAGCGCTCAAATCGCCAAGATGCGCACGCTTCGGATCTATGAGCTCGGCATTTCCTACTATGGGCGGACCTATGTCGAGGGCAAGAAGATCAACTGGCGCGACGGCGTGAAAGCGCTTTGGTACCTGCTGAAGTTCAGGTTCTGATGACGGCGGCGAAGACACCGCGCAAACCGCGCCTGGTGTTCCTGGTGACGGAATACTATTTCTTTCACGCCATGCGCAAAGACCTGGCGTCGGCGACGGCACGCGAGGCCTTCGACGTGACCGTCGTGGCCTATCGCGGCGGCTCGCCGGAGCTTTCTCCCGACAGCGGCCTCACCGCAATCGATTTCCCTTGGCGGCGGTCCAACACCTTGTCCCAGGCCGCGCTTCAGTTTTTTCCCGAGCTAAAGCGCGTGCGGCGCCTCCTGGCCGATCTTCAACCCGATATCCTGCACAACATCGCGCTCAAACCCGCAATCGTCGGTTCGCTGACCGCGCCGCGCGGCGCGAAGATCGTCAATACGCTGACGGGATTCGGATTCCTGTTTTTCGCACGCTCTCTGCTTGCGCGAATCGCCCAGAGACTCGCAGCCGCCGTCCTGCGGCGCGTGGGCTTCGACGGCGGAACACTCGTGGTCCACAACGCGGTGGACGCGCGCCACGCGGTGGAACGCCTCGGAATTCCGGCCAAGGGTGTGCGCCTGATCCGCGGCTTGGGGTTGGATACCGTGCATTTCGCGCCGTTGCCGCCTCCTCCGGCGGAGACGCCCTTCCGGTTCCTGATGATCACGCGGCTGCTGTATATGAAAGGTGTCCAGGTGGCGATCGCGGCGCACGAACGCCTGCGGGCCCAGGGACGCGCGGTCGAACTGGTGATCTGCGGCGCGACCGACCCCGAGAATCCGTCCTCCATTCCGCAGGAAGTCCTGAACCGTTGGGCGTCGCTGCCCGGCGTCACGTTCCTCGGCCAAGTGGCGGATGTGCGCACCGCGATCGGCAACGCCCATGTCGTGGTCCACGCCGCCCTGGGCGGCGAAGGCCTGCCGCGCGTACTGTTGGAAGGCTCCGCATGCGCGCGCCCGGTTATCGCCACCGACGTCAGCGGCAATAGCGACATCGTCGTGAATCGCGAGACCGGCCTGCTGGTGAAACCGGACGATCCCGACGCCCTCGCCGCGGCGATGGCCTGGACGATGGATCATCCCGTGGAGCGCCGACGCTTCGGAGATGCGGGCCGGGCGCGCGTGGTCGCGGAGTTCGCATCCAATCACGTAGCGGCGGATTACGACGCGCTCTACCGCTCTCTCTCTCCGGAGCGGTGACCGGCGATGACGGTCGACCGCAATCAAACACTTCATCTCGCCGCGGCCGCCCTGGCTCTGTTGTCGGTGGCGTATTACGCGCTCTACATCAACGCCGGCTTCAACTATTCCGACGACGGCAACTACGCCCAGACCGCGTATGAGTTGTTCCTGGGGCGCCCGCCCCTCGACCTCGACCTCAGCTACGGCCTGATGTGGTACCAGGCGGGGGCCGCGCTATTCCACTTGTTCGGCGTCGACTTCCTGCTCGTGCGCCTGTTGTTCTTCGGCACCATCACCTTGACCACGCTGCTGGTGTTTTACAGCCTGGCGCGCGCCACCGGTTCGATCCTGGCCGCCGGCCTGCTCGCGGCCGTGATCGCGCTGGTGCCGGCCTTTCCGGCAACGGCCTTCTACGGCCTGTGTGTCGCACTCAATGCCGCCGCGCAGCTTCGGCTAGCCCGGCGCAAGGACGCAACCGCCATGGACGGCGCGCTGGCCGGCGCGGCGCTCGCGGCCTCCTTTCAAATCCGTCCCGATTTCGGGTTCATTTTCGCCGGCTCTCTCGCGGTCACGGTACTCCTCCTGTTCTGGCCGCGGCGCCAGTCATACGCCCCCCGCATCGCGGCCGGCATCGTTGGAGGTTTCGCGGTGGTCGCCTTGCCAGCCGCGGCGCTCGCCTTCGCCGGCGGCTATGGGTCGATTTTGACGCGCCAGTATCTGGACTATCCCAAACTGCTGGTGGGTCTGCTGCTGAATGGGCTCACCGCAGGCCCCACGCTTGGCTTGCTCGCACGGCCCGGTCTCGCCGCACCTGGACTCGCGGCGCTGGTCTACCTGCCGCTCGCAATCTTCGCGGCGGCCGGCGCCTACTTCCTGCTCACGATCAAAGACACATTCAAGCGGGACGTAGGCGCGGCAGCGCAAATGGTCATCGCGCTGGCCGCCGGCGTGGCGGCGTTTCCGCACTATTTCCTGTACCGGCCCGATATTTCTCACATCGCGAATTTCATGCCGGGCTTCGTCCTGATGGCCGGCGTATTCCTGGGCCGTCTGAAAGAGAATGGAATCGTCGTGCTGCGCCCGCTGGCCTTCGCGGGCGCCGGGCTGACTGGACTGTATTTCGTGCTTTACCTCGCGATCGGGTTGCCCTCGCCGGCGACCGGCAGCATCGGGATGTCGACTGGCCGTACGGAACCCTTTACCGCGGCCAACGGCGTCAACGTCAAAGTCGCTCCCGGCGAACTCGCTCAACTCACGTTCCTGCGCGACACGGTCCTCGCCAATTCCCGCCCGGGGGACGCGATTGTGTGCGTCCCCTATTGCCCTGGCGTGGCTTTCATGACCGGGCGGCGGATGCTGTTGCACAATTTCTATGTCGATGACACCTTCCCGCAATTGCGTCCGCGATGGCTGGCCACGGCCATCGCCGAGACCCGGGCGGCGCGGCCGCCGGTGGTCATCGTGCAGGATTGGGCAATCAACGGCACGGAGCAGTCCCGGTTCGCCAATTGGGCCGCGACCTATATAGACGCCGTGAAGGAACAGGCGCGCGACATCCTGACCGGACCTGCTACAACCATCTATCTGATTAACCCTACAACGGAAACGCCCCCGAGCTGACGGCATGGAATTCCTTACCCCCGACCCCGCAATCCCCGACATCAAGGTCGTCGTCCCCAAGAAACACGGGGATGCGCGCGGCTTCTTCTCCGAGACCTACACCCGGCGCGCGTTGACTGCCGGCGGCATCGGCGTCGAATTCGTCCAGGACAACCACGCATTCTCGGCCACCAAGGGCACGGTGCGCGGACTGCATTTCCAGACACCACCCATGGCGCAGGCGAAGCTCGTGCGCGTGGTGCGGGGCGCGATCCTGGATGTGGCGGTGGACATCCGCACCGGATCGCCCACCTACGGCAAGCACGTAGCGGTGGAGCTGTCGGCCGAGCGTTGGAACCAGATCTTCATTCCCGAGGGTTTCGCCCACGGCCTGGTCACGCTCACGCCCGACGTCGAAGTGCTCTACAAGGTCTCGCAGTACTACTCCGCTGCCCACGACAAAGGGCTGCTGTGGAACGACCCCGCGCTGGACATTCCCTGGCCGGTCACGGCGGGCGAAGCTCTCCTGTCGGACAAGGATAAGATCCAGCCGCGCCTCGCCGCATTGCCGGCCTATTTTCACTTCAATGCGGTTCCCGCCTGATGATCCTGGTGACCGGCGTCAATGGCCAGGTCGGTTGGGAACTCGCGCGCCGCGGGGCCGCTCAAAGCGTGCGCGGCTTCACCCACGCGGAGCTGGACATCGCCGATGCCGGCAAGGTCGATGACGCGGTCGAGAGCCTGAGGCCCAAAGTGGTGATCAATGCCGCCGCCTATACCGCCGTGGACAAAGCCGAGGGCGAACGCGAGAAGGCCTTCCTGGTGAACGAGTTGGGGCCGCGCAACCTGGCGCGCGCCTGCGCCGCGCGCGACGTACCGCTTATCCATATCTCCACCGACTATGTGTTCGATGGCGCAAAGCCGGCGCCATATGTGGAAACCGATCCGGTCGCGCCGCTCGGGGTCTATGGCGCAAGCAAGCTCGCGGGCGAGCGGGCGGTGCTGGAAGCCGGCGCTAAGGCGGTGATCTTGCGTACGGCCTGGGTGTTCGGCGCCCACGGTGGTAATTTCGTCAAAACCATGCTGCGCCTCGGCGCGGAGCGCGACGCCCTGCGGATCGTGAGCGACCAGAAGGGCTGCCCCACCGCGGCGGGCGACCTGGCGGACGCCATATTGAAGATCGCCGCGCGCCTGCCGGGAACCGACGATGCCGACCGGTTCGGGATATTCCATTGCGTCGGCGCGGGGCCAACCACGTGGTTCGATTTCGCGCGCGCCATCTTCGACATCGCGCGCCCCGCCAGGATCCCCGCCTTGACGCCGATCACCACGGCCGAATACCCCACCCCGGCCCGCCGGCCCGCGAATTCCGTGCTGGAGTGCGGGAAACTGGCGTCGACCCATGGTATCACTCTCCGGAATTGGGCCCCCGCGCTGACCGAAATGCTGGCGGAAATCCGGTCCTGAACAACAACGTCAAGGACGATACGGCGATGAAGGGAATTGTGCTGGCGGGCGGATCGGGCACACGGCTGCACCCGCTGACCGAGGCGGTGTCGAAGCAACTGCTGCCGGTCTACGACAAGCCGATGATCTACTACCCGCTGTCGGCGCTGATGCTGGCCGGCATACGCGACATACTGATCATCACCACGCCCCATGACGCGCCCAATTTCCGGCGCCTCCTGGGCGACGGCGCGCGCTGGGGGATCACCCTGTCCTATGCCGAGCAACCCAGCCCGGACGGCCTGGCGCAGGCCTTCATCATCGGGCGGCACTTCATCGGCAATGACCCGGTCGCGCTTGTGCTGGGCGACAACATCTTCTTCGGCCATGGCCTCACCGCCAAATTACGCAACGCCGCCAGCCGTACCAAGGGCGCCAGCGTGTTCGCCTATCAGGTGCGCGACCCCGAGCGCTACGGCGTGATCGCCTTCGGCGCCGACGGCGTACCGACGTCGATCGAGGAAAAGCCGTCCGCGCCCCAATCCAAGTGGGCGGTCACCGGCCTTTATTTCTACGATAACGATGTGGTCGAGATCGCGCGCACCTTGAAGCCCAGTGCGCGCGGCGAGCTCGAGATCACCGACGTCAACCGCGTCTACCTGGAGCGCAAGTCGCTTTACGTGGAACACCTGGGGCGCGGCTACAGCTGGTTCGACGCCGGCACCTTCGACAGCCTGCTCGAAGCCGGGAACTTCATCAGCACCATCAGCCACCGCCAGAACCAGGCCGTGGCGATGCCCGAGGAGATCGCCTTCGAGAACGGCTGGATCGATGCCGGTCAGCTCCACGCCCTCGGCGAGAAACTCAGGAAAAGCGGCTACGGCGTCCACCTCATGGATGTGGCGAAGGGCTGACGCGCGCGACTAAAACCAATGCCACGCCCGTCAAACCGATGGCCGCGAGCCACCAGCCCTGCCAGATCCCGAAGCTGATTAGCCAGAACACCGCCACGGCGGTCACGGTGGCGGCGAAGGTCGCCAATACGCGGGCGTCGCGCGGCGGCGCAAGATAGGCGCGCAGCGATAGGCCCGCCCAGACCAGCAGAAGCGCCACCCCCACCGCCCCGAGTTCCAGCCAAACCTGCAGGAGGCCATTGTGGGGGTGGAGGAATGTCACGCCCGCGCCTTGCGCCAGGCTGCGCGCGCTGTCGAAGCCGTATCCGGTCCACGGCTTCGCGCCGATCAATTCGAACACCCGGTTCCAGATCTCCACGCGGTAACCCCAGTTGAGGTTGGCGTGCGCCGTGAGCCATGTCTGCTCGCCGTGCCGCCACGCCACCGCAGCCAACGGTCCCCAGGACAAGGCAACGGCCGCGATCCCCACCGCCACCAGGACCACACCGGCGCGCTTGCACTGCCGGACGATGCCGTAGGATATCGCGGCACAGGCGATCGCCACCGGCGCGGCGTCCATGCGGTAGGTCAGTGCCAGGACGAAGCAGACGGCGATCAACGCGGGCCCTGCCCAGCGGCGGCCTGTAGCCGCCTCCGCCAGGTACACGGCGGGGAACAGCAGGCAGGACAGCAACGCCAGGCCGGGCGAAATGAGATCGAACAGGCGTTCCGTGGAGTCTCCAGGCCGCGCCAATCCGATGATGCCGCCGCCGGTGACCCGTTCCACGGCCAGGAGAACGAACAGCGCGCCCACCGCGCAGCACACCGGGCGGGCAAGCGGCTCAAGCATGTCTGTCGGTGCCCGCGCGAAATACCGGCCAACGCCGAGGGCCGCCAGCACGACCGGCGCGGCCTTCATCCAATCGGTCATCCGGTGCGCCGGGGACCAAGTCACCGCCGCCAGTGCCCATATGAAAAAAGCCGCGCCGAGCAACAGCGGCCATGTCAGGCGCGGCGGCGCGAATACGGCTGCCCGTGCGTCGCGGTTCGCCAGCACCGTCGCCGCGGCCGTCACCACAGCGACCACGGCGGCATCCTTGCTCCACGCCACCAGCGGCACGAAGACGAGCGCGAGATAAGAACGGGCTTTGGCGGACGGCACGGTTTCCTCGAAGGTGAGACCCGGCCCACCCTACAGCAAAAAACAAAGCCCGCTAAGTCATTGACTTAGCGGGCTTATTTTTATGTGCCGCGACGGTTTAATGACGCGCGGCGCGGGCCGGTGTTTCGGCGTCCTTCGCGGCGGTTTCGGCCGGCGGATGTTGGATGAAGACCTGGACGAACTTCATGTCCATGGCGCCTGAGATGGCCGTGTTGTGTCCCTGCTGATCCGGATAGGCGTCCGCGAGCTTACGCAAGGCCTTGTACAGCGACGGCGAGGACAGCTGCCCATAGCTTTGGTGGTGGGTCGACCAGGCCTGAACGAGCTGGCGATAGAAGGTTTCCACGTCGACGTAGCCCGCCACCACGCCCTCGGCGCCGTCCTGGTTGAGCTTCAACTGGAAGCGCGCATCGCGGATCCACTGAACGCTCACGTCCTCGAAGGTGGAACTGGCCGGCATGTGGACATCGGAGCCATCGGCGGTCAGCACGCCGTCGACGATCTTGCCCTTGAAGCGGGTGATGAACTGCTTGCCCCAGCGATGGTCGGCGCGCTCGGTACCGCCCGGCATGAAGCCGTTGCCGGTGGCGTCGGTGAGCAGGCCATCGAGGCCGCGGTAGGTGGTGACCGTGACATCGCTGTCGTTGGTCAGGCTGTCGACATTGGTCAGTTCCAGCAGCACGCGGTCATAGTGATACTGCTGCGCGAACTTATTGCCGAAGTAGTGAACCGCGCCGTCCGGACCGCGATATGCGGTGATACAGCCGATCGCGCGGTATAGCTGATTGTCGATGCCTTTGACGGCGCCGTCGGGGCTGGAGAAATCATTCGGCCCCACCTTGCCGTCGAGGTTCAGGCCGACGGCGTATTTGCCGGTGGCTTCCTTGAAGGGATAGGGCTCCGGCGACACATCCGGGTGCCAGACCGCCGATTCACGGGCGAGCTGGGTTTCCAGCAGCGTGCGCTTCTTGCCGTCATCCGGGAACAGGATCTTGAACTGCTCGCGCGGGCCGTCGTTCATGCCCGTCGGGCATTCGGCTTTTGAATCCTGGGTCTGGTACACGGCCCAGTGATAATCCGTCAGCACGTAGCCGATGGTCCCGTTACGGATCACGGCGCCATCGGCGTTGGAGGCTGCGATGGCCGCGCCGGATAGCGCGGTCATCCCCACCAAGAGCAGACCGAATTGGACTCCCAAATCACGCATCATGCTCTCTCCCTACCCCGATAGAGCCGTTACCGTACGAGCTTAGTGGCGCGCCGGCCTGGTATCGGCTTCCTTGGCGGCGGTTTCGACCGCCGGATGCTCGATGAAGGTCTGCACGAACTTCACGTCCGCCGCGAACGAGATGGCGGTGTTGTGGCCGTCCTTATCGGGATAGGCGTCGGCGAGCTTATGCAGCGCGCGGTAGATCGACGGCGAGGACTGCTGGCCGTAGCTCTGATGGTGGGTCGACACGGCCCGCGCCATCTGCAGGTAGAAGTTTTCGATATCGACATAGCCGGCGAGCATGCCTTCCGCGCGATCCTGGTTGATCTTGAGCTGGAAGCGCGGATCCTTGAACCACTGGTCGGTCACGTCTTCGAACGCCCAGGTGGTGGGCTGATGGTACTCGGCGGCCTGAACGGTCAGGACGCCATCGACGATCTTGCCCTTGAAGCGCGAGATGAACTCCTTGCCCCACTTATGGTCGGCGCGCTGAGTGCCGCCCGGCATGAAGCTGTTGCCGGTGGCGTCGGTCAGCAGGCCATCGCGGCCGCGGTAGGTGGTGAGCGTGACGTCGTTGTCGTTGACCAGGCTATCGACGCCGGTGAGTTCGATCAGCACGCGGGCGTATTCATGCTGCTGCATGAACTTGTTGTTGAAGTGATAGAGCGTGCCGTCCGGACCACGGTAGTTGGCGACGCAACCGATCACGCGGTACAGCTGGTTGTCGATGCCTTTTTCCGAGCCGTCGGGGCTGGTGAAATCGTTCGGCCCGACTTTGCCGTCGAGGTTCATGCCAAGGCCGGTTTTGCCCTGAGCTTCCTTGAAGGTGAAGATTTCAGGCTTCAGGTCCGGGTGCCAGATCTGCGATTCACGCGCGAGTTGGGTTTCCAACAGCGTGCGCTTCTTGCCGTCGTCCGCCGGGAACAGGATCTTGAACTGTTCGCGCGGGCCGTCGTTGAAGCCCTGTGGGCATTCGGCCTTGCCGTCCTTGGTCTGGTACAGCGCCCAGTGATAATCGGTCAGCACGTACCCGATCGTGCCGTTCCGGATCACGTTAGCGCTCTCGTCCGCCACCGCGGCACCGGCGAAACCAACGGTCATCGCTGCAAAGAGCGCGCCGATTTTAGCTGCATGTTTCATGGTTCTTCTCCCTGAACGGATGACTGTTAGCCGGCGTTGGTACGGAAGTCGTCGCGGAGCCAGAAGGCCTTGAAGCCGTTGCGGTGGCCATTGAACTCACCCCAGGCATCGCCGCTGACATCGCCGGGCTTCTTGTCGTTGCCGAACAGATAGACCGGGCGGCCGCGATAGGCCCATACGTGCAGCGCCCCCGCCTCGCCCGGCTTGGCAAACTTGCCGGTCTTGGGGTTGATGTCCACCGGCGTCCAGGCACGGTTCTCGCTCTTGGCGCCCGCTTCGGCGATCACATAGGGGAAGGTCTTGTTGCAGACATCGGGGTCGCCGCCGCCGCAAATCGCGAAGCGATAGGCTTGCGGCGAATTCGGGTTGTCGCAGGCCAGCTCGTCGATGGCGTCGTCGCCGCAGTTGTAGATGTAGAGTGTGCGGCCGTTCTTATCGGCCAGCACCTGGCCGGCGCGGGTGTCCTGCACCGTGAAGCCCTTGGGCGCCGCCGGTTCGGTCTGGGTGAACACATTGTGCCAACCGGGGATGTCGCCGCCTTCATAGCTGCGGAACTTCTCATCGGCGATGCGGGTGTAGAGCGGCTTCTTGCGGTACGTCCACTGCTTCACGCCGGGCGAACGCTCGATCACCGCCCAGTCGCCGAGGGCAACCGCATTCTCGGCCGCCAGCATCGGCGCCCATTCGTTCAGGCACGAGCCGGTGCAGGCCGACTTGGTCGCCGTATCCTTATCGTAGGTGTAGACCGAGTAGCCGATCGAGGTCGCGAGGAAGCGGCCCTTGGCCACCGAGTACACGCCGAACTGCGCCGGAACGGCCGGCGCCGGGCTCACCGGCTCGCGGTAGGCGGGCGAGTCGCCCCCTTCCTTGCGGCGGGTGCCGCCGCGGGTGTCGCCCGGAACTTCGTCGAGCACCGAGGTGTAGAGCGCAAAGCCGTCATAGGCCCACTGCTTCTTGCCGTCCTTGCGGTCGACGATGGTCCACTTGCCGACCGGCTTATCTTCGGCGGTGGCGTAGACCGCGGGCCATACCTGCAGGCAGGACGGACGGGTTTCCACTTCCGGCAGCGTGAAACCGCCCGGATACGGGCTCATCAGGCCGGCATTGACCTTGTAAACGGTGTCATCGCAGGTGGGCTTGTTCTTCTGCTCGCCCACGTCGCCGTTGCGGATGGACTTGATCGGCCACTTGTAGAGCGTCTTGCCCTTGGCATCCGCGAACACCGGACCTTCCAGCTCGGTGACGATCACCTGGAAGCCCGGAGGCATCGGCGACTTCACATAATCTTCCATCAAGCGCTTTTCCGCGGCGTAAGCGCCGCCCGCGGCCAGGCTCAAGCCCGCAACGAAGCCAACCAATTTGCCCAGATTTCTCATGGATCCATCCCTTGTTCCGTTTGCGGTTTGCCTCTCCCTGAGGCGCCCCGCCCTCCGCTTCTTAACGTTCGCCCTCTCGCACACACGCCCGGAGAAGAGTTACGTCCTCTCCGGGCGGTTTGCTGTCCGGCGTGGAAACCCCTTAGACCAGGATTTCCGACACGTCTTTCGACGTGTTGTTGCTCTTGGTGCCCCACGACGGGAGATCGAGACCCATCGTGCGCATGCAGGTCAGGCCCAGACGCGTACCGGCGGTACCGGCGCCGTCGATGTGCAGACCCGTCTTGATCTTCCCGCCAGCGCGGCCGGCGGTGAACATCGCCATGCCGTCCAGCGAGTGAACGCGGGCATAGCCGTGGTCGCTGTTGGCGTAGATCAGCACGTTGTCGAGCAGGGTGCCGTCGCCTTCTTTCACCTTGGTGAAGGCGTCGACGAAGTAGGCCCAGCTTTCCATCGAACGGCGGGTGAACCAGGACGCGGTCGGCTGATAGCCGAGCGCATCGTCCACGCGCTCTTCGTGGGTGCAGGTGTGGTGCGGCTTCTCGTAGCCGGCCTTGGTGGTATTCGACGACGAATTCGAATAGCTCATGTTGAACACACGAGTCTGGTCGCAAGCGACCGCCATGACCATGAGATCGGTCATCAGGCGGTGACGTTCCGCGATCTGAGCCGCCTCGCCGCCGAGTTTCGGGTCTTCCTTGAGCGCCTTTGGGGCCACGCAGGAAGCGATCGGCTCCGGCTTGGTCAGCTGCTGTTCGAACTGGCGTTCGAGGTGGCGCAGGCCGGTGAAGTACTGGTCGAGGCGGGCCTTGTCGTCGGCGCCGAGCTTCGCGTTCAGCTCCTTCACTTCATCCATCACGCCCGACAGCGCGCTCTTGCGCACCATGATGTTGGGGTTCGGAGTGAAGGTCTTGGCGTTCGGATCCTGGAAGTCCGGGCCGAACAGGCGGGTGTAGAACGCCATCGGCGAGAATTCCGGCGCGTTCGGCGAGTTGGCGTTTTCGTAAGAGAAGGTCGAGCGCACGTCACCGGTCGCGGTCGCGGTCAGCGTCTTGAAGCGCGTGGTGCGACCGATCTGGTTGGCGACCGTCACGTCCAGGGTTTCGCCCGGCTTGTCGGTCTGGTTCGAGGGCGCGATGCCGGTGCGGCCGATGATCCAGCCGGTGTAGTGGCACAGGTTCTCGTAGGTGTCGCGGAACGCCGTGAAGTTGGTCAGCACGTTGATGTGCTTCTGGACACCCTTCAGGGATTCCATTTCCTCGGTGATTTCCCAGTTCGCACCGACTTTCTTGGGCACGAAGATGGACTTGGTCATGCCCAGGCCCCAGAACCAGGTGCCGAAGCGCACCGGCATGGCGCGGCCGTCGGCCAGCGCGGTGCCGTTGCCGTTGAGGAACACATTGAGCAGCGGCAAGCCAACAGTGACGGCGCTACCGTTCAACATCCCGCGCAGGACGCGGCGTCTATTCAAACCGTTGATCATGGTCCTTCTCCTTTACTTCGAGGTGTTGGCCGCCGGGGCGTCGGCGCTGGCCGACTTCACCGGGGCTTGAGCGGGGGCATCGTCGCTGACGTCGGCGAATGCCTGGCTGAGGGTGATGGTGCGGAGCAAATCGGGCAGGCGGTAGCCCTGTTCGGCGAAGCGGGTGTTGACCCACTTCAAGGTTTCGTCGGACTTGGCCGGACCGCCGGTGCCGTAGGCGTACACGCGCTTCACCAGGCAGCTGGTCAGAGCCGGGTGGTCGTGCAGCGCCTGGCCGAGGCCGACGGCGTCCTTGAAGTCCTTGCCGTCGAGGCTGCCGCTGGCATCGATCGGGTTGCCCTTCTCGTTGTCGCGGTAGCGGCCGGCGCCGTCGAAATTCTCGAGCGCGAGGCCCATCGGGTCGGTGATCTTGTGGCAACCGGCGCACACCGGATTGCTTCGGTGGGCGACAACGCGATCACGCTGCGTCTTGTAAGATGAGTTCGGATTATTGACGATCGAGAAGTCCACGTTCGCGGGCGGACGCGGCACCGGCTGGCACAGCAGGACTTCACGCAGCGCCTTGCCGCGCAACGTCGGCGAACTGCGGCCCGGGTGCGAGTGCACCGCGAGGAAGCTGATCTGAGTAAGAAGACCCGCGCGCGGGCTGTCCGCCGGGAACTCATACGGCGTCCAAGTGCGGGTCGACGGCAGGCGGTAAAGCGCCGCGAGCGACGGCGACATGAAAGTCTCGCGCGAGGTGTAGAGGTCGCGGTAGTCCCGGTTCTTGGTGATCAACTGGTCGATCACCGTGCGCAGGGTCTGCTCGCGGGCGTCACCGGTGGTCACGCCGGTGAACGACGGATAGACCATCGGGTCTTTGGCGAGGTTGTTGAAATCGTCGAACGCGAACATGTCGTCGAAAAACGCGCGCATGCCGGTTTCGAGACGCGGGCTCGCCAACATCATGTTGACGATCTTGGCCTTGCCCTTGTCGGTGAGGATCTCGCCGGTCTCGGCAGCCTTCAGCATCGCGTCGTCGGGGGCCGCGTTCCACAGGAAGAACGACAGGCGCGAGGCGAGCGAATAGGCGTCCAGGCGCTGGTGGCCCGGGCGCTTGGGATCGGGCTCGGAGGTTTCGGCGATGTACAGCACGTTCGGGCTGACCAGCATGGCTTCGATCGCCACGGCCAGGCCGGCGTAGAAGTCCTTCAGCTTGTCGGCCGAGGCCGAGGCCTGTTCGACCAGTTCGGCCACCTTCGCCGGCTTCATCGGCTGGCGATACAGGAGGCGGCCGATATCGGACAGGAACTTGCCGGCGCAGGCCTTGTCGGCGGCCTTCTCGTCGGCCGGCTTGCACATGATCAGGAAGTCACGACGCTCGGGCTTCACCACCATGCCGGCGACCAGCGCGGCGGTCTTCTGATACAGCTCGAGCTGGCTGTCGGTGACGCCGGCCTTGGCGGTGCCATTGGCCAGCAAGCCGTCGGTGCGCTGCACCGGCGCGAAATGGGTTTCCGGCTTGATGTCCGGACCGAAGACATAGGCGAGCGTGTTGAGGTACTGCTCCTGGGTCATCAGGCGCAGACGGCGCGGGCTGGCTTCACCTTCCGGTTCAGCGGTCACCTTGCCAGCCTTGGCGGCGGGCGCGGCGATGCGTGTTTCCGCGCCGGGGCCCGAGCAACTCGCCAGCGCAAAAGCCGTGGCCAGGCCAACAGTGCTCGCGCACAGCGCCTGCTTCAGATTTCCGGATGCCTTCGTGAACAGACGCACGTCTACTCTCCCTTCTGCAGTTCTTGCCGCCGGCCTCCCGGAGGCGCTCTCGCTATCCTTGCACGCAATTCCACGTACACGGTCAAGGCGCCGCCCGGCGGGCGAGCGGAAAAGAGTCCCACACGGGTGGGACATTCTCCCAATTCTTAACGATTCTAAATATACTACCTCGGGCTCCCAAGAGCACCATTATATTGCAAAAATGAATAGTTTGACTGGCTGAACTAAGATGGGGGCTGGCTAAAGCCCGCGCAACCGAGCCGCGCCGCCCGGCTCCCAAAAATCTCAATCTATCAGTCATTTAACCGGAAATGACGCCGCAGCGCCGGAGCCTTCGCGGCACCGATCCTTGCGATCCTGAAAGCCATTCAACGGCATGTGACTCCAATCCCCGGGTCATTTGCCGACCGCCCGGACAGGTTACGGCCCCTGACGTGCCTGTCCGAGGGTCAATTCCGCCCCCGAGTCTCGGTTCTCCTTGGCGGGCTGCTGCGCGTAATCTTGGCACCAGCATGACCCCTACGCCTCCCCCCTTCCTTGACCTCACCCGCCTCGGAGAAATCGAAACCTGGCGGACATTTGCGCCGCATCTGCATATCGCCGATCCCACGCTGCTCCCGGGCGCCAGGGTGTTCGGCCTGGCCGAGCAGCAGAGCGCCGCCGCCCGTGCCCAGATCACGCAGGAAGGTTATTTCCAGATCTGCGATCTGAATTGGGGCCTCGATATCGGACGTATGGTCGAGACGGTGCGCGCCTTGAGCCGCGCCGGCGCCTCGCCCGCTTTCGCTTTCATCTACGACGAGTTTTGGCTTCCCTTCCGCCGCCTCGACCCGATCCTCAAGAGCCTGCTGGGGCCATATGCGGTAGTGCCGGATTTCTGGGCCTGGGACGTGAACGCGGCTCGCGGTGAATCGGGCTGGGCGCCGCACCGTGACCGGGGCGCGGTGTCATTGTTTCCCGACGGTTCGCCCAAATCACTGACGGTATGGATTCCCCTCACGCCCGCGACCCCGCTTTCGAGCTGCATGTACGTGGTTCCGCGCGGCGCCGACCCCACCTACGCCACCGCTG
>JAIBCD010000100.1 GCA_019694335.1 Rhodospirillaceae bacterium | reverse complement strand
TCAACTCGCTCTCCAACACGCCGATCACGCTCGACGCCGTCTACTTTCGGCGCATGGATCGCAAGGTGGTCGAAGCCATCCGGCGCATGCGTGAACGCGCGCGCTTCATGAAGGGCATCTATTCCTGGGTCGGCTTCAAGTCGATCCCGGTGGAATTCGACGTGGTCACCCGCGCCGCCGGCAAAAGCTCGTTCTCGCCGGCACGCCTGTTCGCGCTGGCCTTCGACGGTATCCTGTCGTTCTCCACCGCGCCCCTGAAGATGGCGGTGATGATCGGCGCGGTGTTCGCCGTGGTGTCGATCTCGATGGGCGTGTACTACATGGCCCGCACCCTGATCCTGGGCGTCGACGTCCCGGGTTTCGCGTCGATCATCGTCTCGACCCTGGCGCTCTCGGGCCTGATCCTGTTGCAGCTTGGCTTGATGGGCCTGTACCTCGGGCGCATCTACGAAGAGGTCAAGGGCAGGCCCTTGTACCTGGTGCGCGATCTGGTCGGCCGCGCCGCAGATGTAGGTGTCCGCGCCGCGGATGTAGGTGTCCGCGCCGCCGAAAGCGAAGCGCGCGGCGGCCTCGCGCGCACCCGCGACCGTCACGTCAAAGACCTGGTCTGACCTCGGCCATGCATACCGGCCCCGGCACGTTTGTCCTGTGCGCCGACGACTACGGCCTGAGCGCGCCGGTCAGCCGCGCCATCCTGGCACTCGCGAAATCGGGACGCATCTCGGCATTGAGCTGCATGTGCGCGTCACCGCTGTGGCCTGAACATGGCGCCTGGCTCAAGGACATCGAAGGCAAAGTGGACATCGGTCTGCACCTGACACTGGTGGACGAAGCGCCGCTCACCCCCATGCCGCGCATGGCACCCGAAGGCCGCTTGCCCTCCATCGGCCGCCTGATCGCCAAGAGCTACGCCGGCACCCTGGCGTTGGATGAGATCGCCGCCGAGATGGACGCCCAGCTTGCCGCCTTCACGCGGGTGCTGGGCCGGGCGCCGGACCATATCGATGGGCATCTGCATGCCCATGTGCTGCCAGGCATCAGGGACGTCGTGCTGGCCAAGGCCCGCGCGCTCAGCCCCCGCCCCTGGCTACGCAATGTCCACGACAGCCTGGGTGCGATTTCCCGGCGCGGCGTCGCCGTGCCCAAGGCGGGGTTCATTTCCGGCCTGGGCCGCGGCTTCGCCGCCGCCGCCGGGAACCTCAAGGACCGGCTCAACGCCGGCTTCAGTGGCGTCTATGCGTTTTCGGAAACCCCCGCCGACTATGCCGCGCTGTTTCCGCGCTTCCTGGCCGCGCGCGGGGCCCGCCATGTCATCCTGTGCCACCCCGGTGAGTCCGGCGACCCGCGCGCCGCATGGGACAGGCAACGCGCGGTGGAGTATGAATTCCTGGCGGGACCGGACTTCGGCGCTTTGCTCGCCGGACATGGACTGAAGATCACCCGCTTCGCCGGGGCCTAGGGAGGGTTCGCGTGGCTACCGATGTCGCCCAAGCAGGTATCCGGGACGATGCGGCGCCCACCGACTGGATCGCCACCGCGGGGTGGGCGGTGCTCGGTGCCGTTCTCGTGCTCGTGCTCGCGACCTTCCGCGACTACGGCATCTCCTGGGACGAAAAGCTCCAGAACACCTACGGTGAAAAACTGATCTCCATGTACGCGAGCGGCTTCGCCGACCGCTCGGCCCTCACCTACGTCAATCTCTACCTCTACGGCGGCCTGTTCGACATGCTGGCGGCGCTGGCCAACATGGTCTCGCCGTTCGGTGAATACGAAACCCGCCACCTGCTCGGCGGGCTGGTGTTCGTGGGCGGGCTCGTGGGCGGCCTGCTGCTGGCGCACCTGCTGGCGGGCCCGCGCGCCGGCCTGATCGCGCTGATCTGCCTCGCCAGCACGCCGCTCCTGTATGGCCACGGCTTCATCAACCCCAAGGACAGCCCGTTCGCCTGGCTGACTCTGTGGGCGCTCTATTACGCCTGCCGCATCCTCGCCGCCCCGGACGCGCCCCGTCACAACGCGCTCGTGGGCTTTGGCCTCGCACTTGGCCTCGCGCTGGGCACGCGGGTGATGGCGTTCGCCATCATCATCTATATCGGCGCGATCTACCTGGCGCTGGCCTGGGCGCGGACCAAGAAGCCGCTTCCGGCGCTGCTCGCCCTTTACCGGCTGTGCCTGCCGGTCGCGATGACGTTGCTGTTGGCGCTGGTGGTGATGGCGTTCTTCTGGCCATGGTCGGTGACCGCGCCGCTCAATATCATCGATGCACTGGAGACGTTCTCGCACTTCACCTGGCAGCCCAAGGTGCTGTGGATGGGCGAACTGGTGCCCTCGACCGACCTGCCGCCGGTCTACCTCAACCGCCTCCTGTTCTTCCAGCTCCCCGAGCATGTCCTCGCCGGTCTCGTGGCGGCACTGGTGTTCGCCGTGCTGCATGTGCGGCGCGCGGGCCTCGATCCGCGCGATGCGCGCGTGCGCCAGTACGCCTTGATGATCATGGCCGCGGCGGTGCCGTTGATCGGTTTCGCGATCCTGCGCCCGGTGGTCTACAACGGGCTGCGCCATTTCCTGTTCGTGGTGCCGCCGCTGGTGATCCTCGGCGCCATCGGTATCGACCGGCTGTTCGCAGCGACCTGGGTGCGGCGTCCGGTCCTGGCCGGGGTGGTCGCCGCCGGCCTGACGGCGGGAGTCGCCTGGCAAGGGGCGGAGATGATCAAACTTCACCCTTACGAATACATCTCCTTCAACCTGCTCGAAGGCGGCATCGAGGGCGCGGAGAAGAGCTTCGAACTCGATTATTGGGGTACGTCGTTGGGCGAGGTCACCAAGGGCCTGGCCGCCTACATCAAGCGCCAGCCGGGCGCACCGGCCACACCCAGGATTTTCGTGTGCGGCGACCGCACCTCGGTGGCCTACTTCCTGCCCAAGGGCATGGAGGTTACCGACAAACGCGCCGACGCCGATTACCTGGTCGGCACCAACGACCCGCCGTGCCGCGAGCACTTCGAGAACCCGAAGGACGCCGTGTTCTCGGTGCAGCGCAACGGCGTGGCGCTTGGCTACGCCGTGGACCTGCGCAAGAACCCGAAGCCTTAGGGTTTGCCGATCCGCGGCGGGCCGCCCTTGGCGGAACTGCCGAAGGCTTTGTCCAGCACGCGGGTGGAATCCTCGGCGAGGCTGATGGCGTCGGAGATCAGATCGAGGATGCGCATGTTGTTTTTCATGACATGCAGCGCCTCGGGCCGGCGGTCGTCGGCGATCTTCCCCGCGCGTATCAGGATATCTTTGCGGATCATCATAAGGATGTCCTCCAGCCGGTGACCGGACGGGTTTTCATCGGTGACCAGGAAATGAGTCATTCTCTCCCCCAAAACTTAATCCGACGTCAGGCGGCGCCGAGCGTCACGCCGAGCGCCTCGGCGAGATCCTTGCGCGAATAGGGCTTGGCCAGGAACCGCACCCCGTCGGGCAAGGTAACTTTGCCCGACAGCGCGTTTTCCGTATAGCCCGAAGTGGCGAGCACCTTGGTCGCCGGCCAGCGGGCGATGACCTCGCGCGCGAAATCGCCGCCATTCATGCGCCCGGGCATGATGACATCGGTCATGACCACATCGAAACGTCCGGCGGTGAGCGTCGTGAGCGCTTCCGCGGCCGTGGAGACGGCGGTCACCGTGTATCCGAGATGCGCCAGCCGCGCAGCCACGTCCTCGCGCACCAGCCGGTCGTCCTCGACCAGCAGCACCCGGCCTTTGCCGGGGATGTCGGCGGCGGCGGCGATGTTCAGGGGCGCGGACGACGCGGCCTCGCGGGTTTCGAACGCCGCCGTGACGCCCGGGGCCGCGGGCAGGAACAGCTTGAGGGTCGTGCCCCGACCGGGCTCGCTGATGATCTGGGCGTGCCCGCCGGACTGCTTGACGAAACCGTAGACCATGGAAAGGCCGAGCCCCGTCCCCTTGCCCACTTCCTTGGTGGTGAAGAACGGTTCGAAGGCGCGCGCGGCGACATCCTTGTCCATGCCGGTGCCGGTATCGGTGATCGCCACCGTCACATAGCGGTCCGGCTTGATATCCAAGCCGGGAATTTCGCCGGTGGTCAGGGTCTGGGCGCCGGTGGAGATGGTGATGGTGCCGCCGGCCGGCATGGCGTCGCGGGCGTTGATGCACAGATTGAGGAGTGCGTTCTCGAGGCTGCCGGGATCGACGAACACCGGCGGCAGCGCCTCGCCCGGAACCAGCCGCAGCGCGATGTCCTCGGTCACGGCGCGACGCACCAACTTGAGAAACGAGCCCAATTGGGCGTTGAGATCGACGGTTTCCGGCTTCAGTTCCTGCTTGCGGGCGAACGCCAGCAGGCGGCGCACCAGATCCGCGCCGCGGTCGCTGGCCTCCTCGATCAAGCGCACCTGGTTGCGCAAGGACTCGCCTTCCACCTGTTCGCTCAGGTGTTCCGCGTTGCCTTTGATGACGGTGAGCAGGTTGTTGAAGTCGTGGGCGATGCCGCCGGTGAGTTGCCCCACCGCCTCCATCTTGCGCGCCTGGGCGAGCTGATCCTCGCGGGCGCGGATTTCGTTCTCGGCCTTCTCGCGGCGCGTGATCTCGATCTGCAATTTGGCGGCGTGATGCTGCAGGAGATCGAACACGGCGGTGTTGGCGTAGGACACGGCCAGCTGGGTGGCGAGCGTGGCGAGCAGGCGCTCGTCCTCGTCGGTGAATTCGCCGTCGCTCTTATCTGCGAAATAGATCCAGCCCTGGACCCGCGCATCGACCGCGATCGCCGTCCCCAGGAACGAATGCGGCGCCGGGTGAGCGGCCGGGAAATCGCCCGGCGCCCACGGGCCCGTGCCGCGCAGCACACCACCCTGGGCCATCAGCGAACCGGGAACACCCGCCCGCGCAACGGCGGCATCGCGGTAGACTTCACGATCGAAGCCGCCCATGACCAGATGCTTGAGTTCCCTGGTGGTCTCGTCGAACACCGCGACCGCGCCGAGGCGCGCGCCGAAGATCTTGCGGCCGCAGGCGACGAAGGTCTCGAGCAGGTGCTAGGATCCGCGTTCGGGGTTCACGTCCAGCATCACTTCGATCAGCGTGGTGAGCTTGGCGGAGAACCGGCGGATGGCGGAGAAATTCTCGGAGAAGCGCGCCGAGAATTTGCGCATCTCGTCCCGGGCCTTGAACACGTCCGACATGTGATCGAGGATGTCGTGGAACGTGGCTTCCATCGCTTTGAGTTCGTCGGCATAGCGCGAGAGCTGTTCGTCGATGCGCGGGACCGGCGCGGCGTCCTCGATCGCCGCGACCGCGGCGGGCATCTCGGACACGATCCCCGCCCGTCCAAGCTCGGCCTCGACCGCGGCCAGGATCACGTCCGGGTCGCTGGGCTTGGGCAGCACCGTGCGCACGCCGCAGGCGGCTGCCAACTCGCGCGCTTCCGGTTCGCGGTAGGTGGCGGTGTAGAAAATGATCGCGGTGCCGGCGATGTCCCGTTCCGCCCGCACCTGCTGGGCGAATTGGAAACCGTCCATGGTCGGCATCAGGATGTCCGAGATCACCACGTCGGGGCGCTCGCGCCGGACGATCTCCAGGGCGGCGGCACCATCGGCCGCCTCCAACAGCGTGTGGCCGGTATAGCTCAGCAGCGTCAGGAGGAACTGGCGATTGAACGGCCGGTCGTCGACGACGAGGATTTTTGCCATCGGTACGAGAATCTCTCTGCCCTTCAGGGGCCCAAGCGGCGCTATGTATTGCACGAATAATCTAGAATTGCGATTCCCTGGATCAAGAAAATCGCCGTATAATTCATAGGGATAGAACGCTCTCGCCGCCGGATCAACTTGCGAGTTCGATCCGCCGGGCGGGAATGTCAGCGTTCCAGCCACATCCACCGGGTACGGTGGATACTTTCAATATTGTCGGCAAAGCCTTTGATCGCCGGCGAAACCAGTTCCTTGGCAGTCGAGAAATCCAGCGGAACAACGGCGTCATCGTCGAGCGCCAGCTGTTCGGCCTTCGCCAGGATGCCAGCGCGCACCTCGAGGTCGATGGTGACCTTGGCTTCGTCCAGCAGCCGGTCGAAGGACGGATTGTTGTAGGCGCCGTAATTGAACACGCCGGAACGTGAGTCCATGAGGTACAGGAAATTCTGGGGGTCGTTGTAGTCGCCGATCCAACCGGCCCAGCCCGCGGTGAAATCGTCATTCTGCATGCGTGAGTAGTGGATTTTCAGTTCGTTGACGATCGGCTGCATGATCACGCCGCATTCCTTGAGCAGCGCGGCCTCGGCCACGGTCGCGCGCCGCTGATCGACGCTGGCGTTGTAAAGGTATTCGAAGGTCAGCGGCTTCTTCGGGGTATAGCCGGCCTCAGCCAGCAGGCGCCTGGCCTCCGCGCGCCGCTGCTCCATGGGCCAATCGGCGAAATTGTTCCGTGCGGTGTTGTGGTAGTTGGCGATGCCCGGCGGCACGAAGGCGTCGACCGGCACGCGCTGGTCCTTGACCACCTTGTCGGCGAGGATCACGCGGTCGATGCACAAGGACACCGCGCGGCGCACGCGCTTGTCGTTGAATGGCGCCCTGCGCGTGTTGAGCGCCATATAGGAGTTGGCCAGGATCGGCGCCACATGCACCTGGCTTCCCAGGGTTTTCTGGAGCATGGGCAGCTGCGCCACGGGAATTCCGCGCGTGCCGAAGTTGCCGTCGATGTCCCCCGCCCGGTACATGGTGAGCGCGGTCGCCTCGCTCTCCACCGGATAAAAATAAACCTCATCGATGCGTACGTTCGGGGCATCGTAGAAGTGCGGGTTTTTCACCAGCTTGATGTGGTCGTGGGGGCTCCACTCCGCCAGCATGTAGGCGCCGTTGGACACCATGTTGCCGGGACGGGTCCAAGTCTCGCCGTACTTTTTGTAAACATGCTCCGGGATAGGAAACGCCGTGTAGTGCTTCATCAGTCCGGCGAGGAACGGCGTCGGCGACTCGACCGTGATTTCGACCGTGCGGTCGTCGGGCGCGCGCACGCCCAATTGCTCGGGCGGCAACTTGCCGGTGTTCACGGCTTCGGCATTCTTGATCACGTATTCGATCGACGCATAGCGCGCGGCGGTCTTGGGATCCAGAAGATGGCGGAAGCTGAACACGAAATCGGCGGCCTTGAGCGGGGTGCCGTCGGACCATTTCAGGTTGTCGCGCAACTTGAAGGTCCAAACCAGGCCATCGGCCGACGTGGTCCAGCTCTCGGCCGCGCCCGGGATGACGTGCGAATTGATGTCCTCGGTGGTCAGCCCCAGGAACATGTCGCCAACGATGTTGTTTTCGGGGGCCGTGGTCGCCAGCAGCGGATCGATGGTCTCGGCCTCGGTGAGATTGCCGCGCCTCAGCACCATCAGTTCGGCCCGGGCGGTTTCCAACCCCAGGCACAAGCTCATGATCCCCGCGATGACGCCCAAGGCTTTCGCCATAGGGGCTCCCTCTCACTATTCCGGATCAGGGTGGCTACCCCGCCGCGGGCCGTCAAGCAGCCTTTCTTAAGCTGGTACAATGGGTAAGATGCAAGGTCATGAACGTTACAACCAGCGTTACATTGGCGGACATTGAAGCCGCCGCGCGGCGCATCGCGGGCCAGGTGGTGGCAACCCCCTGCGTGCCCTCGCGCACCTTGTCCCAGGTCACCGGCGCCGAGATTTACCTCAAGTTCGAGAACCTGCAGTTCACCGCCGCCTTCAAGGAGCGCGGTGCGCTCAACAAGCTGCTCCAGCTCACGCCCGCGCAGGCCAAGGCCGGCGTTTCCGCCATGTCGGCGGGCAATCATGGGCAAGCGGTCGCCTACCATGCCAAGCGGCTGGGCATCCGGGCCGTGGTGGTGATGCCCAAGCATACGCCGTTCGTGAAGGTCGAGCACACCAAGGCGCACGGCGCCGAAGTGATCCTGTACGGCGACACCCTGAGCGAGGCCCAGGCTTACGCCGCCGAAACCACCGCCGCCCGGGGGCTGACCTTCATTCACCCCTACGACGACCCCGCGGTAATCGCGGGCCAGGGCACCCTGGGCCTGGAGATCCTGAAGGACGCCCCCGGCCTCGATATGCTGGTGGTGCCGGTGGGCGGCGGAGGCCTGATCTCGGGCATCGCCACCGCCGTCAAAGCGAAGGCGCCCGATGTCGAGATCATCGGCGTTCAGTCGGACAGCTATCCCTCGATGATCGCCGCCCTGAAGGGCGAAACCGCCGAATGCCGCGGCGACACCATCGCCGAAGGCATCGCGGTCAAGACGCCCGGCCACATCACCCGGGAGATCATCGCCCGCCTGGTCAAGCGCATCGTCGCCGTCGACGAACGGCGGCTGGAGGAGAGCGTTGCCCTGCTGCTCAACATCGAAAAAACCGTGGCGGAGGGCGCGGGCGCCGCGCCGCTCGCCGCCGTCCTCGCCGATCCGGACGCCTTCCGCGGTCGAAAGGTGGGCCTGGTGCTGTCGGGCGGCAATATCGATCCGCGCCTCCTGGCCTCGATCCTGATGCGCGAGCTGGTGCGCGAGCACCGCATCGTCAAACTCGAGGTACCGCTCAGCGATCATCCCGGCGTGCTGGCGAAGATCACGGCCGTGGTCGGCGCCGAAGGCGGCAACATCATCGAGGTCGCCCACCGGCGCCTGTCGCTCAACCTGCCGGCAAAACAGGCGCACCTCGACCTGGTGTTCGAGGCCCGCGACCAGCGGCATGCCGACGCGGTCGTGAACGCACTGGTCGACGCCGGCTTCTCGCCCAAGGTATTGCCGCCATGAGTCTCGATAACACGCCCTTCAAGATTGCCGTCGTCGGCGCCGGCTCCGTCGGCGGATACGTCGGAGGGAACCTGGCCCTTGCCGGGGAAGACGTGACCTTCATCGCCCGGGGCGAAAGCCTGAAGGCGTTGAGGCAGGGTTTCACGTTGATCGACCCGGCCGGCACGCATCATAAGCCGCCGGTCAAGGCCGCCGCCATCGACGAAGCGGGCACGTTCGATTTGGTGATCCTGGGGCTCAAGGCCCAGCAGATCGGCGCCGTGGCGCCGGCGCTGGGCAACATCCTGGGGCCCAAGACCCCGATCATCGCGCTGCAGAACGGTGTGCCGTGGTGGTACTTCCACAAGAGCGGCGGCGCCTTCGAAGGCCACCGCATCGCCGCAGTCGACCCGGGCGGGCGTATCTTTGATGCCATCGATCCGGTGCGCGTCATCGGCGGCGTGATCTATGTCGCCTCGACCGTGCCCGCGCCGGGCGTGGTTCATTTCACGGAAACCAACCGCATTGTCCTGGGCGAGCCCGACGGCAGCCTCTCGCCACGCGTCGAGGACGCCGCCGCGCGCCTGAACCGTGCCGGGGTCAAGGCGGTGGTGAGCCAGACCATCCGCACGGATATCTGGACCAAACTGTGGGGGAACCTGGCCCTGAATCCGGTGAGCGCGCTCACCCGCGGCGGCCTGTCGGACATCATCGACGATCCGGCCACGCGCAAGCTGGTCGCGGCGATCATGGCCGAGGCCGAGCAGGTCGCGGCCCATCTCGGCGTCCGCATGTCGATGACCATCGACGAGCGTATCGCCGTCACCCGGAAACTTGGGCGCCACAAGACCTCGACCCTCCAGGACATCGAGGCCGGCCGGCCGCCGGAACTGGACGCCCTGGTCGCCGCCGTCACGGAATTCGCCCGCATGGGTGGGATCGCCACGCCATATCTCGATGCCATCCATGCCTGCACGGACCTTCTCGCCCGGATGGTGACTGGCCATACTGCGCCCCGCGCCTAACAAGGATTCCTCCCATGACCGCCTGGACCACTGTCGGCCGCCTCAAGATCGCCACCGTGCTGCATGACTTCGTGGTGCGGGAAGCCCTGCCAGGCACGGGCGTCGACGCGGCCGGTCTGTGGGCGGGTTTGGAAAAAATGCTGGTGGAGCTGGCGCCGCGCAACGCCGGACTGCTCGCGGTGCGCGATGAGATCCAGGCCAAGATCGATGCCTGGCACAAGGCGCACAAGCCTTTCGACCGCGCCGCGTATACCGCCTTCCTGAAAGACATCGGCTACCTGCTGCCGGAAGGTCCGGCGTTCACGATCTCCACCGCCAATGTCGATCCCGAAATCGCCACCCTCGCCGGGCCGCAGCTGGTGGTGCCGACCACCAACGCGCGCTATGCGCTCAACGCCGCCAATGCGCGCTGGGGCAGTTTGTACGACGCGCTTTACGGCACCGACGCGATCCCGCGCGAAGGCGCCGCCGCGAAGGGATACGATTCGGCCCGCGGCGCCAAGGTCATCGCCTTCGCCAAGGATTTCCTCGACCAGGCGGCGCCGCTCGCGGCGGGATCTCACCGCGATGTGACGGCCTATGCGGTGAAGGATGGCGTGCTTTCTCCGGCGCTCAAGAATCCCGCGCAGTTCAAGGGATTCACGGGAAACGCGGCGGCGCCGTCGTCCATCCTGCTCGTCAACAACGGCCTTCATATCGAGATCGTCATCGACCGGACGCATGCCATCGGCAAAACCGATGCCGCGGGCGTCGCCGACGTGATCCTGGAATCCGCCCTGACCACCATCCAGGATCTGGAGGATTCGGTCGCCACCGTGGACGCCGAAGACAAGGTGGCGGCCTACCGCAACTGGCTCGGCCTGATGAAGGGCACGTTGTCGGCCACGTTCCCCAAGGGCGGAAAGGAGATCGAACGCCATTTGAATCCGGACCGCACATACACCGCGCCTTCGGGTGGAACCCTGACCTTGCCCGGGCGCAGCCTGCTGCTGGTGCGCAATGTCGGCCACCTCATGACCATCGGCGCGGTGCAATGCGACGGCAAACTCGCCCCTGAAGGCATCCTGGACTGTCTGTTCACGGTGCTGTGCTCCCTGCACGACCTGAAGCGCCCCAAAACAAGCGGAGCCAACAGCCGCGCGGGCTCGGTCTATATCGTGAAGCCCAAGATGCATGGGCCCGCCGAAGTGGCCTTCGCCTGCGACATTTTCGCGCGGGTGGAGGATATCCTCGGCCTGGCCCGCAACACCTTGAAAATGGGAATTATGGACGAGGAGCGGCGCACCACCGTCAACCTCAAGGAATGTATCCGCGCCGCCCGGGAGCGCGTGGTGTTCATCAACACCGGCTTCCTCGACCGTACTGGCGACGAGATGCATACCTCGATGGAGGCCGGCCCGATGATCCGCAAGGGCGAGATGAAGTCCTCCGCCTGGATCAAGGCCTACGAACAGTGGAACGTGGATATCGGCCTGGCCTGCGGACTGTCGGGCCACGCCCAGATCGGCAAGGGCATGTGGGCCATGCCCGACAAGATGGCGGACATGCTGAAGGCCAAGGGCGACCACCCCAGGGCCGGCGCCAATACCGCCTGGGTGCCCTCGCCCACCGCCGCGACCCTGCACGCCATGCATTACCACCAGGTCGACGTGTTCGCGGTTCAGAACCAGCTGAAGTCGCGCGCGCGCGCCTCGCTGGACGACATCCTCACCGTTCCCATCGCCGTCGGCCGCAACTGGCAGGCGGACGAAGTGCAGCAGGAACTCGACAACAACGCCCAGGGGATTCTCGGCTATGTCGTGCGCTGGATCGACCAGGGCGTCGGCTGCTCCAAGGTGCCCGATATCAACCAGGTGGGCTTGATGGAAGACCGCGCCACTTTGCGCATCTCCAGTCAGCACATCGCCAACTGGCTGCATCACGGCGTATGCACCGCCGATCAGGTGATGGCGACCATGAAACGCATGGCGGCGCTGGTGGACCAGCAGAACGCGGGCGACCCGCTTTACCGCCCCATGGCGCCGGACTTCGACAACAACATCGCCTTCCAGGCGGCCTGCGAACTGGTGTTCCAGGGCCGCGTACAGCCCAATGGTTACACCGAGCCGGTGCTCCACCGCCGCCGCATCGAAGCCAAACGGGCGCACTGATGCTCGCCGCCAACATCGCCGATTACCGCGCCCTGGCGCGGCGGCGGCTGCCCCATTTCCTGTTCGAATATGTCGACGGCGGCGCCTTCGCCGAAGCGACGCTGCGGCAGAATGTCTCCGACTTCGAGAGCCTGCCGCTCAAGCAGAAGATCCTGGGCGGTGTCGGCGACACCAACATCGCCACCACGGTGCTGGGGCAGAACCTGGCCATGCCGGTGATCTTGGCGCCGATCGGGCTGGCCGGGCTCAACGCCCGGCGCGGCGAGATCCAAGCCTGCCGGGCGGCCCAAGCCGCCGGCGTGCCGTTCATTCTGTCCACCATGTCGGTCTGCGCCATGGAGGAAGTCCGCGCCAAGACGGAACCGTTTTGGTTCCAGCTTTACGTCATGCGCGACCGCGGGTTCATGAAAGCCATGATCGCGCGCGCGCAGGAGGCCGGCTGCAAGGCGCTGGTGTTCACGGTCGATATGCCGGTGCCGGGAGTCCGCTACCGC
>JAIBCD010000099.1 GCA_019694335.1 Rhodospirillaceae bacterium | reverse complement strand
GCCATCCAGCCGATCGCGGTGACCATCGTCGGCGACATTTACCCGGGCGTGCAGCGGGTCAAGGTGCAGCCCTATCTTTCGGGCGTGTTCGCGAGTTCCTCCATCGCCGGGCCGGCGCTCGGCGCCGGCATCGTCGCCAATCTCGGCTGGCCGGTGGTGTTCTGGCTCAATGTGCCGATCTGCATCATCGCCTTCCTGATGCTGCTGGTGTTCCTGAAGGAAACCCCGCGCAAGATCGAACACACCATCGACCTCGCCGGATCGCTCCTGCTGATGCTGGCCATCGCGCTTCTGTTGCTGCCGCTCATGGAAGCCGAGGCGCTGCGCTGGTGGATCATCCCCCTGGTACTGACCTCGGTGGCGGTGTTCGCCCTGTTCCTGCGCCAGGAACGGGACTCGCCCGAACCCCTGCTGCCGGCCGCCTTGTGGCGCGATCCGGTGCTGTTCAATGGCGTCCTTGGCAGCTTCGCGATCGGCGCCATGATCATGGGTATCTCGGTGTTCCTGCCCACCTATCTCCAGGCGGTGATGAAGCGTTCGGTGCTCGACGCCGGCATCATGCTCGGGATCTTGTCGCTGACCTGGCCGATCGCCAGCATTTTCAGCACGCGGTTCTCGGTCCGCAGTTCCTATCGCACGGTCGCGGTGATCGGCACCGCGGTGGCGACGCTCGGCGGCGTGATGATGGCGCTCGCCGCGCTGCTGTCTCGCGACGCCGCCATACCGGTCGTGGGCGCGTGGTGGCCGGCGATCCCCGCCGCGCTGGCGGGCGTCGGCCTCGGCTTCTGCAACCCCAGTTTCCTGCTGGCGGTGCAGGAAGCCTCGGGCCAGGCCAACCGCGGCGCCGCCACCGCCGCGTTCAACTTCATGCGCATGCTGGGCGGCACCTTCGGCACCGCGATCCTGGGCGCGACCTTCAACCTGAGCCTCGCCGTGCGCCTGCCCAATGCCAGCAACCCGGTGCAGACCCTGATGGACCAGGAGCGCCACGCCACCCTCGCCGCGGGAGAACTCGATCACCTCACACATGCGGTGGGCGGCGCATTGCACGACGTGTTCTGGATGTCGGCCGTGCTGGCGTTCGGCGGCATGATGATCGCACGCCGGATGCCGCCCGATTTCAAACCAGGTGGCTTCAAGCCCGGCCATGCTGGCGAAACCCATGCACCTGTGGAAGTATCCGCGAAGTAGCGAGAAGGGAACCGGCGATGCTCGACATCTACTATTTCCCCACCCCCAACGGCCGCAAGATCGCGATCCTCCTGGAGGAACTCGGCGTCGCCTACACCATCAAGATGGTGCACATCGGCCGGGGCGACCAGTTCCACCCGGACTTCCTGCGGATCTCGCCCAACAACCGCATGCCCGCGATCGTGGACCACGCACCCAAGGGGGGCGGCGGGCCGGTATCGGTGTTCGAATCCGGCGCCATCATGATGTACCTGGCGGAGAAGGAAGGCCGCTTCTGGCCGCAGGATCTGCGCAAGAAATACGACGTGGCGCAGTGGGTGTTCTGGCAGATGGGCAACCAGGGCCCGAAGATGGGCGAGCACGGCCATTTCCACCGCGCCGACGCCGAGAATAAACATGGCGACCTGGGGTATCCCCTGAAACGCTTCGACAACGAGGTGCACCGCCTGTACGGCGTCCTGAACCTCGGCCTGTTCGAGAAGGAATGGCTCGCAGCCGGCGAATACACCATCGCCGACATGATCTGCTATCCCTGGGCGGCGCTCGCCAAGGACCGGGGCATCGACATCGCCGAATTCCCCAACGTCCAGCGCTGGCTGGAAAAACTCGGCGAGCGCCCGGCCATGAAGAAGGCGCTCGAGATCGGCAAGGACGTCTACCAGGGCCAGGACAAGCTGAGTCCCGCCGAGCGCGAGAAGTACGCCAGGATTCTCGCCAACCAGCGCGCCGTGCCGATCCCCGACGCGTGGAAGAAAAATGCTTAGGTGACCGGCTCCGCCAGGGCCTGAAAACCCCGGTCCGAGCGGACGCAACGCCCGGGTTGCCATCAATTGACGATTGCGTATATTCCGCCGGCGTCCACTGCGTAAACGTTCCTACCAAGCTCCGATGGCCAAGCCCGCTCCCTGCATTCTCGTTGTCGAAGACGAACGCGCCGTCCGCGACCTGGTCGTCGCCTTCCTCAAGACCGCCGGCTATGTCGTGGCGACCGCGGGCAACGCGGAGGAAGCCGCCTATTACATCCTCAAGGACAAAGGCCTGGATATCCGGCTGGCCATCGTCGACCTGATGCTGCCCAACGCCAATGGACTCACCCTGATCCGCAAGCTCCGGGAAGCGAAGAACCCGCGCCGCCGCGCCCTGCCGGTGATCGTGCTCACGGGGCGCACCGACACCGAGACATATAAAGCCGCCGCGCGGCGCGGCATCCACGCCTACCTGATGAAGCCCGTATCCTGCGGGCTGTTGCTGGATACCGTGGCCAAGGTGCTGGGAGAGGGCGCCGCCGCGCTCAGGACCGGACCGATCGCGGCCCCGCCGCCGGCGCTCGAGGAATTCGAGAAAATCCCGTCCAAAGGATCTACGCCGGGCGGATAGGCTTGATCCGGATCAAAGTATTAAAACCGGGCGCCGTAGGAGCCTTCGGGGGTCACGTGCAACCCCAGCCCTGGAGGCCGTCATGGCCGAAGCACATGCCAAAGACCATAAGGACGACAAGAAGGCGCCCGCCGCCAAGACCGTGAAGAACGCCAAGGAAGAAGACGAAGGCCCTGGTCCTGGCGATGTACCGGCTAGCCCGGTGAAACAAAGGATTCTGGCGACCGCACTGTCGCGCGCCATCGTGATCTCGACCCTGATCGGTTCAGCAGCCGTTCTGGCGGGCACCCTGCTCAGCGCGCGCTATGAACTGGTGCGCGGACCGAACACCGACAACAACTTCGTCTATCGCCTCGACCGGCTTACTGGCGCGGTGCGTTTCTGCGGCCAGCAACAGTGCACCGACGTCGGCGTCACGACCAAATAGCTAGCCCTCAGCCAGCCGCTTGAGCGCCGCCAGTTCCTCATCGACATGCGCCATGTCGGCGTCGAACTCCGATGCGCTGAAGGCCGGCGGCTTGGTGAAGGTCAGGATCAGCACCGCGCCGCCCCCTGCCGCCACCACCCGCCCCGGCACGGTCCAGGAATGGCCGGAGGCATCGTTGAGCATGTGGTCGAAAATACCGGTGGCCTTGTCGGCCTTGATGAACAGGCGCGCGGGGCCCTTGGGGGTTTCCAGATCCCAGGTGCCGCTGCCCTTGGACGTGGCGGCCTTTACGGTATGGGTCGCCCATTTCGCCCAGCTCGTGGCGTCGGACAGCAGGTCGATCAGTGCCTCGGGCGTCACGCCGACCGCGATGGATTTGGTGGCGGTGGGCTCGACCGCGCGCGCGGACGCGCCGCGCAGCTTGCCGCCGGACTCGCCGGCCTCGTAGTCCTTGCGGATGTCGTAGCGCATCATGGCGTCGTCGACGCTGCGCGCGGCCATGGCGCGCCAGAAGCCCATCGCCTCGGCGCGTTCGTAGGGGCCGTAGACCTCCAGCTGCTTGCCGGCGGCCAGCCGGGTGAAGCTTGAGTCGGCGTATTCGCCGCCCACCACCCAGTAGTTCTTGCCGGCGGCTTCGTCGGCTTCCTTCAGGAAGTAACGGACCATGGCGTTGTCGACGGTCTTGCCGGTCAGGTCGCGCCAGCACACCTTGGCGTCGCGTTCGCTTTCGAACGGCCCGTGGGTCTCGAGCTGGCAGCCGGGGGCGGGAACGGTGAAGGAGATGTCGGCGTACTCGCCGCCGATCACGTAATAACGCTGCGCCATGGGAAGGTCACATCCTGGGAAAGGCCTAAGTCCTGGCCGAACATACACAAAACCTGACTTTCATTGAACTTCGGTTTTTTGGCCCTATGGTGGGGCCAAAGGGACCAAGTCCATGACAGAACCGGTACATATCATTGGCGGCGGCCTGGCCGGGTCGGAAGCCGCCTGGCAGCTGGCCCAGGCCGGGGTGCCCGTGGTGCTCCACGAAATGCGCCCGACCCGCATGACCGCGGCCCATAAGACCCAGGGGCTGGCGGAACTGGTGTGCTCCAACTCCTTCCGCTCCGACGACGCCGACGGCAACGCGGTCGGGCTGATCCACGAGGAAATGCGCCGCTGCGGGTCGGTGATCCTTCAGTGCGCCGATGCCCACCGGGTGCCCGCCGGGTCGGCCCTGGCGGTGGACCGGGACGGCTTCTCGGCCGCGGTGGAAGCCGCCCTCGCCGCCCATCCGCTGATCTCCATTGCCCGCGACGAGGTCGCCGGTTTGCCGCCCCAGGACTGGTCGTCGGTGATCATCGCCACCGGCCCCCTCACCTCGCCGGCCTTGTCGGAGGCGATCCGAACCCTCACCGGCCAGGACGCCCTGGCGTTCTTCGATGCCATCGCCCCCATCGTCCACAAGGACAGCATCAACATGGAGGTGGCGTGGTTCCAGTCGCGCTGGGACAAAAGCAGCGGTGAGGGTGACGGCGCCGACTACATCAACTGCCCGCTCGACCGCGACCAATACACCGCCTTTGTCGCCGCGCTGGTCGCGGGCGAAAAGACCGTGTTCAAGGACTGGGAGGCCAACACGCCATACTTCGAAGGCTGCCTGCCGATCGAGGTGATGGCCGAACGCGGGCCCGATACCCTGGCCTATGGCCCCATGAAGCCGGTCGGCCTGACCGATCCGCGCACCGGACGGCGGCCCCATGCGGTGGTGCAGCTGCGCCAGGACAACGCCCTCGGCACGCTGTTCAACATGGTCGGCTTCCAGACCAAGCTGAAGCACGGCGAACAGGTGCGGGTGTTCAAGACCATCCCCGGCCTGGAGAACGCCGAGTTCGCGCGCCTGGGCGGCATCCACCGCAACACCTTCATCAATTCACCCACGCTGCTGGACCCGGTGTTGCGCCTGAAGGCGCAACCGCGTATCCGCTTCGCCGGCCAGATCACCGGCTGCGAGGGTTATGTGGAGAGTGCGGCCGTCGGCCTGATGGCCGGGCGTTTCGCCGCCGCCGAGCGCAAAGGTGAAACCCCGAAGCGCCCGCCCGCCACCACCGCCCTGGGCGCATTGCTGGAACACATCACCGGCGGCGCCGACGCCAAGACCTACCAGCCCATGAACGTGAACTTCGGCCTGTTCCCGGACATCGACGCCAAGGATCCGCGCGGCCGGCCCCTCAAAGGCCGCGACCGCAAGAAGGCCATGGCTGACCGGGCACGGGTGGATTTAGCGGCGTGGCTGGGCGGAACCGCGCTGGCGGCGGAGTAGGTATACCGAAAAGCAGGGACCGATCCCTTTCGGCCCGGGCTAGCGTATCGATCTTGCTTGGAGAGGCTCCGATGACCAACGCGCTGCTGACACGGCTGGGGATGAACGTTCCCATCATCCAAGCGCCCATGGCCGGGGTTGCCACACCGGCGCTGGCGGCGGCGGTGAGCAACGCGGGTGGCCTTGGGTCGTTGGGCCTCGCGGACCTGCCGCCGGAAAAAGCCCGCGCGGCGATCGACGACCTGCGCGACCGCACCAACCGTTCTTTCAACCTCAATTTCTTCGTCAACGAACCGGCGGCGCTCGACCGCTATGACGCGGGCCCGATGGCGGCGCGTCTCGCGCCCTACTACGCCGAATACGGCCTGGGCGCGGTGCCCGCACCCAAGGCACCCTATCCGCCGTTCGGGGCGGCGGGTGTGGAACTGCTGCTGGCGACGCGCCCCGCCGTGGCGAGCTTCCACTTCGGCCTGCCCGAGGCATCGGCGGTGACGGCGTTGCGCGATGCCGGCATCCTGATCATGGGCAGCGCCACCACGATCGCCGAGGCCAAGGCGCTCGAGGCGGGCGGCGCCGACGCGATCGTCGCGCAAGGCTGGGAAGCCGGCGGCCATCGCGGCGTGTTCCTGGGCAATGCCGATGCGCCGAGCGCCGGCACCCTCGCCCTCACCCGCCAGATCGTCATGGCCGTGAAACTGCCGGTGATCGCCGCGGGCGGCATCGCCGACGGCGCGGGCATCGCCGCCGTCCTCGCCCTGGGCGCGGCGGCGGCGCAGATCGGCACGGCCTTCCTGCTGTGCCCCGAGGCCGCCACCAAGCCGGTGCATCGCGCGGCCATCGTCAATGCCAAGGACAACGACACCACCGTGACCCGCGTGTTCTCAGGTAGGCCCGCGCGGGTGATCGCCAACCGCTTCGTGCACGAGATGAGCGACGCGGCTGTGTTGGCCGCCCCCTTCCCGGCGCAGCACAGCCTCACCAGCCCCTTGCGCCAGCCGTCCCAGGACAGGGGCTCGACGGATTTCCTGCCGCTGTATGCCGGTCAGGCCGCCGGCATGGCGCGGGCGGTTCCGGCGGCGGAATTGATGAACGCGCTGGCCCTGGAGTGGCGCGCCGCCACCAAACGCTAATAGCGTTTCAGCAGTCCGTTCCAGATCAACCGCGCGACCGCGGGCCGTTGCAGGCCGTGACGCGGGTCGAACACGTCGAACTTGTGACGCGAGAGTGCCGCGAGGTAACCATCGGCAAGCACCGCCGGCAGCAGCGCCGGCAACGCGCGGCGGTCCACGCCGGCCCGCAGCGCGCGGGCCTTGGCGAGGTGCGCCTTGGCGACGCTGGCGATCTCCGCCACCACGCCCGCGATGCGCTCGGCGTTCTTGCGTTCCTTCACGTCGTGCGTCGTGAGAGCGGCCTTGGCCATCAGGTCGGCGGGCAGCAGGAACCGGTTGACGCGCGCGTGATACAACACCGCGCGCAGCAGCCCGGTCAGCGCCCAGGCGATGCCGACATGGCGCCCGGCCGCGCGGCTGGCTTCATCGCGCACACCCAGGGTTTCCAGCACCAGCCAGGCGAGACTGGCCGACGTCCCTGCCGCGTAGGTTTCCAGGTCCGGCACATCGACCGGCGGGTCTTCCTCCAGGTCGCGGGCGCGGGCGTCGAACAGGCTGTCGAAATATGCGCGCGTCAGGTTGTGCCGGAAAATCGCGGACGCCAGGGCCTCGACCACCGGATTGCCCTTCAGCGGCGTGCCCGCCATGGCCTCGGCCGAGGGCGCCGCGCCCCGCTCGTAGATGGTGGCGATCAAGTCCCGCCACCATTGCAGCTTCATGGCGCCGACCAGGGTTTCGCTGACCGATTCCCTGATCCGGGCCACTTCGATGTTGAAGGCATAGAGCGCCAGCACATCCCCGCGCACCGCCGGCGGCGCGAACTGCGCCGCCAGGAAACGATCGCGGTCGTCATGGCTGACAAGCGTAGAAAGATAATCCATGGATTCCTTGCATGGGAGCCTAACCCCCAGCGCGGATTGCAGGTTTCAGGAATTGGAGTAACATCCCTGGGTAGTGGCGCGATATGTATATCGTGCCGGCGCCCGGATTTCATGTTGGGCCGCATTGGGCTGCCGAAAACCGGCGTTCACCTTTCGGCACGATGCTCCAACGATCGCAAAAGAGGGGGATTTCACCATGAGCGTTCTGCTTTCAAACCTACGCAATGCCGTCATCACCGGCTTCGTGCTGGCCATCGTCGTGTTCGCGATCATCGTCAATGCCGGCTACCAGTCGGACTTCGCGATGAATTTCGCCGCCTATATCCTGCGCGCCCTGCACATACTGGCGGGCATCATGTGGATCGGCCTGCTCTACTACTTCAATTTCGTCCAGATCCCGAACATGTCCAAGATCCCCGATGAGCAGAAGCCCGCCATCGGCAAGGTGATCGCTCCGGCCGCGCTGTTCTACTTCCGCTGGGCGGCGATGGCGACCATGGTGATCGGCATCCTGCTCGCCGCCCACAACGGCTACCTGGTGGACGCGCTGCTGCTCGGCTCCCAGACCGGACATCTTTCCATCATCGGCATCGGCATGTGGCTCGGCCTGATCATGTGGTTCAACGTCTGGTTCGTGATTTGGCCGAACCAGAAGAAGGCCCTGGGGATGGTCACGGTCGAAGCCGACGCCAAGGCCAAGGCCGCGCGCACCGCCATGTTGTTCAGCCGCGCCAACACCGTGCTCTCGGTACCGATGCTGCTGTGCATGGTCGGCCAGATGCACTTCGGTTGAGGCTTAGCTTTCGTTAGCGAGCATAGCGAGCTTACGAAAGCTCGCCCCTGGGCCCGCGAAGCAGGAACCAGGACCGCCAAGCCGCTTAAAAGAAAG
This sequence comes from Rhodospirillaceae bacterium, assembly GCA_019694335.1. Classification (GTDB taxonomy): domain Bacteria; phylum Pseudomonadota; class Alphaproteobacteria; order Rhodospirillales; family Rhodospirillaceae; genus SHVO01. The sequence continues at coordinate 4,405 of JAIBCD010000099.1, read as the reverse complement.
AAGCCGGGGCAGCGATGCCCCGGCTTCTTTATGTGTCGGTGGAGATCAGCGCCGCCGCAACCATGCGGTTTTCGGCAATCAGCATGTCGCGCGCCGGAACGCGCGCCAAAAAGAGTCACACCGCGATCAGCGCCGCCGCGACCATGCGGTTTTCGGCAATCAGCATGTCGCGCGCCCGAACGCGCGCCAAAAAGAGTCACACCGCGATCAGCGCCGCGGCGACCATGCGGTTTTCGGCAATCAGCATGTTATAGGTCCGGCACGCCGCGCCGGTGTCCATGGGCTCGACGATCAGCCCCTTTTCCTTCAGCGCGGTCCGCACGTCCAGCGGCAGGCGCTGCATGCGGGCGCCGCAGCCGAGCAGGCAGACATCCACCTTGATGTCGCCGGAGAGAAGCGGCGCGAACGATTCAAGCGTGATGTCCTCGAAGCGCGCCACGTTCCAGGAAAAGGTCGCCTTGGGCGTGACGATCACCGCGCCCCGGTGAACCGTATCGGAAACCCGGAACGTGCCGCCGGCGTAGCTTTGGATCAGCTCGCGGCCGGCCGGCGTCTGCCGGGTCAGTTCCACCGCTATTTCGCGGGTTCGGGTTCGGGGTCCGCGGCGCCCTTGCCGCCCACCAGGTCGTCGTCACTGCGCAGGTCGAGGTACAGCAGCACGGGCATGCCGACGCGGATCGACGAGAACGTGCCCACGAACAGCCCCCACAGCATGGCGATGGAGAAGCCGGACAGCACCTTGCCGCCGAAGAACAGCAGCGCCAGCACGGTCAGCAGCACGGTGAACACGGTCAGCAGGGTTCGCGGCATGACGCGATTGACGGCGAGATTGAGCAGCTCGGGCAACGGCATCTTTTTGTATTTGCGCAAGAGCTCGCGCACGCGGTCATAAACCACGATGGAATCGTTCACCGAGTAACCGGCGATGGTCAGCACCGCCGCCACCGTGGTCAGGTCGAATTCCAGGTGGAACAGCGAGAACACGCCAAGTGTCGTGAGCACGTCGCTGCACAGCGCGAGGCACGTGCCGAGCGCGAACTGCCACTCGAACCGGAACCACACGTAGATCGCGATGGCGATCAGCGCCAGCGCCACGGCCAACGCCCCGGAGATGATCAGTTCGGCGCCGACCTTGGGGCCGACGACATCCGTACGCCGGATCTCGAACTTGCCGTTGAGTTTGTCCTGGACCTTCTTGAGCGCCGCGGTCTGGGCGGCATCGCCGCCCTCCTGCTGCGCCACGCGGATCATGACGTCCTTGCCGGTGTCGCCGAACGAGGTGATGCCCACCTCGCCCAGGCCCAGGCCGTTCAATTCCTCGCGCAGCTTGGCGACATCGACCACCTGCTCGGCGCGCGCCTCGATCAGCACGCCGCCGGCGAAATCGATGCCGAAGTTGAAGCCCTTGGTCGCGATCGACACCAGCGACACCACCACCAGCAACATGGTGAAGACGTACCAGTAGAAACGCGTGCCCACGACGTCCCAGCGGAACTCGTGCGGCATATAGCGGAGAATGGGTTGGATCATGGTTCTATACCTTTAGACCGGCAGCGTTTTCCGCTTGGTTTTATACCGGCAGCGTTTCCCGCTTGGTTTTATACCGGCAGCGTTTCCCGCTTGCCTGCGCGCCACCACAGCCACACCTGGAAACGGGTCACCATCACCGCCGAGAACATGGAGGTGGCGATGCCCACCGCCAAGGTCAGCGCGAAACCTTTCACCGGGCCCGAGCCCAGGAAGTACAGGATCGCCGCGGCGATGAAGGTGGTGATGTTGGAGTCGAAGATGGTCGCGAAAGCGTTCTGAAAGCCGGCGGTCAGCGCGCTGAGCAGGGTGCGGCCGCTCTGGAATTCCTCGCGCATGCGCTCGTAGATCAGCACGTTGGCGTCCACCGCGATGCCGAGCGACAGCACCACCCCGGCGATGCCGGGCAAGGTCAGCGTGCCGCCGACGATCGACAAGGTCGCGAACAGGGTGATCATGTGGAACACCTGGCCGAACACCGCGAACATGCCGAAGGTGTGATAGGCGAGCACCATGAACACCACCACCAGCAGGCCGCCGACGATGGCGGCGGTGCTGCCGGCCCTGATCGAGTCCGTGCCGAGGCCGGGGCCGACCGAGCGTTCCTCGATCACGTTTAGGGGCGCGGGCAACGCGCCGGCGCGCAGCAGCAGCGCGAGATCCTTGGCGACGTTGATGTCGGCCATGCCGTCGATGTAGCCCGAACCGCCGACGATCGGCGAGCGGATCGAGGGCGAGGTGATCACTTGGCCGTCGAGCACCACGGCCAGGCGCTGGCCGACGTTATTGCTGGTGGTGGCGGCGAACTGCTTGCCGCCCACGGTGTCGAAACGGAAATTGACCACGGCGCCGCCGTTCTGGAACGAGGGTTGGGCGTCCTTGAGGCGCTCGCCGCTGACTTCCACGCGCCGGCGCACGATCAGGGTCTGGCCGGTTTGCTTCTCGGGCAGCGCCATGGTGCCGGGGGGCAGGTCGGCGGGATTGTTGGCGCCGGGCTCGATCAGGTGGAAGGTGAGCTTGGCGGTCTGGCCGATCAGGTTCTTGATGCGGGTGGGATCGCCGACACCGGGCAACTCGACGATGATGCGGTCCCGGCCCTGCAGCTGGATCGAGGGTTCGCTGGTGCCGAACTCGTCGATGCGCCGGCGGATAATCTCCAGCGACTGGCCGACGGCGGCGATCTCGCGCTCGCGCTTGATGCGGTCGGGGACGGTGATGCGGATACGGTCGTCGCCCGGCGTATCGAACTCCATGTTGTTAAGGAGCTTGGCGATGGCGGTACGGGCGGCGGCGCGGTCGCCCGGCTCAGTGGTGACGAACACGGAGCCTTCGGCGGTGCGGATGTTGCGGTACCGGATCTTGGCGTCGCGCAAGGCGCCGCGCGCCTGCTCCTCGACGTCGGTGAGCTGTTCCTTGAACACCGCCGAGGTGTCCACTTCCAGGAGCAGGTAGGATCCGCCGCGCAGGTCGAGGCCGAGCGCCACCGGCTGCCACCAGTGCGGGAACTTGGAGGTGATCGACCCCGGCAGCGCATTGGGCAGGGCGAAGAACACCGCCCCCAACACGACGGCCAGGATGAAAATGATCTTGGAGAAGCTGAATTGCAGCATCTGGGGAGCCTGCTTGCCCGGGTTTACTTGCCCACCTTACTTGGAGGCGTCTTTGTCGGCTTTGTCCGAGACCGGTTCGGTCTTGGAGAGGACGGTGTTGACCATGTCGCGCATCACCTTGACGCGCACGCCGTCGGCGATTTCCACTTCGAGCTGGCGTTCCTCGGCGTTGACCTTGGTGACCAGTCCGATGACGCCGCCGTTGGTGACGATGCGGTCGCCGCGCCGGATGGCTTCGAGCACCGCCTTATGGTCCTTCATCTTCTTCTGCTGCGGACGCACCAGCAAGAAATAGAAGATCACGAAAATCAGGACGAGCGGGACGAACTGGGCCAGACCGGCGGTAGCGCCGGCGTCGCCGGCGGCCTGGGCATAAGCTGGGGAAATCAGCATCCGCCAACTCCTTCATAAATAGCGGGAAAACGGCTCTTACAGAGCGGCGGAATATACCTACTGGGGGCCTTAATGCAAATCCCATCCCCGTGCGCCCCCTCGCTTCCGGCCATATGGTTTGGGCCGGCTGGTTTCGCAAGGTGGATCAGCCTGTTACAGGCCCCCTTCAAGAAGGGGTTCGCGGACTCTATTTAGCCAGATAGGCCATCGGGTCCATGGCCTGGGTGCCCTTGCGGACCTCGAAGTGGAGCTGCGGCCGGTCGACGTTGCCGGTGCGGCCCACCACCGCGATCACCTGCCCCTGCACCACCGTGTCGCCCTTGGCGACCAACAGCTTGTCGTTATGGGCGTAGGCGGTGGTCCAGCCGTCGGCGTGCTTGATCAGCAGCAGGTTGCCGAAGCCTTTGAGTTCGTTCCCGGCATAGGCCACCACGCCGTTACCGGCCGCGCGCACCTGGGTGCCGGCGGGGGCGGCGATGTTGATGCCGTCGTTGTGCAGGCCTTTCCCGGCCGCGCCGAAGCGCGCCAGGATCGCGCCGTTCACCGGCCAGGTGAATTGCGCGCCGCTGGTGGAGGCCGGAACCGCCGGACGCTGCGGCGGCAGGCTGGCGACGTTGGTTTCCCTTGGGGCCTCCGGCGAAAGTGCCGGCGCAACGGGCTGCGGCGCCAGCGGCGGCGGCGCGGGCGTCACGACTTCTGCCGACAGGGGTGCGGACGGCGCAACCGGCTGCGGCGACGGCAGCGGCTGAACCGCGACGGGCGTGGATAAGGCCTGTTCGGCGATGGCGCCGGCAGCTGTGCTCGCGGCTACCGCCCCCGTGGCGGCGCCGGTTACGCCGGTGCTGACGCCGGCCGACAAGGGTGCTGCGCCCGGC
>JAIBCD010000098.1 GCA_019694335.1 Rhodospirillaceae bacterium | reverse complement strand
TTGGAGAGAAACGCGGCCTTGGCGGCATCGGCGTGCTGCGCCGCGCGGCGCGCGATGCCGGCGCGGCGCGAATGCTCGAGCACTTCCTCGACGTAGTTCGAGACCTTGCCCACCAGCGGGCGGAACACGAACAACGCCTCTGCCGCGAGGGTAAGTAGGATCACCGCCAGCGTGATGTATTGGGCGGTCTGCAGCCGCGCGATCTGGGCTTCGGACTCGCGGGTATATTCGCTGCTCACGGCGGTGAGCCCGGTCAGCAGCGGGCCGTAAGCCTCGGCGATGATCGCATTCATGTGCTCGTTCACCGCCTGCTGGCCGCTTTCACCCGGCGTGATGTCGGTCGCGGCGATGACCCGGGCGTGGGCCAGGAAGGCGCGCAGGCGCGTGTTGATGTTCTGGTCGGCGTAGACCTTGGCGACGCCCGGCGGGACCGCCTCGCGGTCGGCGGCCGTGCGCAGGGCGTCGGCGGTGACCGCGAGGTCGGTAATGGCCGCCTGCAACTGCTGGCGCGAGTATTGCTCGCCGCGGTCGCTGTAGCGGTCGGCGAGCCAGGCGATGCGCTGGGCCAGCATGCTTTGGCGGCCGGTCATCTCCACCGCCGGCGGAACCTTGCGCTGGTCCTCGACGGCGCGCTCCAGCAGCACGTTCGCGCCGACGAACATGATCGCGATCACCGACAAGGCGATGGCGTAGGATGAGGTAAGCGCGAGATATGGCGACTGGTTGGAACGGCTCATGATTTTCAGTCTAGCCCAGGCCGCGATTATTCAAATAGCGGCGCCTTCTACAGGCGGTTGAGATCGGGCGGCCTGGCGCCAAACCAGGCGTTTTTGAGCAGCTTGCCGTAAGCCGCGGCGGCGGTCCTGTCACCCAAGGCGGCCGAGGCATCCCTGAGCGCCGCCAGAGCGGCGCCGTCGTTGGGCGCCTGGATCAGCGCCTTGCGCAGGGAATCGGCGGCGGCGCGGTATTTGCCGGCTTTCAGTTGCGCGATCCCGAGGGATTGGCGCAAGGGCACGTCCCACCAGGGCGGGTCGCCGGACCAGCCAAGTTCGTCTTCCGCCGTCACCGCCCGCGCGAGCGGCGGGATGGCCTCCGCCCAGGCGCCCTGTGCCCCCTTGATGCGGGCATCGAGCACCAGTTCGGCCACTTCGAGAATCTTCGGAATGGATTTTGTGACCGAACCCAGAACCCGGATATCCGTGGAGTCACGGAGCGCGCTCAGGGTTTTCAGTTCCGCCGCCGCCTTCTCGCTGTCGCCCTTGGCGGCATAGGCGGCGCCGCGCGCGTAGTGCCAGACCGCGACCAGGAACGTGAAATCCCGGTCCGGCTCCGGCAGGGCCAGGACTGTATCCGGGGTGTCGAAGCGAACCTGGGCCAAGGTCGCGGCCGCCGCATTGCGTTGCAAGGCGAGCTTCGCGCGCAATAAATCGTCGGACAAAAGATCCTTGAGTTTTGCCGACAAAGCCAACGCGGTCTTGCCGTCGCCGGCCAGGGATGCGGATTGCAGCCCGAAGTGCAGGTTATGGGCAAACAGCGCGAAATAGTTGACGTCGAACATATCGGCACCGGCGAAGTAGTCTTCGTCGGCCTTGATCGCCGCGACATTGGTCTTCAGCGCGTCCTGATAGCGCCCGAGCGGGAAGTAGAGATGCGACGGCATATGCACGATATGCCCGGCCGCCGGCATCAGCGCGGCGAGGCGGTCGGCATAGGGCACGGCCGCCGGCATCCAGGCGGTGCCCTCCATGACGTGCAGGTAGAAGTGGATCGCGCCGGCATGGTCGGGGTTTGCGTGCAGCGCGCCCTCCAACGCCGCGACCGCGTCCGCCATCAGGCCATTGGGCACGCGTCCGCCCGGCGTCCACCACGGGCGCACGGAATCCATGGCGGCTTCGGCGAACCACGCGGCGATATCCACATCGGCGGGATAGGCCTCGTGCACCTTCTTCATCGCCTCGGCGTAGGCGGCGTCGAGTTGCGCGCGGGTGATCCTGGCATCGGCCGAGTAACGCTGTTTGGCGGCCTCGATCAAGGCGCGTTCCTTGGGGGTGGTCCGGTCGATGATCTTGTTGGCGCCCGCGATCGCGATCAGCGCCTGCAGATGCGCCCGGCCCGACATCTCGAAGTTGATATTGGGCCCGAGGGCGATGGATTCGCCCCACAGGCACATGGCGCAGGCGGGATCGCGCCGCTGCGCCTCGCGGAAGGAGTCGACCGCCGCGCCATAGTTGAAGGCGTACATCAGCCGCAGGCCCTGGTCGAAATAGGCCTGGGCCTCCGGGATCTTTGTGGTGATGGGGTAGGTGAGGGCGCCGAGACCTTTGAGCAGCGCGGGTGGCGGCGCCTGGGCCGGTTGCGGCGGCGCCAAGGCCGCGAGCTGCACATAGTTGTTCCTGGTCTGCGCATCCGGCGCGCCGGTGCAGATATTGCGCCGGAGCGCCGCCGGGTCGAACAACTCCGACACGTCGGCTTGCGGGGTCGCAAACGTGGCGCTGGACGCAAGCAGCGCCGGCAGGAACAGCAGCGCCGCGGACGTAACCAGGCGGTTCATAACGACGTTCTCCCAAGGAGCCACATTTTAGGCCGCGATGAGGGCGGACCGCTACAGCTTCAATTCCGCCTTGAGGCGGGCAATCACGCTGTCCCAATCGCCGGGCGCGGGCTGGCGCAGCAGTTTGGCGGTCGGATACCAGGGCGTGGTTTCGCCGTCCACGCCCCACCGCCAATCCGTACCGATATAAGGCAGGAGAATATAGACCGGCTTGCCCAGGGCTCCGGCGAGGTGTGCCGCCGCCGTATCCACGGAAATCACCACGTCCAGCGCCGCGATCAGCGCCGCCGTGTCCGCGAAGTCCGCGAGTTCCGCCCCGAAATCCGCGATGCATCCCTGAGCGAAGGCCGCATCCCCGGGGCGAAAGTCCTTCTGCGCGCTGACCAGCGCCGTTCCGTCCATGAGCGGCGCGAAACGCGCCAGTGGGATCGAGCGGTGGCGGTCGTTCTTGAGGGCCGGATTGCCGCTCCAGGCCAGGCCGATGCGCCGTCCTGAGGGCAGCCGGGTGGACCAATCCGACGGCGCCGCCTGTATGTAAGGGGTATGGCGGGCAACCGTGCCGAACGCCAGAGGCAGGCTCATCAGCGGGCAATGAAGATCGAAGGCCGGCAGGGCATCGCCCCGCGCGACGATTTGTGCAACCCCCTCGAGAGAGGCGAGCAGGCGCACGAGCGGCCTCTGGACCTCCAGCACCACGCGCGCGCCGCGTTCGGCCGCGAGCGCGGCATAGCGGCAGAAGTGGAGCGTGTCGCCCAGGCCTTGTTCGGCGTGCAGCAGCAGCGTTTTCCCCACGATATCCTCGCGCCCCAGCCACAAGGGCTGTGGAAAATCCCGCAACCATGAGTCGTTGGGCGGGTTGCGCCAGCGCCATTCATACCCCGCGAAGCCGTTGCCGATGTCGCCGGCCAGAAGGTCGCGGATCGCGGCATTCAGCCGGGCCTTGGGGTGGTCGGGCGCGCGCGCCAGCGCATTGGCGAAGCTGGCTTTGGCTTCATCCAGGCGTTTCAGGTCCATCAGCGCGAGCCCGCGGGCGATCAGTGCATCCACATAGTCCGGGCGAAGCGCGAGCGCGCGGTCGTAGGCCGACAACGCCTCGGCGGTGCGATCGAGATCCCGCAGCACATTGCCGTAGTTGTGCAAGGTCGTGGCGTTGCCGGGATCTAGCCCCACGGCGGTGGTCAGGCTGCGCGCGGCGTCGGCAAGGCGGCCCAGTTCCGTCAACGCCGCGCCGCGATTGGCATGGATCATCGGATTTGTGGCCGCGAAGGCCAGGGCGCGGTCGAAATCCGCCAAGGCTTCGGCATGACGCCCCAGCATCTGCAGCGCGATTCCCCGGCTATTGAGGACATCGGGATGCGCGCCCACGGCCTGGAGCGCTGCGTTGAAGTCGGCCAGGGCATCCGCCGGCCGGCCCTGCGCGAGCAGATCGTTGCCGCGCCGGAACAGGGCGGAAGGTTCAAAAGGGGGCGTCATGCGAGGGGCGGGCGTGGCGGCGTGGTTTCGGTTCTTCGCAGTATACCGCCGCCGCCCCGTTCTTGCGCTATTTGGGGATCGGCGGCATCGGCATGCTGTTGGGGCCGGATACGCTGGGCGCCAGCGGGTGGAAGCGGCTGTAGTCGCCGAGGGCCTTATACGCGGCGTTATCCCAGAGCGGTTTGAAATTCTCGTTGCGCAGCACCTGGTAGTAAAGCTTGGGATTGATGGCGATCGCCTGCTTCAAGGTCTTGATCGCGTCGGCGGGTTTGTTCATGGCCAGCTGGACGCGGGCCCGGTCGGCCAGCGCGTCATCGTTCTTTGGATCGAGCGCCAGGCGCTTGTCCACTTCCGCGAAGGCCGCGTCGAACTTGCCGGCCGCGATGCTCTCGCCGATGTGGTTGGGCAGGTCGCGGGCCTGGATGACGTTGTAGATGCGGCGGATTTCCACGACCGGCGCGGGGTTGTCGTCGACCCGCAAGTCGTACATGTGATCGCCGTACCCCGCGATGGCGCGCTGCGCGAAGATCATCACGCCGGCCGATTGCCGGCCACGGCGGTCGCCACCGGCGGCCTCGGCGGCCTCCAGCACCGCGATCAGCCGCTCGACCAGCGGCAGTTTCTGCGCCGCCGTCTTGACGTAGGCGATGGCCATGGCGTTCTGCACCTCGGGGCCGGTCATGGTGTTGGCCTCGACGCAGAAATTGGGCTGACAGATATGGCCGGCAAAGCCGCTGTTGTTGGACCCGGTCCAGCCCGCGGAACGGCCCTTGGTGTCGACGATGGCGAATTGCCGGTTGTTGGCGCCATTGTCCATCTTCACAATCATGTCGCGCGCTTCCTCGGGCGAAAAGCCGCGTTGGATCAGCGTGAGGCCGATCTCGCCCATCATCGGGTTGGAACTGGCCTGGCTGGCGATGGCCGCGACACCGGCCATGCCATAGCGCACGCGCGCGCCGCTCGTGGGTGTGCGCGACTGCACGGCCACGCCCAACTGGCCGGTATCGGGGTCATAGGCGACCACCGAGTAGGTCGCATGCGCCGCCGCCGTGCTCAGTCCAAGCAGCGCGGCCGTCAGAACAGCCAGTCGTTTCAGCATTCTGGTTCCCCTTGTCGTTCGCCGGTCCACGGGCATGCTGCGCGCAGTCATGCGCCGGCACAATAAAAAACACCCCGGCGGTATTGATCCGGTCCGGCGGGACCGGCCGGGCCGGGGCATCCGTTGCGTTTCATTTTCATCGAAATTTCGCAGCAAAAACAAGGGTGGCTCCGGCGATTGCGGTAACACGGGCGAGATGATCTATTTCGCGGGCAGCGTGAGAGACCCGCTTCGGTTCCAGGCCGTCACGCCGCGCGTCACATCAGTTCTTCGCCGCTCACCCCAAGGGAGATCTTTCATGGAAAAGATTATCGACGGTCTGCTGCAGCAATTCGAAAACGGAAAAATCTCGCGCCGCCACCTTGCGAAAGTTCTGGCCACGGGCGCGGCTGCCAGCATGGTCAGCGCGCCCGCGTCCGCGGCCGCCCCGGCTCCCGCCGCCAAGCCGCTCCTGACCGCGCGGTTCCTCAACCACATCTCCTATTCCACCACGGACTATGCGCCGGTGCGCGACTTCTATACCGGCATCCTGGGCATGACGACCGGCGCCCACAGCGACAACGGCAAGCAATGCAAGATGACGTTCGGCGACTCATTCATGCTCGTGCGCAATTCGCGCCAGCCGGTCGAGAAGCCCGTGGTCGATCACCTCGCATTCACCATCGACAACTGGGACACCAAGAAGGTCGAAGCGGCGCTGAAGAGCCGTGGCCTCGACCCGCGTCCGGATACCGAAGACAGCTTCCATGTGAAGGATCCAGCCGGTTATGACGTTCAGATCTGCGGTCCGGGCATGAACCCGAGATCGAACGGCAACATTTAGGGCTGGCGGCCGCAACGCGCGGCTGTCGCCGCCGCCCTTCGGTTGAAGGGCGGCGGTTTTCTTCGGTGGAAGGTGCATCGCGGAGGGAGCGGGGGCGGCTAAAGTGTCGGGGCAAGCTGCGTCGCGAGGCGCTCAACCGACTGAAGGTACTGCGGCGCCATTGAGGTGTCCTGCGCCACTGGCGCGAAGATGTCCTCGCCATTCAGCCATTTTTTCTCGCCGTCCTCGGCGATAAGTGCGACCGCGACGGCATGATTCATTTCATATCCCGCGATCGGAAGGTTGAGCAGCCGTATCGCGGTCGAGACGATCATGCGCCAGACGTTCAACACCAAGGTGTGACCGGGCGGCGTGGGTATATCGGTTTGCTTCAGGTCCACATACCCGGCCACGCAGGCACCGACGTCGCGTGACACCGCGCCACGGCATGACAACGGGCGTGACTCATAGATGGTGCATTCCGAATTGTGGAGAAACGGGCAGGGTATCCTGGCGCGCCATCGTTCCCCCCGAGACAGGCCGCGTGTCGCCAATTCGGCCTCGAGAAAAGCCGCGGCACGCCCGGGCGCCCGACGCAGAATGCCGGCGATGTGGAAAGCCTCCGGGGCCGTGACGGTGACTCCCTGATGGCAACAATGCGCGCAGCCGCGCCGGCACGCGAGGCCGCCTTCCGTGACCGTGACGACGGTCTTGTCAAATTGCGCCACCGCGTAACCGGCGGCGTCCGAACAACCGGATTTGGACTGGCGGTCGCCCAGCAGCCGGGCAACATGCCGGATATGCGCTTCGGCGCGGCGCGGGTCACCGCCGATGTTGAGGGGAAGCGCGCGCAGGCGATCGTCTTCGCGTTGGAGCGCCCGGCGCTCGGGCCTGGAAAGTCGGTCGCGCACATGTCCCCCGATGAGCCTGTCCTTCGGCTAAGGATGGCAGGACCAACGCGCTTCGGGAAGCGGTTCCAGCTGGACGCTCTTCGACCGCCAATCCGATTTTCCTCCCCCGGGGAGCACAGCTTTGGGCAGGTGCTCGACAACTTGTTTCCGTATCTCGGTCTGCGTGATGGCGCACTTCTCTGGAATTACTTTTAAAGGAGCGGTTTTCATGACTGCCTATTTCGCGGCATCTATCTGCGTGGAGTAATCGGTGATATTGGCGCTTTTTTAGTTCGCGTTTTCGGTGTCATTCCGATTTCCGCGCGGCAGATGGACATTGTAGCGGGCGAGCCTCTTCCATCGGCCCCGGGGGGGCGAACCATTGGGGCTTGGTGCGTGAATTGCCGGCCGCATGGGCAAGGTTCCGCCGGGATTTTTAAGCCGCCGGCAGATCAATCCAGAATTGAGCGAGGATAGAACGTACCTGAGATCCGGTTTCGCCGTATTTGAGGGCGGTCCCCGGGAACAAGAGCCATGCTGCGCAAGGCAGGTCGTCCTTCCGCCGGTAGGGCAGCGCGAAGGCGAGAACTTCCAGCTCGCGGCCGGTTGACGTCGAGCAGACGGCCAGATGAAATTTGCCGACGAGATCCCTGTTGATGCGGCGATGAGCGTCGACAAAAACCGCCTTGATCTCGGGCGTCACAGTTTGAAGAAAGTCAAATCCAGTCGCATCAGAGCCAAAAAAGTCGGCTATGGCGGTGCCCACAAGCCGGATGTTCTGTGCGTCCTCGTGTTCGGTGTCGATTACGACCAGCCAGGGCTGCGTCGCGGGATCTGACTCGGCGAACAGGTCGGCCAAATACGGTGGGCCGCCACGGTAGAACTTTGTCCAGTTCTGGAGGTGCCGGCGGAATTTCTCGGGAATGTCGCGGCCAAGCCGCCCGGCCATCTCGTCGAGGGAACAGGTCGGTATCGTTGCAGTAGGAGCCGGGGCGTTGGTCAAGGTGAAATCCTTGGCGTGCGATGGTCTTGTGGCGGCTTGGGGTGGCCTTTGGATCAATAAAGAAAAACGCCCCGCAGCGATAGTCTGCGGGGCGTTAGACCCGGCGTTTGGAAAGTGCGGTTTTACTTGGGTTCTGGTGATCCAAGCGACCACCAAAAAGTCTAACGCAGAACCTTTCAGCCCACTGGTTTCACGGCAAAATCCGCTTACACGGAGTAATACATCTCATCTCCTGCAAAAGTGTGCCGCAGACCCTTGAGAACACAGCGGTCGTACATCTGATCCCAACGCATTGCGTATTCTCCCAGCCTTGGGGCGTGCTCGGAGGAGCTCATTTGAGGCCCGGTGGCGATTGCTCTCCGGCAACGGCAAAACACATGATTCGACCTTCACCGGCGGTGCTCCATAAACCTGATATGGAACATCCATTTGTATCGTGAGCTGATACCCACGAATTGCTTGTGATGCCGGATCGATTCCAGTGCCCCACGCGGGCGCTGCCTACAATCTTCCCTGTGGCCCGCGACATATGTAGCGGAGCGTCGCTGGTCCAATTGCCGCAAGTGTGGTCCATATCATCTTCATAGTGCCGTCCGTCGAGCCGTGAGCCGGTGAGCAGGTCGTGATTTTCGCCGGGGCCGTCGGGAATTGCTTCGCCATGAGGAATTGTTTGTCCTTTGGCGTCGAGCGCGTTTCGCGGGTTGATTAGGTTCCCATCCCGCGCGTCGTCTAGAGTGTCGCCATGCAGATGGCTAAGATCGCGAGCAATCAGCAATTGTACCAAGGCCCGGTGCCGATTCTGTCGCGAGCGTTGATTGCATTTGCGCCTTGAGTGCTGAGATATGCACGCCACACCTTTTTTTCTGCGCCTTGGGCGTAGGCGCCAAGCCCGTGCATTGACGCCTCTTGCTGGCAGTGGCGGTCGGCACCTTCCAGTCCGCCAAGATTTCCGCCATCTCCCATAGGCCCGGAGATAAAGAAGGTCATTGGGCCGCGTTCGAGCACATCGGCAAGATGCCGAGGTTCCGTTCCCTGAACATTCTTGGTGGTGGGAGCCGTTCCTTTGTAGGTCTGAGTGCCTGGAAATGTCTGCTGTGCCGACACGGCAGTCACGATTGAAAGGCCGGTGGCTGCGACCATCGCGAAAGACTTGGTCCCGATCATGTGCGGCCTACGACGCGGTCCTAGCCAGGTCCAGCGTTCCGTTCGCGAACGCAGTGGCCCAACGCGCAAGCGCGCCCACATCCGCGGCCTCGGGCCAGCGATCATTGATATTGTGATACGCATCGCTGTCGCCAGCGACCGTCACGAATTGGCCGCCCTGGCGCTGGATAAGTCCGGCCTCGCCACGCGCCGCGCCACTTTGAGGCAATACTTTGGTCGGGACGAGGCCTTGCTTCTTGAACGAAGCAAGAGCCCATTTTTCCAACATGTCGTTTGACGCATGGAGCTGTGTGGGCTGACCAGGAGAGCCAATATCGGAGCCGAAGAAAACCCACACGAGAGCGCCCTTCGCAAGATCAGGGCGAGTTGAGAGATAATTGGTGGTGCCAATCGCTCCTACCTCGTGGCCGCTAAACGACACAAAGAGGCAGTCGCGCACAGGTTTCGCGGCTGCAACGGCGCGCATGGTCTCCAGCCAGAGGGCCATACGGCTGCCCTGTTCCGTTACCGACTGGAACCAGGCGCTGCGCGGTGCCATCACCACCACTGGCGGCAGCTTTGGGTTCGATCCGGCGATCTTCGCCGTGACGTTGCTGGCCTGCGTGGGAGTCCGCTTCACATAGGACACAAACTTGATTTGAGGCCGCTTTGCCGCCATCTCTTTCAGCCATTCGGTGTTGGCCGAGGACACCTGAAGCATCGGAGGACCCGAGGGCTTGGGCATACTGTTGGCGTTAAGCAGGAATAGGCCGGGGTGAACGCCTTTGGTCAAAATCACGACCGCCTTGTGCTGGCTCGTGCGCGCCTGGGCGACTTCCTTGCTGAATTCCTTGCCCGGCTGACTGAGGTCATAAGCTTCAGACTCCGCCAACGCGATATCTGCGTCGCTTCCCAGCGGCCCGAACGTCCCTGAAATCCCCTCAGCGCCGGTGAACGCCGTATCGAACAGCGCAAAGCCGTCTATGCGCCGGTCGCCTATGGCGATGTAAACCGACTGCGGATCGACGCGATTGAAGGGGAAGGGTTCGATCTCCGCTTTGACGCCAAACTTCGCGGCTTCCCGGACCAGCCATTCGGCGGAAGCATTATCTCCCGCCGTACCCGTTCGATGGTTTCCCTGGCCATCATACTCTTCCAACCAGGCCGCAATTCGCTCCTCTACACGCTCATCACGCGCCGCGCTTTGAGCATGGGCCGTGCGTTGCAGCAGCACGGCACCCGCACCGATGGCTACACGGGAAGTGGCTGTCAGGAAGCGGCGTCGTTTCATTGGTCCCCCAGGGCGTGTCATCGAATCGTATCTGAGTGGGCACACTAGCATTGCTTTAAGAAAAACGCCCCGCAGTGACGGACTGCGGGGCGTTAGACTCTGATTAGAAAACAGCGGTTTTACTTGGGTTTTTGCGGGTCTGGTGACCCTCAAAAAGTCTAACGCGCCTTCCTCTAACCTTCTGAAGTTTGAGCGAAAATCGCTTAAACCGAATAATACATTTCATATTCCGCCGGGTGTGGCGTGATTTCGATGCGCTTCACTTCCGGCATCTTCAGGTCGATCCAGCCGTCGATGAAGTCATCGGTGAACACGTCGCCGGCCTTCAGGAAGGCGCGGTCGGCGTTGAGGTTCTCGAGAGCTTCGCGCAGCGAGCCGCACACCGTCGGAACCTTGGCGAGTTCCTGCGGCGGCAGTTCGTACAGGTTCTTGTCCATCGGGTCGCCGGGATGGATCTTGTTCTTGATGCCGTCGAGGCCGGCCATGAGCATGGCGGCGTAGGCGAGGTAGGGGTTGGCACCCGGATCCGGGAAGCGCACTTCCACGCGCTTGCCCTTCGGGCTCGCCACGTGCGGAATGCGGCAGGAGGCCGAACGGTTGCGCGAGGAGTAAGCCAGCAGCACCGGGGCTTCGTAACCCGGCACCAGGCGCTTGTAGCTGTTGGTGAGCGGGTTGGTGAAGGCGTTCAGCGCCTTGGCGTGCTTGATGATGCCGCCGATGTAGTAGAGGCAGGTTTCGGACAGGTCCGCGTAGCCGGAGCCGGCGAACATGTTCTTGCCTTTCTTCCAGATCGACTGGTGCACGTGCATGCCCGAGCCGTTGTCCTGGTAGACCGGCTTCGGCATGAAGGTCGCGGTCTTGCCGTAGGAATGGGCGACCATGTGCACGACATACTTGTAGAGCTGCATGTTGTCGGCGGTCTTGATCAGCGTATCGAACTTGATGCCGAGTTCGTGCTGGGACGGCGCCACTTCGTGGTGGTGCTTTTCCATGCTCACGCCCATGTCGGCGAGCACGGACACCATCTCGGCGCGCAGATCCTGGCACTGGTCGACCGGCGCCACCGGGAAGTAGCCGCCCTTCGGGCGCGGACGGTGGCCGGGGTTGCCTTCGTCGAACTTGGCGCCGTCGTTGTACGGGCCTTCCTCGCTGTTGAAGCTGAAGAACATGTTGTTCGGCGTGGTCGAGTAGCGCACGTCGTCGAACACGAAGAACTCGGCCTCGGGGCCGAAGTAGGCGGTGTCGCCCACGCCGGCGCTGTCCATGTACGCCAGCGCCTTCTTGGCGATCGAGCGCGGATCGCGGTTGTAGGGCTGGCCGGTGGCGGGCTCGACGACGTCGCAGAACAGGATCAGCGTCGGCTGCGCCGTGAACGGATCCATGGTCGCGGTCGAGAGGTCCGGCTTCAGCTGCATGTCGGACTCGGAGATGTCCTTCCAGCCCGCGATCGACGAACCGTCGAACATGATGCCTTCGGTCAGCATTTCTTCGTCCACGGTTTCGATCCACTGGGCGGTGTGCTGCCACTTGCCGGCGGGATTGGTGAAGCGGAAGTCCACGTATTTGACTTCCTTTTCTTTCATCAGCTCCTGGATTTTCTTGACGTCAGACATGTCTCTCTTCCTGTTCTTTGCGCTGTGAATGCCAGTCTCTGTTTTGCGCCCCTTCGGGCATTTGTATTTGCGCCCCTTCGGGCGCGGGCGAAGCGTGCGCCGTATTTTACGGCTGTCGTTTCTTGCCTGTTCTGTTGGCCGGGTTCGCCGGCGTTTGTATCGGCCGGCTCAGCCGGCGTGTCCGCTGCTCTTTAGATCACACCGCGTCCGCGCCGCGTTCTCCGGTGCGGATACGGATCGCATCCTCGATCGAGTATACGAAAATCTTCCCGTCCCCAATGCGGCCGGTGTGGGCCGCTTTCTGAATGGCTTCGATGGCGCGGTCGAGCATGGCGTCGTCCAGGACGACTTCGATCTTCACCTTGGGGAGAAAATCGACCACGTACTCGGCGCCGCGGTATAATTCGGTATGGCCTTTTTGCCGACCGAAGCCCTTGGCCTCGGTCACCGTGATGCCCTGCAAGCCCACCTCGTGCAAGGCCTCTTTGACCTCGTCGAGTTTGAACGGCTTGATGATGGCTTCGATCTTTTTCATGACGCGGTGAACTCCCAATCCCCAGCAGCAGGGGCCCGTAATGGGCAACACACTTTCAATTCTTGTGCCAACTTCCGAGGGTAGGGAAGGCGAAAGGGGGATCTGGATTTTCCCAGGAACCGCCTGTGGATAACCCAACCGGCCTGCCCAAGAACAAGCCAGGGTGAACATTTCTTGGGCAAATTGCGCGGCCGGGGCTGCCCTCCCGGTTGACGATGCAGGGCCAAGGGTTTAGGAACCCGGCTCCGGTTGGGCCAAG
>JAIBCD010000228.1 GCA_019694335.1 Rhodospirillaceae bacterium | reverse complement strand
GCTGAGCAACGCCGGTCAGCCGGTGGGCGAGCATTGCCGCATCACCGGCCGCATGAACCAGCGCGTCAGCACGGTGGACGGCCAGACCTACGCCATCGGTTTCGAAATGCGCATGCCAAAAGACTGGAGCGGGCGCTTCCTCTACCAAGGCAACGGCGGCATCGACGGCGTGGTGTCGACGGCCGATGGCGGCAACTCGATTGGTAGCGGTGGCATTCTGAAGAACGGCCTGCAACTGGGCTTCGCGATCATCAGCTCCGACGCCGGCCACAGCAGTGCGCAAAACCCATTGTTCGGCGTGGACCCGCAAGCCCGGCTCGACTATGGCTACAAGGCCGTCGGCAGCCTCACGCCCATGGCCAAGGCACTGATCAGGGCGGCTTATGGCAAGGGCCCGGACCGCTCCTATATCGGCGGCACCTCCAACGGCGGCCGACACACCATGGTGGCCGCCGCGCGCTACGCGGCCGATTACGACGGCTTCCTGGCCAACTCCCCCGGCTTCAACCTGCCCAAGGCCGCTGTGGCCCAGCTGTATGGTGCCCAGCAATGGAACACGGTGGCCACCAGCACCGGCGCCGCGCCCAACTTCGACCTTGAATCCGCCCTGACCCAGACCGAGCGGCGCGTGATCGCGCAGGCCATCCTCGCCAAATGCGACGCGCTCGACGGCGTGACCGACGGCTTGGTGCAGGACGTACAGGCCTGCCGCGGCGCCTTCGACCTGGCGCGCGACGTGCCCACCTGTGGCGGCGCGCGCGATGGCAGTTGCCTGAGCGCGGCGCAGAAGGCCGCCGTCGTCAACGTGTTCACCGGCGCGCGCAACAGCAAGGGCGAGGCGCTTTACAGCCGTTGGCCCTACGACCCCGGCATGGTTTCCTCAGGCTGGGCCGACTGGAAATTTCGCAACTCCGTGCGCAATGGCCGTGATCCGGTCGCGCTGGCGTTCATCTTCTCGTCGCCACCCGCAAGCACAACGGCCCTGCCCGACACCCTGGCCTACGCCTTGGCGTTCAACATGGACACCGATGCCCCCAGGATCTTCGCCACCAGCGGGGTCTACACCGAAAGCGCGATGTCCTTCATGACCCCGCCCGACCCCGCCAACCTGGACCTGGTGCGTTCGCGCGGCGCGAAGATGATCGTGATCCACGGCACCTCCGACCCGGTGTTCTCTGTGGACGACACCGCCACCTGGTATGACAGCATCGACGCGCGTTATGGCGGCCAGGCCGCGAAGTTCGCCCGTTTCTTCCGCGTCCCAGGCATGGGTCACTCGCGCGGCGGCCCCGCGACCGACCAGTACGACGGCCTCACAACCCTGATCAACTGGGTCGAAAAGGGCCAGGCGCCCGACCGCATCGTGGCCAGTGCGCGCGGCACCGGCAATGCGGGAGGTGTGAATGCCGAACTGCCCGCCGACTGGACCGCGACCCGCACCCGCCCGTTGTGCCCTTATCCGCTGGTGGCGCGTTACAAGACCGGTGACAAGGAAATCGCCGCCAGCTTCGCCTGCGAGCGCTGATCCACTGGGGGGTCGGTCTGCGGATCGACCCACGCGTCGCAAGACCCCCATGCCCGGCGCCCATCACTCCTGACTTGATAGCGGCCCGTGGCCATCCGACGCTGGGAAGTGGCAAAAACACCTCGAAAAGCGCCCTTCCAGGCGGCTTTCAGGGCGGTGTGACGGGCCGGATCACCAGATCGCCCGCTTCTTCCGCTACCGGCATCGCGAAGCCAAAGCGATCGGCGTCGGCACCGATGGCGAGGTCGTCGGCCGGCAGGTCGGGCGAGGTCGCTGCGGCAAAGCGCAGGCCGAAATCGGACTCGCGCACGCGCCGGGCAAAGCGGTCGGGACTCGGCGCGTGGCCGCGAAGCAGCGCCTCGATGTAGTCGGCGCACGCGATGTCCTCGTCGCCGTCGCGGTCGTGCCATTCGCCAGTGATGACGAAGCACACCTCATCGGCGCCCGAGCGGCGGATGGCTTCGGCGGTCGCCGCCGCACACACCAGGCTGGCCGCGAAAACCCGCCGCGCGCGCCGAAACCGGTGCAGGCCGCGCACACCCGCGGCGGTACTGATCACCACATGGCGGCCCGAGAGATCCGCCCGCGCCAGGGCGGACGGCGAATTGCCAAAGTCGAAGCCCGGCACCGGCGAGCCGCCGGCGAACGCCCCCACCGAAACGGCGCGGTCGATGCGCGCGCAGGCTTCGCGTGCCGCGGCAGGGTCGTCAACCGGATAGACCGCGGCTGCGCCCCGGTGCAGCGCCACCGCCGCCGTGGTGAACGAGCGCAGCACATCGATCACCACCACCGTGTCGGCCTCGGTCGACTGGTGGCCGGGTCGGTTCGGGAACAGGCGCGAAAAACCCATGGGGCCAGAATAGGCCCGGCGTTGGTGCGTGTGTACCCGGGCAGACCCTGTCACCGTCCCGGCTTCCAGAGCGAATCAGGAAGCGGTCGGACTCCAGCCTAGAATGACCGTTCCATCACCCACAAGGAGCTGTCGATGCATCTTTCCCT
>JAIBCD010000097.1 GCA_019694335.1 Rhodospirillaceae bacterium | reverse complement strand
ATAACCGCGCCGCGGTCTGCATCGAGATGGGGCGCCTGGATGAAGCCCTGGCCGGCGCCCGCGCGGTGCAGCGCGCCAACCCCGCGTACGCGCCCGCGTATGCGCTCGAAGGCGCGGCGTTGCGTATGCTCGAGCGCTACGCCGAGGCCGTGACCGCCTGCGATGCCGCCCTGGCGCGCGACCCGGCCTTGAACGACGCGCGGATGGTGCGCGGCTTGTCGCTGGAAGCCATGGGCCGGGCCGAGGAGGCGTTGCCCGATCTCGAAGCGGCGGGGGCCGCGGCCCTGGGCGGCAGCCTCCTGTGCAGTTTGCAGATCTGCAAATGGGACGGAATCGCCGGCAAGGCGGCGGCGCGGCTCGCCGATCTCGACGCCGGTGGCGCCGGCACCGGACCGTTCGCGGTGATGGCGCTGGAGGCGAGCCCGCGCCAGCAGCAAGCGGCGGCCGGGCGATTCTTCGCCGATACCACACCCGCGTCCGACGGGTATTCCTGGCCGAGGACCAAGTCCGGCAAATTGAAGCTTGGGTATTTCTCGGCGGACTTTTTCGATCACGCTACCGCGCGCCTCGCGGCCGGTTTGTTCGAGGACCACGACCGCGCCGATTTCGAGGTGATCGCGTTCGCCTACGGCAATGGCGCCCCGGGCGATCCGATGCGCGCGCGCCTGGAGAAGGCCTTCGACCGCTTCATCGACGTGACGGCCATGCCCCCCCGCGCCATCGTCGCGCGGGCGCGGGAGATGGGGATCCATATCGCCGTCGATCTCAAGGGCCTCACCAAGAACGGCCGCCCCGCGATCTTCGCGCTCGGTGCGGCACCCATCCAGGTAAATTACCTGGGCTATCCCGGCAGCCTCGGGTCTTCGCGCTATGACTATGTGATCGGCGACCGGTTCGTCACGCCGCCGGAACATGCGGAATGGTTCAGCGAGCGCATCGTCACATTGCCGCATTCCTACCAGGCCAACGACGCGCGGCGCGCGCGCGCGGGCGCCGCGCCCTCGCGGCGCGACCTCGGACTGCCGGAGCGCGGTTTTGTGTTCGCGAGCTTCAACAATACCTACAAGCTCACGCCGCGCGTGTTCGATATCTGGATGCGCCTGCTCAAGGCTGTCGACGGCAGCGTGCTGTGGCAGCTGGAAGACAATGCCGCCGCCGCGCGCAACCTGCGCGCCGAAGCCGCCGCCCGTGGCGTCGATCCCGCCCGGCTGGTGTTCGCGCCGCGCGCCGGGATGGCCGAGCATCTCGCGCGGCACAAGGCGGCCGACTTGTTCCTGGACTGCTTTCCCTGCAACGCCCACACCACCGCCAGCGACGCCCTGTGGGCCGGCCTGCCGGTGCTCACGCGCCTGGGCGAGACCTTCACCGGCCGGGTGGCCGCGGGCCTGGTCGCGGCGGCGGGACTGCCGGAGTTGATCGCCCGCAACGACCCGGACTACGAGGCGATGGCGTTAACGTTGGCGCGGTCACCGGAACGCCTGGTGGAATACCGGGGCCGGCTGGAAAACACCCGCTTCACCTGCCCGCTGTTCGATACACGCCGTTTCACCCGCAACCTCGAGACCGCTTACCGGAAAATGTGGGCGCTCTATGAGGCGGGACAGCCGCCGGCACCGATCACCGTCGCGGATTAAATTGTACCAGGTACATTTACGTCCCTGAGCATGGTGCCATAGAGGGCTTCGAGCGCGCGCGTGTATCCTGCTGTATCGAACAGCGGCGTGGAGCCGATGTCCTTGAGCTTGGCCTTGAGCGCCGCCAGCCGCGCGGGATCGCGGGCGATCTCGACAGCCCGGGTTTCGTAATCGGCAAGAGACTCGGTGATCAGTTCCGGCAGATTGGCGGCGGTGAGCAGGCTGGCGGCCACGCGTCCCGGAAAAGTCGTACCCCGGCAGGTGAGCAGCGGCAAACCCATCCACAAGGCGTCGCTGGCGGTGGTGTGGGCGTTATAGGGCAATGAATCCAGGAACAGGTCGCCGAGAGCGAGGCGCGCAAGATGGGGCGCGTGCCGGTCGACGGGCGCGAACACGATGCGCGCCGGATCGACGCCTTGCGCCGCCGCGGCGGCGCGAATGTTCGCGGCGAAATTGCCCCGGCTGTCGAGCAGCCACAGCACCGATCCCGCCGTTTGCGTCAGAATGCGCATCCAGCTCGCGAACATCGCGGGCGCCAGCTTGTAGGCGTGATTGAAATAACAGAACACGAAAGCATCTTCGGGCAGCCCCTGCGCGGCGCGGGTGGCGGCGATGTCCGGCCGGCCGCGCCGCGCGTCGTTGGCCTGGTAGCAGCCGGGAAGGTACGCGACCTTCTCGACGTAGTGCATTCGCTCGCTCTCCGGGATCACGACGCGGTCGGCGACGATATAGTCGATGTAATCCGCGCCCAGGGTGCCGGGGAACCCCAGGAAGTTGACCTGCACCGGCGCCGGGCGCTCGGCGAACACATCGGTGCGGCCGGCGCCGTAGTAACCGTTGAGGTTGACCAGGATGTCGATGCTCTCATGGGCGATGCGGCCCGCCGCCTGGGCCGCGCCCATCCCGGCGATCGGGATCATGCGGTCGAACGCCTTCTCCAATCGCCGGCGCGTGTCGCTGTCGTCGGCGCGGCCGTTGTCGAAGGCGACGACCTCGAACCGTTCGCGGTCGTGATGCTCGAACAGGCCGGCGGTGAGGTAGGACGTGGCGTGGCTGCGGAACTCGCCGCACAGGTAGCCAAGCCGGATGCGTCCCGGTCTGCGCGGCACGGTGAAGGCCGGGCGCGGCGCGGCCGGGTACTGGCGGGCGTAGATTTGCGCACAGGCCTTGAGGTCGGCGGGTGACTCCGAGATGGCCTGGTAGACGAACGGCATTACGGCCTCCTGGCCCGCGCGCACGCCCGCGTCGATCGCGGTCATCTCTTGGGCGAGGCCGGTCCAATCGGCGCCCATCATCCGCATATGCAGGAGTTCGCCGCGCACATAAGCGGCCGAAGGGTCGAGCCGCAGGGCCGCGGCGAAGTCCGCGACCGCCTGGCTGTAGTGCTCGCGGTGGGCGGCCAGCATGCCGGCGCGGTTGCGGTAGGGGAGGGCGAAATCCGGTCGCAGTTCGATCGCCTTGCCGAAGGCCCGCGCGGCATCGTCGGTCCGGGCCATGTCCCACAGGGTGTTGCCCAGGTTGTTCCAGGCGCCCGCGAAATCGGGTTTCAGCGCCAACGCGCGGTCGAAACTCGCCAGCGCTTCGTCGAATCGCCTGAGGGCCTTGAGGGCAAGACCGCGGTCGTTCCAGGCCTGGACATAACCGGCGTCGAGGGCGATGGCCTTGTCGTAAGCCGCGAGCGCTTCCGGACTCCGGCCAAGCCGCGCATAGGCGAGGCCGCGGTTGTAGTGGGCGGCGCCCAGTCCCGGTTTCAGGGCGACGGCGTGATCGAAGGCCGCCAGCGCCTCGGCCGGGCGGTTCATCTCGGCCAGCAGCATGCCGCGGTTGAAGACCACTTCCGCGACGTTGGGTCGCAGCGCCAGGGCCGCATCGTAACCGGCGAGGGCTTCGGCGTGGCGTTTCAATTCCATCAGGATGTTGGCACGCGCCATCTGGGCATCGGGATTGCGCGGCTCGAAGGCGAGGGATTCATCGTAGCTCGCCACCGCCTGCTCGGGTTTCTTGAGGTAATAGAGCGCGAGCGCCCTATGAGCGAGGATGTCGGGTGCGCGCGGCTTGAGCTTGAGGGCCTTGCCGAAGCTCTGCACCGCTTCCTGGAAGCGCTGCAGGTTGCACAGCGCCAATCCCCGGCTGCCGTGAGCGTCGGCGAAATCCGGCTTGGCGCCGATCGCGCGGTCCAGGGAGGCCAGGGCGTCGGCGAAGCGGCCTTGCTGCATCCGCAATGTGCCGAGCAAGTGGTGGGCCTGG
The DNA here is from genome assembly GCA_019694335.1 of Rhodospirillaceae bacterium. Lineage (GTDB taxonomy): Bacteria > Pseudomonadota > Alphaproteobacteria > Rhodospirillales > Rhodospirillaceae > SHVO01. The sequence goes on along the minus strand of JAIBCD010000097.1, from coordinate 8,998 downwards.
AAATTGCGCGGGTCCGCCTTGATCGCCGCGGCGTATCCCTGCTCAGCCGCGGCGAAATTGCCCTGGCGGTGGTGCGCCAGGGCCTGGGCGAGGACCGCCGTGCTCACTTATTTCTTCAACGACACGCCGGCCAGTTTCAGCACCGCGGACAGCGTGGTCTGGGCGGCATTGAGGCCGAGGCGGAAATCCTTGTCGCTATAAGTGGCGAACACGTCGGTGGGCTGGTGCCACTGCGGATCCCAGCCGCTGCCGATGTGAATGCCGCGCTCGTTCTCGCGCACGCTGATGGCGGCGACGCTGTCCATGAACGGCGTTGAGTCGGTGTTGGTCATGTGGGCGCCGACGGTGACCGGATAGTCGGTGGCGTAGGTCTCATTGGCGGTTTGCAGCGCCCAGGCCAGCGCCTGGGACTGAGCCGCGAATTTGGAATTCATCTGGAATTCCACGTTCACGTCGGCTTCCGGCCGCTGTTCCTTGCTCATGGTGCCGTCGGCCCTGGGCGCGCCGTGGTCGAACAGCATCATGTCGTGCTGGATCATGCCCAGCCACTTGGGCTCGGGATACTTGCCCGATCCGGCGGGGCTCTCGATGCCCTGGAGCTTCTCGCGCTGCGCGACATAGGCGCGCGCGCCGTTGAGGCCGGTCTCCTCGTTGTTCCACAGCACGAAGCGGATCGAGCGGTCGGTCTGCACCTCGGGCGCGGACAGAATGCGCGCGAGTTCCATCACCAGCGCCGTGCCCGAGCCGTCGTCGTTGGCGGCTTCGCCCCAGCCGTGGCCGTCCATGTGGGCGCCGAGGATGTACATCTCGCCGGGATGCGTGGTGCCGACCTTGGTGCAATAGACTTCCTCGCGCGGGCCCGGCGTGGTGGGCTGCTCGTTCAGTTTGCGCAAGGCCGCGTCGGGTTGCTTCAGCGGATCGGTGTTGACGCCGGTCGGGATGCGGTAGCCGCGCGGGCGTCCGCCGCCGACGGCGCGTTCCAGCGGCGAACCCTCGGGCACCTTGGCGGCGGGCGTGGCGGCGGGCGTGGCTGGTGGCGGCTGGAAATCGTATTTCAGGCGCTCGATATCGGCGCAGCCGTAGCTCTTCAACTGCGCCTCGATCCAATCGATGGCGGCGCGGTTGCGGTCGGTGCCCTGGCGGCGGTCGCCGAACTTGGTCAGGCCCTTGATGGTGGCCTTGTACTTCTCGAGGTCGAGGCGGCCGACCAGGGCCTGGATGGCGGGATCGATCACCGGCGTCTGCGCGACGGCCGGAGCACACAACAGGAGCACCGCTAAGGCAGCACCGTGACGGAGCACGCGCATGAGAATCCCCCCCGGAGACCGTTCGGAAGGCAAAAGCCTATCCGTCGGGGGTGGGACCGGCAAGGGAGCGTGGGGCCATGGCGACGCGGATCGTATAGGGCTTGCCGCGTGTGCCGCCGCCAATTCCCGGGCGTCGGCCTCGGACAGGGCCGCCATTCGCCACAAGTCCAGGGCGGGCGGGCCTTTTCTGGCCGCCACCCGCCGCATGACCGGGCGGCCCTGGTCCAGGAAATAGTAGACTCCGCCGTCGGCATCGCCTTGCCGCGTTTCGGCCAGGGCCGTGTCCAGTTCCGCCGACAGGCGCCCATCCGGCGGCGGCGCCAGGGCGGACGGGACGAAGAACGCCGCCGCGGCCTTTTCGGTGCGCACGGTGAAGGCATCGGCCGGTAAGGGCACGTCATGCATCGGCGTAGTCCCAAAAGCTGGCGGCTGCTAGCCGCCACACTGGCCCTGTGTTTCCGCGCCGCCTATAGTTGGGCGGGTTGCGTGCAGGGAGGGGCTGTCATGAAATCCGTCGCGGCTGCGGGAATGATCCTGTCGTTGGCCACCGGTGTGTTGGCTGCTGAGCCTGCGGCCGCGCCGCATGTGGGCGAAGGCGGCGTGCCGCAGTTCGAGCGCGACATGAACTGGCCGCAGTTGCCCCCGGCCTGGAACAAGGGCGCGGCGGTGTCGTGGGCGGCGGCGGACGACCAGGACCATATCTGGCTGATCACCCGGCCGCGCGAACTCACCAACCTCGATCCCAACACGCCCAAGACCGCGATCCCGCCGGCGGTGCTGGAGTTCGACCAGGCCGGCACATACCTGCGCGGCTGGGGCGGCGAGAGCGGACCGGGTTACGCCTGGCCCGGCAACGAGCACGGTCTGACCTTCGACAGCAAGGGCTTTATCTGGATCCTGGGCAACAACGACAATTCCAACGGACGCTCGAAGTTTCCCAGCGACAGCCAGGTTCTGAAATTCACGCGCGACGGCAAATTCGTCAAAGCCTTCGGCACGCCCGGCCAGATCGGCAGCAATAAGACCGACATCCTGCGCGGCGCGGCCAACTCCTATTACTACGCCAAGACCAATGAACTGCTGGTGGCCGACGGCTACGGCAACAGCCGCATCGTGGTCTACGATGCCGACACCGGCAAGGTGAAGCGCACCTGGGGCGCCTACGGCAACAAGCCGCTCGACGCCGCCGACCGCCCGCCGGCGAAGCAGTCCACGCGCTCCAACGGCGCGTTCGAGCCGGTGGCCGATGCGCTGCAGCAGTTCAACACCGTGCATGACGTGAAGATGTCCGACGACGGCATGGTCTATGTCGCCGACCGCAACAACAAGCGCATCCAGGTATTCACCATCGACGGCAAGTTCGTGACCGAGAAGTTCCTCGGCCTCGACAGCACCTTCCCGCTGCAGGCGCGCTCGGTGGGTTTCTCGCCCGACCAGCGGTTCCTCTATATCGGCGGCACGCCGGTGATCTATATCCTCAACCGCAAGACGCTCGAGACGTTGGGCACCATCTTCACCGGTATCGGCACGCCCGGCCATCCGCCCGGCCACGGCGTCAGCGTCGATCATCACGGCAACCTCTACCTGGTGCAGGCCGACACCACCGGCCTCGACGGCAAGAGCACGACCACCTTCGGCGCCTATCGCTGGAAATTCACCGGTTATTCTCCCGCCGCGCCGTGCTGCGTGGGCGAGGGTGTGCGCGCCAAGGACTAGGTTGGGTCTCCCGGAACAGTTCAACGAGGCCTTCAGGCATCACGCGGCGGGCCGCCTCTCCGCGGCGGAGGCGTTGTATCGCGCCATCCTCGCGGCCGATATCCGCCACGCCGGCGCGTTGCACGGGCTGGGGCTGATGGCCTTGCAGACCGGCCGGCCCGAGATCGCCGTGCGCCTGATCGGCGAGGCGCTGGCGGTCGATGCCGGCAACGCCGATCATCACGCGGATTACGGCCTTGCGCTCATGCAGGCGGGGCGTACCGATGACGCCATCGCCGCCCAGGGGCGCGCGGCCGGCCTGGCGCCCCGCGAGGCACGGCATCATTTCAATCTCGGGCGTTCGCTCCAGAGCGCCGCGCGCCTCGACGAAGCGGAAGCCTGCTACCGGAAAGCCATCGCGCTGATGCCGGATGTGGCGGCATTCCACGGCAATCTCGGCTTGGTTCTCTTGCGCCGGGGCGATCTCGCCGGCGCGGTGGACGAACTCCGGCGCGGCGTGTCCCTGGCGCCGGATGACGCCATGGTGCACGCCAGCCTGGGCGCGGCGCTGCTGGAACAAGGAGACGCGGCCGCCGCCGTGGCGCGGTTCGAGCGCGCCATCCAGTTGCAGCCGGATTTTCCCGAAGCCGGCGGCAATCTGATCTTCGCGCTGAATTTCACCACGGCCGACCTCGCGCACCAGCAGGCGCAGCGGAAGGCGTGGAACAGCCGGGCGCCGGCGGTCGCGCGCCTGCCGGCGCGGACGCCCCAAGCCCGGGCAAAAATTCGCGTCGGCTATGTCAGCAAGTATTTCCGCCACCAGGCCGCGGCCTATGCCTTCGCGCCCGTGATCCTGTACCACGACCGCAAGCGTTTCGAGGTGATCTGCTACTCCGACACCACGGCCGAGGATGGTGTGACCGCGCTCCTCAAGGATGCCGCAACGGCCTGGCGCGATACCACCGGCATGAGCGACGCGGCGTTGGCCGGCCAGGTGCGTGCCGACGGGATCGACATCCTGGTGGATTGCGTTGGCCACATGCAGGGCAACCGGCTCGGCGCCTTCGCGTATAAACCGGCACCGATTCAGGTGACCGCCTGGGGTGAGCCCACCGGCACCGGCCTCGCGGCGATGGACTACCTGCTCGCCGATCCCGTTCTGGTGCCCAAGGACTCCCGGCGGTTGTTCGCGGAGAAGGTCGCCGACTTGCCGTGCTTTCTCGGCTACTGGTCGCCTGAAGAATTGCCGCCGCCGGGCCCGCCGCCGGCGCTCGCCAATGGCCATGTCACTTTCGCATCCTTCAACCGCGCCACAAAGATCACGCCGGCGACAGTCCGGCTGTGGGCTGCGGTGCTTCACCGCCTGCCGACGTCGCGGCTGCTGCTGAAGTTCACGGCTTACGGCGGCGCGCAGGACCGCACGCGCCTCGCGGCCGCTTTCTCGGCGCAAGGCATCGCCGCGGATCGCATCGATTTCATGGACGGGACCGGGCGCGCGGCGCATTTCGCGGCGTATCGGCGGGCCGATATCTGCCTCGACCCCACGCCCCACGGCGGCGGCATGACCACATTGGACGCCCTGTGGATGGGCGTGCCGGTGGTGACGGTGATGAAGGAAACGCCGTCCTCGCGCCTGGCCGGCGCGGCGCTGTCGGCGCTCGGGCTCGAGGATTGGATCGCCGCCGACGCGGAGGACTATGCCGCCAAGGCCGGAACGCTCGCCGCCGACCCGCAGCGCCTTGCCGAAATCCGCGCCGGATTGCGCGCCCGCATGGCGGCGACGCCGGTCGGCGATCCGGAAGCCTACGCATTGGCCGTGGAAAAGGCGTATGAGGGGATGTTCGCCGATTGGCTGGGAGGGAAATGATGAACCGGTCTCTGGCAAGCTTCGCGGCGGCCTTGTGCATGAGCGCGGCCGCGCAGGCCGCAGACAGCGCCGACGCGGCGCGCGTGCTCAACACCACTTTCCCCGAAGCGGAGGAAACCGAACTCGCGCTCTCCGGCGGTCCCCAACATCTGCGCGCCGGGGCCACGGTTTATGTCTATGGCGCCAAGGGCTTCACCAAGACGCACGAGGGCACGAACGGTTTCACCTGCCTCCTGAACCGCGACGCATTCCTGTATGGCGGCATCGCCTTCAAACCGACCTGCTGGGATCCCGAAGGCGCCACCAGCTATGTGCCGGTGATGCTCCGGGTGGGCGAATTGCTGGCGGCGGGCGAAAGCGCCGACGCGGTAAAGGCTGAGATCGCCGCCGGCTTCAGGAGCGGCAAGTACCACCGCCCGGCGCGCACGGGCATCGCCTATATGCTGGCGGGCGACGTATTGCTCGAACCCGGCACCGGGAAGGTCACCAAGACTCAGTTCCCCGGGCATTACATGATCTACGCGCCCGGGGTCACCAACGCCGATGTCGGCTATGCCCCGGGCAAGAGCGGCAGCGGCGACCCCTCCATTTTCTCCGGCGGCGCGGGCGGCGCGGAACTGGGCTATCTCATCGCCGTGCCGCACCGGATGCCTTAGCCGCCACGCGGACCCGTCGTCATGACGGGTCAGGAGGCTGCCGCAATCGAATGCGGCGGCATCAAGGCGAGCGTGCAGCGCGTCGCATCTTTCAACGCGACGGCGGAGACTGGAGTCCCCAGGCCAAAATATTGACATCTTTTTAGGTCAGAAGATCATCGTCGGTGGTACGGTTTCCGCCTTCCATCCGGTCACGATCACGCAGAGGGGGCTCAGCCATGCAGCCATTCCTGAGACATTTGCCGTTGGCGGCGACGTGCCTGCTGGTTCTCGCCGGCTGCGCGACACACGAATACTCGCCCAATACCTATGCCAGCAATGCCGTGCAATACGCCAATAAGGTCGAGCCCGGCACGGTGGTCGGTTACCGCCAAGTGGCGATCAGCGCCAACGGCAATATCGGCGCGGTCACCGGCGGCGCGGCCGGCGGCGTGCTCGGTTCCGAATACGGCGGTACGCCGCTGGCGGCGGTCGGCGGCACTGCCGTTGGCGCCCTGGTCGGCACGGCGCTCGATCACGCGGCCGGCGACACCACCGGCTGGGAATACATCGTGCGCAAGAACAACGGCGACATGCTGTCCGTCACGCAGCGCGAGCAGAAGCCGCTGGAGCTTGGCCAGAAGGTACTGGTGATCATCGGGCCCCAGGCGCGCGTGGTGCCGGACTATTCAGTGCCGCCCGAGCCGGTGGTGAAGGCCGAAGTCCATCCCGAGCCCAAGGCCGAGACCAAGCCGCAGAACGTGAAGGTGGAAGTGGTGCTGTCGCTGCTGCCGGGCGTGACCGCGCAGGGGCCGAACGGCCAGACGCTGAGTGGTCAAGCGGGCAGCGGCCAAATGGCCGCGCCGGGGTCCGCTCCGGTTGTTCAGGCCAAGGACGAACCGGTGCCGCAGGCGCCCGCGCAGACGTCTCTTCAGGTGGGCGACATCCAGGCCACCACCGTTTCCGCCGAGAACGGCCAGACCGTGGTCGTGCATCTGCCGGTGATCGGCGCGGTGACGCCATCCGGCGCCGGGCTCGTGCCCGTTTCGTCCACGAGCGCGGTGGCGGCGGGCACCGTCACGTCCGAACCGGAAGAAGGCAAGCAGGCGCCGTCCGCGTCCAGCGAAGCGCCCGCTGAAGCGCCCACCGAAGCGCCCACCGAAGCGCCCGCCGAAGCGCAGGCACCTGCGCCGCCGGCGCAGAACTAGCGGCTATCGCAAGATTGCCGGCAGCGCGGCAGCGACGCTGGCTAGCACCGTCACCAGCACCACGATCCACGGTGCGATGCGGCGCCAGGCCAGCAGCGCAAAACCCGCCACCGCGATCGCCGCGTCGGTCCACTGCGTGATCGCGGTCACGCCGACCGGGGAATAGAGCGCCGCCGCCAGAAGCCCGACGACGGCGGCATTGGCACCCCGGAGCGCACCGCGCGCGCGCGGATCGGCCTGAAGGCGCTGCCAGAACGGCCAGGCGCCGAACAGCAGCAGGGCGCCCGGCAGGAAGATCATCACCAGCGCGACAATGCCGCCAGCAAGCCCCAGCGGTGGCTGGCGCACGAGCGTGCCGACGAAGGCCGCGAAACTGAACAACGGGCCGGGCACCGCTTGCGCCGCGCCGTAGCCCGCGAGGAAGGTCGCGTCGCTCAGCCAGCCGGGTGTCACCACGGCTTCGCGCAGCAGCGGCAGCACCACATGCCCGCCGCCGAACACCAGGGCGCCCGCGCGGTACATCGCGTCCGCCAAGTCCAGCAGTGGCGAGAATCCGCGCACCAGCGGCAGCACCACCAGCAGCGCCGCGAACGCCGCGAGAAAAACCGCCGCCGCTCCGCTCCGTGTCGCCGGCCGGGGGCCGTGTGCGTCGGCGCCGCGCAGGAACGCCACGCCAGCGAGCGCGCCGCTGGCGATGACGCCAAGCTGCGTCAGGCCGCCGGGCGCGAGGGCCGCCGCCAGGCCGCACAGGACCGCGACCGCCGCGGTCCGGAGATCGGGACACAGGGCCCGCGCCATGGCGCAGAGCGCCTGAGCCACGATCGGCACCGCCACCAGCTTCAATCCATGCACCACAGCGACCGCCACCGGGCCGTTCAGCACTGGTGTCCGCGCGAGCAGCGCGAAGGCGAACAGGATCATCAGCAGCGCGGACGGCGCGGTGAACCCCGCCCAGGCGGCGAGCGCGCCCAACGGGCCGGCGCGCATATGGCCCAAGGCCATGGCGGTCTGGCTGCTGGCGGGGCCGGGCAGGAATTGGCACAGGGCCACGATATCCGCGAAGGCCGCGTCGCTGAGCCAGGCGCGGCGGCGCACGAATTCCTCGCGGAAATAGCCGAGATGCGCGACCGGCCCCCCGAAACTGGTCAGCCCCAGTTTGAGGAAAGCCCTCGCCACTTCGCTTGCGCTGCCGCCGTGCATATCCATCCGTTTGTCACAGGTTCTTGATGGCCGGAAGAGGGTGATTTTAACCCATCTCCTGGGGCCGCGGCGGGGAAGGTGGTGCTAAGCTTCGCGGCGCTTTTGGCCCAACCCGTGCATCTTGAGAAGAGGACACACCTATGAATCAGATCACGCCGATCGCAGTCCGCGCCGCCGGCCGCCGCAAGGCCTCCGAATTCCCGCAGGAACTCCTGAACATTTTCGACGGTTACGTCCACGGCCGCATGTCGCGGCGCGACTTCATCGATGTCTGCCGGAAGTACACGGTCGCCGGCGTCACCGGCGCCGCGCTGTTCGAACTTCTGAAGCCCAACTACGCCTGGGCGATCCAGGTGCCGGCCGACGACAAGCGCATCAAGGGCGAGCGCGTCGAGATCCCGTCACCGCAAGGCAACGGCAGCATCAAGGGCTACCTGGTGAAGCCCGCCAATGCCACGGGCAAGCTGCCGGTGGTGCTGGTGGTGCACGAGAACCGCGGCCTCAACCCCTATATCGAGGACGTGGCGCGGCGCCTGGCGACCGCGAATTTCATTGCGCTTGCGCCGGACGGGCTGACCTCGGTCGGCGGCTATCCCGGCGACGACGAGAAGGGCGCCGTGGCTTTCGGGCAGGTGGACCGCGCCAAGATGACCGAGGATTTCGTCGCGGCGGCGCAATGGCTGAAGGCGCGGCCGGACAGCAGCGGCAAACTCGGCGCGGTCGGGTTCTGCTTCGGCGGCGGCGTGGTGAACACGCTGGCCGTCAGGCTCGGCGACGGCCTGGCGGCGGGCGTGCCGTTCTACGGCGCGCAGCCGAAGCCCGAGGACGTCGCCAAGATCAAGGCGCCGATCAACGCCCAGTACGGCGCGCTCGACGAGCGCATCAACGCCGGCTGGCCGGCGTTCGACGAAGCCTTGAAGGAGGCCGGCGTGGCGCACGAAGGGCATATCTATGCCGGCGCCAACCACGGCTTCCACAACGACACCACCCCGCGTTACGACGAAAAGGCCGCCAAGGAAGCCTGGGACCGCACGCTGGCCTGGTTCAATAAATATCTGCGCGCCTGAGGCGCGACAAATACCTGCG